>JABDFW010000066.1 GCA_013286305.1 Bacteroidota bacterium
TAAACAAACTGATTATAAGATCACATCTGCCAAAACACCATTTTCAACCGACCCCAGGAGCAATGTTACAAAGGAAGTATTTGATGCATTCAGGAAGAAAGGTTTTATGATAGGCGCTTATTTCTCTAAGCCGGACTGGCACAGCGAAAATTTTTGGTGGCCATACTTTCCCCCAAAGGACAGGAATGTGAATTATGATTTGAAAAAATACCCGGAACGGTGGAATGCATTTAAACAATACACCTATGATCAGATTGAAGAACTGATGGCCGGCTATGGCAAAGTTGATATTCTTTGGCTCGACGGCGGTTGGGTAAGGCCTGCTTCCAGCATTAGCAAATCTGTTGATTGGGAGCAGGGCATTCCCAACGGGCAGGATGTGGATATGAAAAAGATAGCCGCAATGGCAAGACAACATCAACCCGGATTATTAGTTGTTGACAGGTCAGTTGGCGGCGAGTTTGAAAATTATCAAACACCCGAACAAACAGTGCCGGGCAAGCCATTGGATTATCCCTGGGAAACCTGTTTAACCATGGGCAATTCGTGGAGCTATGTGCCAAACGATACCTATAAATCAACTAACCAGCTTATTCACCTGCTGGTGAAGATCGTTTCAAGGGGCGGTAATTTTTTATTGAATGTAGGCCCCTCACCTGAAGGCGACTGGAGCGATACTGCCTATAGCCGCTTAAAAGAAATAGGGGTGTGGATGAAAGTGAATGGCGAAGCTATTTATAACAGCAGGCCCATAGCCCCTTATGAAAAAGATAATATTGTTTATACCCAATCGAAAGACGGAAACGCGAAATATGTTTTTGTTTTAGCAGACGATAAAAATGAAAATATACTATTACCTGCATCAATTCCGGTTGACGCATCATTAATAACACAAAAAACAAAAGTCGCCATACTTGGAATAAAAGGAGAGTGTAAAATTTTAAACAATAATGGCAAAGCTGAAATTATTATTCCAAAACAATTACAGGGTTCTGCAGGCAAATATGCCTTTGTAATTAAAATAACCGGGTAAGTAAAATAATTATTTTGTTTCCCGCTCATCTCCCCGTAATAAATATGCTCTCGTGCGTCCCTTCTTCCCTTTAGGGAGAAGGGGTAGGGGATGAGGGCTTATGAGGTCACCATTTATTTGTCTTCAGCCAGTTCAAACAACTTTCAAACCATTTGTCGTTTGTAGTGGGATTATTAAGCCCAAAGCCATGCCCGCCATGCTCGTATATATGCAGTTCCGCAGGAGTTTTAAATTTTAATAAAGCGGTGTAATACGCGATGCTGTTTTCCGGATTAACAGCATTGTCATCTGAGGCATGCACAAAAAAAGCGGGAGGGGTTTGGGCGGTTACCTGTTCTTCATTGGAGAAATAATGCACCCATTTTTCATCAGCATTCTTGCCAATAAGGTTTTCTCTTGAACCCATGTGCGCAATGTTTGGCTCAAAGCTTATAACAGGATAGATAAGCATAGAAAAATCAGGCCGCAGGTTAGTGCCTGCGAGTTCCTTGCGTACAGGGCGGTCAAAATGTGTACTAACGGTTGCCGCAAGATGGCCGCCTGCGGAAAAACCCATTACCCCAACTTTGGCCGTATCAATACCATACGCCGCGGCGTTTTTACGTATAACGTATAAAGCCTGTTGCGCATCCATTAATGGCACAAACATTTTATCCGTCATGCAGGCATCGTTGGGTATGCGGTATTTTAATACAAACGCAGTGATGCCTGCAGCATTAAACGCTTTTGCCACATCTGCACCCTCATGGCCTGCCGCAACAATGCCGTAGCCGCCGCCGGGTATTATCAGCACTGCCGTGCCATTCTGCTTATCTTTTGGTGGTATCCAGGCAGTAAGTGTTGGCTGTGTAACATTTGAAATAATTAAAATGCCATTATCTGTTACAGAAGTTTCTTTTACAGTACAGGCAATGGCATTTGGTATAGCGCCGTCGTATAACGGCATTTCTTTTTGTGCGTTAACTGATAATACAGTGAGCATAAAGGCAACAGGAGTTAATAATTTATTCATTGTTACAAATTCAATCGTCAGGATATTACTCTAAGATAAAGGATAAGCAGCCAACTTTTAAAATGAAATTTGAGGCAGAAATATTGAACGCCCACCCGTCCGAACGTTCATCCGGGCGGGCGTTCAATCCACTTACAACAATTCATTCACACATTTCGTCCAAAATACCAGCCTTTCATTAAATATCTTTTTCGCCTCTAATAAAATATCGCCGTAGCGGGTTATTGCGTACCTGTGCGTAGTATTATTTGTATAGCCGCTGATATTTTGCGATAGCAGCATATCCATTGCCGTGGCATTGCCAAAAATTGCTTTCAGGTCTTCAAGTTCAGTGTTATTTTCCTCAGCGCCTTTGTCCATCAATGGCTTTATATATTTGCGATAAATGGCCATAGCAGTATCATTTATGGCAAGCCCTTTTTCCATAACAAGATTGTCTTTGTCAGGATTTATGTATTCTACAAAACTGCCGTCAAAAACATTTGTTATTTTGTTATCGCTTGTGACCAGGCAATTAAAAAAATATTTCTCTGGTTTGTAAAAACTGTATTGGCCGGTTTCGCTGTTGCCTATACTGTTAAACCACGTATCCATTAGTATTGGAACATTGTTATTTATACATGGATCAATAACATAAAAGTTTACCTGTTCATTATCGTCAACCAGTATGGCGGGTGCAACATGATAATTCCAGTTGATGGTATTTAAAGGCGACAATTTGTTTTTGTCCTCAGTAAAAAAAGTGCGTGGGTCATTAAAATATAAAGCGGCGGGAGAAAACATCCATATCTTGCTGTGTTCAATATTAAATTTCCGGTACAGCAGCATTGAAATTAACTGTGCCCTTTGCTGGCAACCACCCTGTACGAAATCAAAGTCAATTTGCGAGGATTGCACAATGCTGTC
Source organism: Bacteroidota bacterium (assembly GCA_013286305.1). Lineage (GTDB taxonomy): Bacteria > Bacteroidota > Bacteroidia > Chitinophagales > Chitinophagaceae > JABDFW01. The sequence continues at coordinate 2,952 of JABDFW010000066.1, forward strand.
AAAAGCATCTTTTACAATTTGATAGGAATAGCTTTTTTGCCGGGTAATATCATCAGCAGGTACAAAGGCTGGCCACATTGGCTAAATGTAAGCATTCATTCAGCAAAACGAAATTAATTTAAAGATATATTTTCTCTAAATTTTATATATGCCTATGTGCTTCTATGTTTTCTATGTGCCTATGTGGTGAAAAAACTAAATGTGTACATTAAGTGTTACCGATGGAATAAGCGGAAAGATCGACACCTGTTTGGCGGTTACCTGCAAAGTGCCATCCTGTGCATTGCCCTGCTGGCTAAAATAATAGAAGTAGGGGTTCAGGCGGCTATAAGCATTATAAATACTGAATACCCAGCTGTGTGTATATTTTCTTGGCTTCCTGGGTATGGGGGTATAGGTAGCGGCAAGGTCAAGGCGGCTATAGGGCTTCATACGATAGGCATCTATACTGCTGTATTGTTGGGTTAGCACGCCGCCTATAAAATAAAAACGCTCAGGCAGCGATATAGCATTTCCGCTGCCAAAAATAAATATGGAGGAAACTTTCCATTTTTTATTTATTGTGTACATACCAACAACAGAAAGGTCGTGCCTGCGGTCGTAACGGCTTGGGTATTTAAGCCCGTTATTGAGGTCAGGAAACTTTCTCCATGACCACGATAAAGTATAACCTACCCACCCGGTAAACCTGCCCTTCACCTTATTTATAAATAGCTCCGCGCCATAGCTCCATCCCTTGCCAAATACAAACGATTCTTCGGGGTCGGTAAGTGTATTGGGGGTATAGCCTTCTTTGTATTCAATTTGATTCTGCATGGTTTTATAATACAGCTCAAGAGAAGTTTCAAACATATTATCATTAAAATTGCGGAAATACCCGGTGGCATACTGCCAGCCTATTTGTGGCTTCACCCGTAGAGTGCTGGGCACCCAAATATCAGTAGGCAGAGTAGTGCCTGCATTGCTTACCAAATGAATATATTGGAGGTTGCGCGTAACCGCCGCTTTAATCGAGCTGTTTTCATTTAACGATATGCGTATAGTAGCCCGTGGTTCAAGCCCGCCATACGTTTTAACTGTTTGGCCTTTGCTGTATAGGGTGCTGTCTAGCCGGTTGCCATTAGCGTCAGTAGTATAGGTTTTATAGCTGCCAATTTGCTGAAACATGCTGTAACGTACGCCATAATTAAGCTTAATGCCTTTGCTTATATCCCAATCATCCTGCAGGTATAAGGCATATTCATTGGCATATTTTTCCTGCGCGCTGTTGGGGGAAAATTTTACCGAATCCTGGCTTCCGCTGAACACGCTTGGTATAAATGTATGGTACGTGTATAGCGCGCCAAACTTTATATTATGTTCAGGCGTAGCATAATAGTCAAAATCAATTTTGCCATTCAGGTCTCTTATACCTGAAGAAAGCTTAAAAGCAAAATCATTCTGTATGCCTGTAAAATTAAACTTGTAGTCGTTATACACTAGGGTAGTGTTAGCGAATAATTTTTTATTGAATATGTGATTCCATCGCAAAGTGGCGGTGGCATTGCCCCAGGGTATGCTTGTTTGAAACGAGCGTTCCGCATTGTTGAATGTAAATTTATCGCGCCCTATATAGCTGCTTAAATATAAACGGTCATTTGAAGAGAACTGGTAATTAACCTTGGCATTAAGATCGTAAAAATAATAGCCTGAACCTTGATATGCTCCGCCTTTTAGAAAAGGTTGCATTAAAGCATCAATATAAGTTCTGCGGGCAGACACCATATAAGATGCTTTGTTTTTTTTGATAGGCCCCTGTATGGCAAACCTTGACGCAATTAACCCAATGCCCGCGTCTATCTCCGTTTTATTCATATTGCCATCTTTCATGGCAACATCAATAACAGACGAAAGCCGGCCACCATATTGTGCAGGCATACCTCCTTTAATAAGTGAAAGGCTTTTAATAGCATCGGAATTAAACACTGAAAAAAATCCAAACAAATGCCCGGTATTATAAACAACTGCATCATCCAGCAATATCAGGTTTTGGTCCGGGCCGCCGCCCCTCACGTAAAATCCTGCATTGCCTTCCCCGGCGTTACGCACGCCCGGCAATAGCTGCAGCGATTTCAAAATATCTACCTCACCTAAAAAAGTAGGCAGCGCTTTTATAGTATTGATGTTAAGCTCCACCTTGCCCATCTGCGCCGTTTTTACATTGTTCTCCCTTTTTTTAGATAATACAACCACATTGTTAAGCAATGAGGAAAGGGGGGTGAGCAAAACATTCAGGGTTTTATTGCCGTCAAACGGTATCTCAATTACCTGCGGCTGGTAACCTATATAAGAAAAGATAAGCTGGTAACTGCCTTTTGGCAAAGTGATGGAATAAAAGCCATATTGATTAGCAGCTACGCCTTTAGCTTGCTCCTGCACAGAAATATTTGCCCCAATAAGCGTTTCGCCCGACATGGAATCTTTTACATACCCGTTAAGTGTAAATTTTGCCTGTGCATGCAATAATAATCCGACTAAAAAGCAAAAAAAAGTTGTTGTAAAATATTTCATCAGCACAGTTTCAGTATGTCTTCAAAAAGGCTCTATGGATCGGTTTATATTACTTTGAACGAAAATCCAGTGAATCCTGGATGTTGCCGCAACTGATCATGGCGCTGTGGTATTTGGGATGCTTATTGCCCATGTAAGGATTAATGATCGCGCTGGTATTGCTTAACCAAAAGCCTTCGTTATCTGCCCCAAATGCCATAGGGCACCGCATGTGGTACATTACCTGCTGATCGTACCTAACAGTGCGGATAATGTTGTAAAGGTCATCGGTGATCATATTAAACTCAAGTCTTTGTTCCTTTATGTTTTTTTCACCTGCAAGCCCTTTTGCTTCAGCTTCAGTATTAACTGAAACTGATTTTGCTGTAGCAACAATATTAGTATCGGCTTTCAGGTCGTTATATGGGATTTTGCTTAATTGTGCTGATAAAGAATCGGCGATTTTTGGCGCGGTCACACTATCCCAGTTCACCAGTGCATCATGCAGGCTAAAATATGTTTTCAGCATATCATTAAAGGGCTTGTTAAATACGTCGCTGTTCTTGCTTTGCGCAAGGGGCTGTTGCTTAGGGCCATCATCAACAGGCTTATCGCCTTTAAAAAAAATATAGTACGCAGCCACGCCAACTACCACAAGCGCTATAAGAAGCAATCCTATTTTCATAACAGTTATTTGAGGTGCAAAAATACGGTAAAACTGTTTGCAGTTTATAGTTTGTGAGCAATGGCAGGTGCCGGGAATAGATTGGCATGCTTATTATAACAAAATTTTACCTCAAAAGCATTTTGGGCTTTAGTATTTTGATTTTAGGATTTGATACTTGTTCTTATTTGGAATTTGGTGCTTATTCTTATTAGTTGCTTTCCTCTTTTGGACTTTGGTGTTTGCTTTTATTTGGTGCTTTCCTTTTGGAATTTGGTTCTTATTCTTATTTAGTGCTGTCCTCTTTTGGACTTTGGTACTTGTTTTTATTTGGTACTTGTTCTTATTTGGACTTTGAGATTTGCTATTTGCCTAAACATCCAACAGGTCAGAAAGCCTCAGCAATTCATTCTTTTTATAAAGCAACTCAGGTGTTTCAAAGCATTTGGCAAGTTCCTCTATCAGTACCTGTATAATGCGCAGGTGGCTTAACGGCTTAAAATACGATATGGTGGGCGGCACGGAAATACGCTTGAAATAGCTTTCTATATCCCTGTGCGTAAAGGGATGGCCGGTGGTGGCATCTACATAAAAACTTATTTTACTTTGTGGGTGCCCGTCGAAGGTGGCCGGATCGTAGTCAGGATGAAAAAATGCGAGTACAAACTGTTTCGGAATATTAATGGCCCTTACCGGCATTTCTAATAATTCGGCAAGAATAAGGTACAAAATGCCATTTGTTATGGTGTTGCCTTTTTTGCTTTGCAAAACCCTGTGTATAAAAAAATCATCCGGGTTTATATAAGCAACCTCGCTTCCTTTTAAATTATAATAGTTATACACTATGCTTGAAATAACATTAGCCTGTTCAAGCGGAGTGAGAAAACTATTAAGCTCCAGCCAAACATTACGGCGAATTTTTTCTATTTCCTGTAATACAGGCGCTGTTTGAAGATCGGGGTACTGAAACCTTGAAATAAGCAACGCGCCAAATAAAAGATCGTGGTAAGGGTTGTCTTTCCATGCCCTAACATCCCGCAGGAGGTCAGAATAATGCAGGCGGTGGATAAGCATCTCTATCCGGGTTTGCACATCTTCACCTACTGTATTCTCCCAAAGATTTTCCAGGTTGGGTATGATATTCTTCCCGTACTCAACAATTTTTTGACTTACAGTGCTAAATACCTCCTCATCGGGATCATCCAGGAGCGTAAACAAAGCGTTTATTTCACGATTTTCCTGCATAATTAAATCTTACTACAAACTAAGCTATTTTTTTTAAAATAAACGCCAGGAAGTTATCAATAGATGTGGATAGAAAAAGTCCGGAACCTTGATTTTGCAGGATTAAAGGGATGATGAGGATTTATTTAGAAATGTATATCTAAAATCTTTCTCTCCGTTTAGCGACTATAAACTATGTATTATCCGTGCAATCCATTTAATCTTTCCAAATCTCCGTTCAGATTACTTCTTCCTCCCAGCCTTTTTCTTTGGCGGGTTGGCTTTTATCTCCTCTATTATCTGCTTGGCTTCTTCAATAGTCAAGTCAGCGGCACGTTCCTGCTGCTCTTTGGTTAACTTAAAATTGCGCAGGCCCTGTTTCATGTACGCGCCATAGGGGCCTTTAAGCAATTGAATTTTTTCTTTCTCAAAAACCTTGATGGTGCGCTCATCTTTTGCTATGCGCTTTTCAGCTATCATTGGCGCAATTTCTTCCAGTTCCACAGTATAAGGGTCCATATCCTTATTAAGCGAGTAGAATTTTTTATTGTGAGAGGCATAAGGCCCAAACCTGCCGATATTAATTAACACATCCTCCCCCTCAAATTTGCCGAGGTTGCGGGGAAGCTTAAATAGCTCCATCGCTTCTTCCAGCGAAATGGTTTCAATGCTTTGTACAGCTTTCAGTTTGGCAAAGCGTGGTTTTTCTTCTTCCTCATTATCCGTGTTTATTTCGCCTATCTGTACCATAGGCCCATAGCGCCCCATACGGGCAATTACCCGTTTGCCGCTTACAGGGTCAATGCCTAATTCGCGCTCGCCTTTTATACGTTCCGCTGTTTCAAGCGTGTTTTCGATATCCTTTTTAAATGGTTTGTAAAAACCATCCACCATTTTTGTCCAGAGTGTTTTACCGGCAGCAATTTCGTCAAACTCCTGTTCTATGCTTGCGGTAAAGCCGTAATCCATCACATCGCCAAAATATTCTTTCAAAAAATCAGTGACCACCAGGCCGAGGTCGGTAGGAAAAAGCTTCGACTTTTCAGCGCCTGTTGTTTCCTGCTCAGTTAGTTTTGATATTTTATTGTGGCTTAACAATAGTATGCGGATATTTCTTTTTACACCTTCCTTATCACGTTTCTCCACGTATCCTCTTTTCAGGATAGTAGAAATGGTAGGCGCGTATGTTGAGGGGCGCCCTATACCTAATTCTTCCAGTTTTTTAACCAATGATGCTTCGGTATATCTTGGCAAGGGCCGGCTAAAGCGCTCTGTTGCTTTCATTTCTTTAAACTCCAGGGTTTGCCCAACTCTTAATGGCGGCAGCATGCCTTCTGTATCTTCCTCTTCTATTTCTTCATCATCGTCATGGTCTTCCATGTACACCTTCAAAAAGCCATCAAATTTCATCACCTCGCCCTGTGCATTCAGTTCTGCTTTATTGGTTGAGATATCAATTTTCGCGGTTGTTTTTTCCAGTTCGGCATCCGCCATTTGCGATGCCATGGTGCGTTTCCAAATCAATTCGTACAAGCGCCTTGCATCAGAGTCGGGCACAGAGCTATTCTCCATGTATGTGGGGCGTATAGCTTCATGTGCTTCCTGTGCGCTTTCGTTCTTGTTTTTATACTTTCTTACCTGTACATATTTATCGCCAAACTGTTTGCCTATTTGCGCCTTTGTATCAGTAATGGCAGTGTCGCTAAGGTTTACACTGTCTGTACGCATATAGGTAATATACCCGCTTTCGTACAGCCTTTGTGCCAGCAACATGGTTTTACTAACCCCGTAACCCATCTTGCGGCTGGCTTCCTGCTGCAGGGTGGAAGTGGTAAACGGAGCCGCCGGCGATTTACGTGCCGGTTTAACCTGAATATCTTTTACCTTATAAGCAGCGCCCGCACAGCTTTGTAAAAACCTTTCCGCGTCTTCTGTGGTGTTTTGCCTGCTGCCGTCTGCTTTAAACGTTACATTTTTACCATTAATATCTTTAGCGGCAAAAAACGCTTCAATTTTAAAATTGCTGGTAGTATTAAAAGCATTTATCTCACGTTCGCGCTCGGCAATAAGCCTAACAGCTACGCTTTGCACCCGGCCTGCGCTAAGGGAATTGCGCATACTCATTTTACGCCATAGAACGGGGCTTAATTCAAATCCGACTATCCTGTCAACTATTCGTCTGGCCTGCTGGGCATTCACTAAATTAAGGTCAACGGTGCGGGGGTTCAGCACCGCAGCTTGTATAGCGGGTTTGGTTATTTCGTGAAAAACAATACGCTTGGTTACTTTTGGGTCTAATCCCAGTACCTCGCACAAATGCCAGCTAATGGCTTCCCCTTCACGGTCCTCATCCGTTGCCAGCCAAACTTCGTCCGATTTTTTTGCCAGCTTCTTTAATTCCGCGACAACCTTTTGTTTATCCTCGGGAACAATATAGCGGGGGGCATAATTTTTTTTCACATCAATGCCCATATCATCCTTTTCAAGGTCGCGTATATGCCCGTAACAACTTTTAACTTCAAAGTCGCTGCCAAGTATCTTTTCGATGGTCTTTGCTTTGGCAGGAGACTCAACTATTAATAAATTTTTCGCCATTCTCTTTTTATATAATTTTTTACCCGGCTTTGGTAACCTTGTTAAGCACCTGTGGCGTCGCACACTTCAACTTTTAACACTTTAAACGCCAATAAATCATTCACTTAAACCCAGTTTTTAAAGGCTAAAGGTAGCTTTAATACAACGGTTCATGCCATGCAATATTAAAGCAATCAATCAATAATCAAAAAATCTCTCATTTTGTTTGCCTGTTTATGATGGAATTTTGAACAAAAAACACACTGTTTACAATAATTTAAAATGGGGAGGTTTTTGCGGAGAAGAAGCTATTTGGCATGATTGATACAATTTATAGAGGTAGAAAAATTGGGTACTGTTATAATGGGCAATATCTATTCCTTAGTAATTTTAATTATCTTCATAATGACCGTAACAGGAAACAAGTTGAATAATGTCGTTTTTAACACGATAAATTAGCCTATGCTTGTCTGTAATTCGCCTAGAATAAAACCCAGATAGATCATTCCTTAATGCTTCAGGCTTTCCGATGCCTGTAGAGGGGGAGTGAATATTATTTCTTATATCATTAATTAAATCCCATACTTTGGCCAACAGCTTTTTATCCTCCTGCTTTAATTTTGCAATATCCTCGAAAAATTGATTAGAAATTTCACATTGGGTCATAGAAGAAATCATTGCAGATGCATCATATTACTCAAAGTATCTACCGATACAATATTCCCTTGCCCCATATTTAAACTTAATGCGGCTGCTTTTATTTTAATATTTCGGATTAATTGCGTTTCATCCTCAGGCATAGGAACCCAAATTCCACTTAAGACTGTATAGGTTCCAAAATCAACAATGGATTTCTTTAAAAGCCGGATTAAGGAATAAACTTCCTCCTCTTCAAGCAAAAGCTCACCTGATAGAAGCAATTCAGCAACAATAAGATAAAAATCGTATTTAACCGAAGCAGAAAACCACTCAATCACATTTTTTAATTCAGGATTGGGTTGCAGAAAGTAAGCATGCCTTAACATACTTAGTGTCAGCTCTTTTTTAATATTTTCAGGCACTGGGCTGAGAGCGCTAATATTACCGGCTATTCCTTCCGTCATCTTGCCAAACATGAGAAGATACACTTCCAGAGTGTCCGAAACGGTTCTATTCAACTCTTTATACTTCCCTTTTGAAAAATATTTCGCGCCTATCTCATCAACAATGCTATTCTCCATTTTCTCCAAAAAATCAGGATGTTTCAAAAGATATTCAAGGATATCAAACCTTAAACTAAATAGTTGATCTTCAATAACCACCTGAGCTTCTTCTAATCCTTTCTTACTTACATGATGCTTTAGGACAACAATAAGTTGTTCCAGGTTATTTTGTAATACACCATCGTCCTTTAATCCCCCAGATGCTTGATAGCTAAGGAAAATTACCTTCCCTATAGGTGTTGTTGTTTGTAACATAGTAGTTGCAAATTAAATAAAAAGCAGGAGATATTTGCAAAAGGATTGATAAAGCAGAGGATGTGTAAGAATAAAAAATACGTTATCACTCTTAATGACAATATATAAACGGAAATTGTAAGTTCTTCAATCCTCAATAATCCCGCTGTATTAAAAACTCCGCAAGCCCTTTCATCGGCTTTTTGCGGGCAGACAGCACGGCCACTTCGTCTAAGTGAAAAAGCGCTTTATCAAGGTATTGTTGTTTTAATTCTTTAGCCCAATCATCTGCATTGCACGCCCTGAATATGCCCAGCACTTTTTCCACTTTGTCGGCGGGGTTGCTCAGCATCAGTTGTTTCAGTTCTTCTTTTTGCTGAGGAGTAGCTACTTCCTGTGCGTGTATCAGCAGAAAGGTTTTTTTATTTTGGCGTATATCGCCGCCTACATCTTTGCCAAATTTTGCAGGGTCGCCAAAGGCATCAAGATAATCATCCTGCACCTGGAAGGCTATACCCAGGTTTTTACCAAATTCGTACAGGTGGCGGCAATTGCCTTCGCCCGCACCGCCTAAAATGGCGCCTAATTGCAGGCTGGCAGCCAGCAACACCGAAGTTTTTAATTCTATCATCCGTATATAATCGCCCGGCGAAACATTGTCCTGTTTTTCAAAATCCATATCCATTTGCTGGCCCTCGCATACCTCTTTTGCCGTGCGGTTAAACAGGTGTAAAATGCGGTGTATATATAGTGTGCTTATCCTGTTAAGATATTCGTATGCCACTATCATCATTACATCCCCCGTAAGCAGCGCTGTACTTTCGCTGTATTTGGTGTGCACTGTTTGCATGCCCCTTCGTAAGGGCGCAGCATCCATTATATCATCGTGTATCAGCGTAAAATTGTGGAAAAGCTCAATGGCAGCCGCCACATGGTAGGCGTCGTCGCTTATCGCATCAAACAACTCGTTACCCATCAGGCACATTACCGGGCGTATTCTTTTGCCGCCCATGCCTAAAAAGTATTCACCCGGTTCGTATAACGAAACAGGTTGCTGCGGAAAATGCCTTACTTCAAACCTTTTTTTAAATTCCGTTACTAATTCCTCAAATGTGTGCATGACAGGGTTTTAATAATTCCGCCGCTAAAATACCACCCGTTTAATTCCCTGCCTAATTTTAGGGCTGAAAAGGGCAGTGGATGGTTATATAACCAATCGCGCTTATTTTTGCCCGAAACAATAACTGTTATGAAGATGGTAAGCCGTTCTTTCCTGGTGATCATTATTTGCTTAAGCCTTTTAACTGGTCAGGCACAAAATAAAATACTTGTTTTTCAGAGTGATTTTGGCTTGAAAGATGGCGCTGTTTCAGCAATGAAAGGTGTTGCAATGGGCGTTTCGGCTGACCTGAAAATATTTGACCTTACCCACGAAATACCTGCTTTTAATATTTGGGAAGCTGCTTACCGCCTGCAGCAAACCGCGCAATACTGGCCCGTAGGTACGGTGTTTGTTTCAGTGGTTGACCCGGGTGTGGGCTCCCAAAGAAAGTCAGTGGTATTGAAAACAAAAAGCGGTTATTTTTTTGTTACCCCCGACAATGGCACGCTTACCTTGATAGCCGAAAGTATGGGAATCGCTGAAATTAGGGAGATTGACGAAACAAAGAACAGGCGGCAGGGCTCTTCTGAATCATATACCTTTCACGGAAGGGATGTGTATGCTTATACCGGAGCAAGGCTTGCTTCCGGTACCATAAGTTTTGAAGAGGTTGGCCCTAAATTACCCGCCCGGGTAGTAACCATAGATTATCAAAAACCTGTATTTGAAAATGGTGTTATAAAAGGGGATATTCCTATCCTGGATATTCAATATGGCAATGTGTGGACCAATATTGACGGCAACACTTTTAAACAGTTAAATGTTAACCATGGCGACTCTGTTACGGTTACCATTTACCACAGCAAACAAAAAGTTTATTCAGCCCGGCTGCCATTTGAAACCACTTTTTCTGCGGTTGCAATTGGTAAGCCTTTGGCCTATCTCAACAGCCTGCTAAACCTTTCTTTTGCACTTAACCAGGGTAGTTTTTCTGCCAAATACAAAATTTACAGCGGGCCTGACTGGAGTGTGGAGGTGAAGAAGTAGGGGGAAGGAATGATAATTTCTTTGAACCCAAAGGGTTCAAATGTTTATAGAAACCAAAGCGGAATGAGCTATACGACCCCATCGGGCCGAACATGCTGTTACACAATCGCTATAAACATTCAATCCCTTCAGGATTGGGCACAACATTTATTGTTCCAAATTCACGTTACTTAGTATTCTGAAACTGCATCTTCTCATGTAATACCTAACACCCCAAACTTTGCGTGAGATATTTCTAACAACCATCTCCCCCTACTCTTTCTCTTTCTTATGTGCTTTTACACTCTTTTTTTTAGCATGCGGATGGGGCTTTTCATGATGTTTGGCTTCTTTCCTGTCTTCATCAGCCTTTAATACCCACTCATAGTCTAACTGGCGTTTATCAAGGTTGGCGGCAATAACTTTTATTAAAACTTTATCACCCATTTTAAAGCTTCTCCCGCTTCTCCTGCCAACAAGGCTGTAATCGCTTTCAACATGCCTGAAGTCGTCATGATCGCTTAGGCTTGCAACGGTAACAAGCCCTTCGCATTTGTGCTCAACGGTCTCTGCCCAAAAACCAAAACTTGCCACGCCGCTTATCACCGCTTCAAACACATCGCCTACATAGCCTTTCATATATTCCACCTGCTTGTATTTATTGCCTGCACGCTCGCACTCCATGGCGGCGCGTTCGCGCTCGCTGCTGTGCTTACATTTTTCTTCCATCTTTTTATCAAGGATGGGTTTGTTTTGCAGGCACGATTCAAGCACCCGGTGCACCAGCACATCAGGATACCTGCGGATAGGGGATGTAAAATGGCAATAATGTTCAAACGATAAACCATAATGCCCAATATCATCAGTGGTATAAACCGCTTTAGCCATGGTGCGAATGCCTAATTGCTCCAGCACATGCTGTTCCGGTTTGCCCTGCACATCTTTTAGCATCAGGTTAAAGCTGGCGGCTATTTTTTCGGGTGAGCTTATCTCAAACTTATGCCCGTATTTTTTCGCGAATTCAATAAAAGGCAACAGCTTTTGTTCATCAGGCGTATCATGCACGCGGTATGGAAAAGGCACTTCTTTATCCTTTACTTTTATTTTAAACACATACTCCGCCACTGTTTTATTGGCAAGCAGCATAAACTCTTCAATCAACTGGTGCGCTTCTTTGCTTTCTTTAACCACAATGCCAATTGGCTTGCCTTTTTCATCCAGCTTAAACCTTACTTCCTGCGACGAAAAATTAATGGCGCCTTTTGCAAACCTTTGTTTACGCAGCTTTTGCGCAATTTCATTCAGCAACAATATCTCCTCGCAATAAAGGCCTTCTTTTTTTTCGATAATGTCCTGCACATCCTCGTAGCTAAACCTGTGGTTAGAATGGATAGCAGATTTTGCTATATAGAAACTTTTAATTTCTGCTTTTTGGTTTATCTGGAACACAGCAGAAAAGGTAAGTTTTTCTTCATTGGGGCGCAACGAGCATAGCTCATTTGAAATGCGCTCCGGCAGCATTGGGTTAACCCTGTCAGGAAGATAGACAGAAGTGGCCCTCAGGTATGCCTCATCATCCAGTTTTGTTTCAGGTTCCACATAATGGCTTACATCGGCAATATGCACGCCTATTTCATACAACCCTCCTTTAAGGCTGCGGAGGGATAATGCATCATCAAAATCTTTTGCATCAACGGGGTCAATAGTAAACGTGAGCACCTCTCTAAAGTCTTTCCTGTTTTTAATTTCAGACTGGCTTATAACATCGGGCAAACGTTCGCTCTCTTCCATCACCTCATCGCTGAACGTAAGCGGAAATCCATTTTCTGCAAGCAGTTCTTTCATCGCCATATCATTCTCATCTTCGGCATTCAGTACGGTAACAACTGCGCCAACGGGCTTCCTGTCGTCCTTATCCCATTTAACCAGGCGTACTATTACCTTATCTTTATTTTTAGCCCCATTTAAGCTATCCAGTGGAATAAAAAGATCAGGCATCGGCTTTTCAGAGTCAGGAACAAAAAAAGCAAAGTTGGTAGCCAGTTGAATGCTGCCAATAAATTCCGTTTGCCTGCGCGACACTACCTCGGTTATCTTTCCCTCCTTTTTTCCGGTTGCTATATTTTCCCTTGTAACCTTTACACGCACAGTATCCCCGTGCAGCGCCGTATTAAAATCACCGGGCCTTACAAGCACATCCCCGGTGCCATTGGCAATTACCACATACCCAATACCCGAACGCGCAATATCAAGTGTTCCTTTAAGTAAAGGCTGGCCGGATGCTTTATGCTTGTTCTTGTCTTTTTTCTTTCTCATGAAACTAAATTGAGTTGAAAATGCTTAATAAAATGGATAACGGTTTCATCAAACGCATATCCTTCTTCAAATAAAAAATTGTGCCGTATCGGTAATACATACAAAGGCAGGTCGCGCAACTGCTCATTAAATTTTATAAGGCGCACCGCATCTTTTTCTGTTGTAAGTATAAACTTTTGTTCGCTTTGAATGCCTTCAAATTTCTCCCGTATATCCTTAAGGTCATCAATGCTAAAAATATGATGGTCGCTGTAATCCTGCTGGTAATAAGTATAGGCGTGCTCTGAAAGGTATTGCTTCAATGGTTTAGGGTTGGCAATACCGCAAACCAGCAATATTTCGTCCTCTGTTGTTACAAATCTTTGTTTCTCACTAAAAATATGATATGGCCTGCCGTATTCAATAGCTGTAAAGAATATTTTTTGATGAGGTAGCGAATTGATGTCTTTAATAATAGATTTTTTTTCTACTTCACCAAGATACGGAGGGCATTTGGTTACGATAATGATCTGTGCCCTTTTATAAGATGACTGCGCGTCACGAAGGTCTCCTGTCGGCAGAAAAAAATCATTTGTAAAAATGTCATTGTATTCGGTAAGCAGAATATTCAGCCCCGCTTTTATAGCACGGTGCTGAAAAGCATCATCTAAAATGATAACCTCTGTTTCGGGTTTGTCGTGCAGCAATTGCGGTATGGCCTCAATACGCGATTCACCTACGGCAACGGCTATATCCGGGAATTTTTTGTGAAACTGCATAGGCTCGTCGCCAATTTCAAGTGCTGTGGTATTTTCATCTGCCAGCGCGTAACCCTGTGTTTTTCGCTTATAACCCCTGCTTAATGTTGCAACTGCATAAAATGGTTCAAGCAGCCCGACTAAGTATTCCACCATAGGCGATTTGCCTGTGCCGCCAACTGCAAGATTGCCCACGCATATAAGCGGAAAATTAAATTCTGCCGAATGAAGATAATTTTTATCAAACAGCCAGTTACGTATAATAATTATAAACCCATATAACAATGCAAAAGGCAATAATAAAATGCGGAATGATTTATAAAAGAAAGTATTAAAATTCATAGATCTTTTCAGTGGTAACGCAATAATTTAAAGGTACATCAAATGAATGGGTATCATCAATTTTATCAACCGGTTCAAAATAATTGAAGCCTATCTTAACAACATCTTCACGGCATTGGGCCAAAAACCTGTCGTAAAACCCTTTGCCATACCCAACCCTGTAGCCTTTTGCATCGCAAATAAGCAAAGGTACAAATACCAGGTCTATACTTTCAGCGTCAAGTATTATGCCTTCTTTTGGTTCTGCAATGCCAAAGCTGTTTGTAATATAAACAGTTTCTTCATCAATAAGTTTAGCGATAAATGTATTTGTTGCTTTATCAATAACCGGGTAAGCTATCTCAAGGCCTGGGATAGTATGCCTTAAAAAACCAGAGAACAGGTGCGTATTGGGCTCGCCGTGATTATTACCGGGCCAGTAGGTAAGCAGCGTACCTACCTGAGGGAAATATAATTGCTGAAATTTTATAAGCAACAGGTCATCCAGCCGCAACTTTTCTTTTGTTGAAATAGCCAGCCTTTTTTGCTTATAAATATTCCTGAGTTCAGCTTTTGTCATAAATATTGCAACAACGATGTTTTAATAACCCGTGCCTGTTCGCTTACAAAAGTACTATTGATATTATTGGTAAAAGGGATAGAGGCAATTTTAGGGTAACCGCTCCATCCGGCAATCTCCTCTTCATAATGCTGGTACCCGCCGTTAAATATCCATCCTGCAACATCCAGTTTTCTTTGCCTGCACAGCGCCGCCGTTAACAGTGAGTGGTTAATACTGCCGAGGTAGTTGCGGCTCACCAGTATTACTTTAGCCTGTAGTCGTTCAATAAGGTCTATCACAAAATCATTTTCATTCAGCGGCACCATTAAACCTCCTGCTCCTTCAATAACAAGTGTTTTTGAAGTGATCGTTTTATAATGCTCTATAATTTTATTAAGGTCAATATTATCACCTTCTTCCCTTGCAGCAATATGCGGCGATGCAGATAATTTAAGCTTGTACACCTCATCGTAATAAGTAGTTGAGCTATTGGTAACAAGGCTTTTTACTTTATCATTATCAGTGCCTTCAGCAATGCCAGCCTGTATAGGCTTCCAATAGTCTGCATGCAGTGCCTCGGTAATAATCGCACTTACAAGCGTTTTGCCTATTCCTGTGCCCGTGCCGGTTATGAAAATGGGGGTACCCCCTCCGCCCCCTAAAGGGGGAACTTTGTGCAGGTTCAGTGCATTTAAACCTTGTTCAGTATTGAGAGATAGAGCCATGTTTTTTCGATAACTATAATCAATATCTGTTTGAATAGAATGTACGCTGTTTAAAAAGTTCCCCCTTTAGGGGGCGGAGGGGGTAAAAAAATGTAAACACCGTTGTTCCATAATTTCTTTGAAAACTATAGCCCGCAAAATTTTTATAATCATTTCTTGGTGTATGCTCAAGTACAAAAAAACCGCCGGGCTTTATCATATTTTTTTCTGTTATCATCCTCGGTATTTCGTCAATAGCGCCTAAAGCGTAGGGTGGCCCCGCAAAAATAAAATTAAACTGCTCATTACAGGTGGAGAGGAAACTGAACACTTCCATCTTTAGCAGCCTGTAGTTTTCAACGCCAAGCATTTCTATATTCTTTTTAATAAAGGCATGCATCTGCGGGTCTTTCTCCACGATGGTTATATCAACTGCGCCCCTTGAAGCAAGCTCATAACTTATGCTTCCGGTACCCCCAAACAGGTCCAGCGTTTTAATGCCTTCAAAATTTATCCGGTTTTGTAAAATATTAAAAAGCCCTTCTTTGGCAATATCGGTGGTGGGCCTTGTATTGGGCATTTTTGCCGGCGGGTTAATTCTTCTGCCTCCCCATTTTCCTGAAATTATCCTCATGCAGGCATCATTGAATGAAAGGTAAAAAATAATGGGCGGGATGTTCAGCAAAGCCTTCAGCCGCAAACTCTATGGTATCGTTTTTATCCAGCTCAAAATGATCAAGGTAACTGTACAGGGTATTGTACAGGTTAGAGCCTGTGTTTATCAACCCTGAAGCAATAACACGCGTAACGCTAACAGGCATCTCATGCACATTGCAAATATGCACAATGTTATACAAAACATCTTCTGAACTGGTATAAGATATGCTCTGGATGATCTGTAATACATTTTCTTTTATTGCTACAAGTATAAAGCGGGAAGGATAGAAGATAACAATTATTTCA
>JABDFW010000067.1:0-2497 GCA_013286305.1 Bacteroidota bacterium
CTGATCTTACCGCCAATTCTAAGATTGATGACCTGGCAGGCAAGCCCATTTTTTATATATGCAGACGGGCATATTTTGATAAATTCTTATTGGATAAAATAGACCATAACATTGCCGGCGTACGGTTAGGCCTGAGGATAGAAAATATTGTAAGGGAAAAAGATCACTGGGTATTGTATGGTAAAAGCAAAACAGCCAATGTTGAGATAACAACCAAAATGCTGGTAGGTGCTGATGGCGACCATTCAACTGTTTTAAAGTTTGTAGGCGAGAGAAAAGTTGACCGCAGATATTACGCTCCCGGGTTGCGGCAATACTGGAAAGGGGTTGAAGGGATACACCCTAAAAAATTAATAGAAGTTTATTTTCCGCCAAAACTACCCTTTGCTTATTTCTGGATATTCCCCATGGCGGATAATGAAGTGAATGTTGGCATGGGTATGATGGGGCATTATGTAGCCAGGAAAAATATAAACCTGAGGGATGCATTAAAGGAATTGATAAGGGAGGATGCTTATTTACAGCCCCGTTTTAAAAATGCAGCACCTCTTGAAACTGCGAAGGGATGGGGCATACCTATGTCCACGTTGCAGCGTGTGTCGCATGGCGACGGATGGCTTTTAGTAGGTGATGCAGCTTCTATTGTTGATCCCAACTCGGGCGAAGGTATAGGCAACGGCATGATGTCTGGTTATATTGCTGCTTATTTTATAAAGCGCGCTTTGGAGCAAAACAACTTTGCAGAAAATATGTTTGAAACTTATGACAGGGAAATACATAAGTCGCTGAAAAACGAAGAATTCTTACACGGTATTGCAAATAAATTAACGCCTTATCTATACTCAAAAGGTGTGAATGCGTTGCTTTCAAGCCGCATGTATCAAAAATGGTTTTCTCAAAAAGCAATGCCGGGGTGGTTGGTTACAGCGTATCAAAAACCAATACAGGTAAACTTTAAATAGCCCGCACCTCTTATTTAATGCCAATATAAGTTGTCCGGCAGTTGCCTTAGTTTTCTTATCTTTCCAAAACTAAAGACTTGCTATAAAATGATCATTGCCGAAATAGCACAGGCCCACGATGGCAGCCTGGGCATATTACATTCTTACATTAATGCACTTGCGGAAACCGGGGTTGATGCAATAAAATTTCAAACACATATCGCCAATGCAGAAAGCAGCGAATATGAACCGTTCCGTATAAAGTTCAGCTATGAAGATGCTACACGTTATGATTACTGGAAGCGTATGGAGTTTACCCTGGAACAATGGCAGAACATAAAAAAACATTGTGATGATGCTGGCGTTGAATTTATCAGTTCCCCCTTTTCAAATGCTGCGGTTGACCTGCTGGAGAAGGTCGGTGTAAACCGGTACAAGATCGGTTCAGGGGAAGTAAATAATTTATTGCTGCTTGAGAAGATTGCTTTAACCAAAAAACCCGTTATCCTTTCATCCGGCATGAGCTCATGGGAAGAACTGGATGAAGCGGTTCATTTTTTTAAATCAAAAAATATCAATGTTTCTGTATTACAGTGTACATCTGCTTACCCGGCAACGCCCGAACAATGGGGATTGAATATTATACCGGAATTAAAACAACGCTATAAAACCATGGTTGGTTATTCAGACCATAGCGGGGATATTTTCGCTTGCCTGGCAGCAGCAGCGCTGGGCGCAGAAATATTAGAATTCCATGTTGTATTTGACAAAAAAATGTTTGGGCCCGATGCTGTTGCCTCCATCGAAATAAAAGATATTAAAAAACTTGTGGAAGGCGTAAAGCATGTGCGGCGTGCCTTGGCGAATCCTGTTGTAAAAGACGGCAGCGATATGCATGGGATGAAAAATATCTTCGAAAAATCTCTTTCCATAAACCAGGCGCTGGCTAAGGGAGTCATTTTGCAATTTGAACATCTTGAAGCAAAAAAACCCAGGGGGTATGGAATAATTGCATCAAAATTTAAAGAGGTATTGGGAAAGCGGTTGAAAACCGATAAACAGCAATGGGATTTTTTGGAGGAAAAAGATATGGAGGCGTAAAAAATAATTACTATATTGTATAAATTCCTCACTGTTAAATGGGATGGGATATGCGGTGAGGTAACCCTAAAACGAAAACATGCATGGGTAAAAAAAGAAAAGTATGTGTAGTAATTACGGCCAGGCCGAGTTACAGCAGGATAAAAACTGCTATGAAGGCTATACAGGAAACCCCCGGGCTTGAATTACAGATTGTGCTCGCAGGTTCTGCTTTATTAAACAGGTATGGCAATATATCCGGCACCCTGGAAAGAGACGGCTTTAAGGTTAATGAAAAAGTATTTATGGTACTGGAAGGCGAAAACCCTACTACGATGGCGAAAACCACCGGGCTGGGCCTTATTGAGCTTTCCAGCGTATTTTACAACCTGGCGCCAGATATAGTGCCATACCTGTTTAATAAAGCAGAACCTGCGAGCACAATCTGTAATTCAAGCCCTGGGGGTTTCCTGTAT
>JABDFW010000067.1:2507-19028 GCA_013286305.1 Bacteroidota bacterium
CCTGGCGCCAGATATAGTGGTTGTTATTGCAGACCGTTTTGAAACGCTTTCTGTTTCAATTGCTGCAGCTTATCAAAATATCCCCGTGGCGCATGTACAGGGCGGCGAAATAACCGGTAACATTGATGAAAAAGTACGCCATGCGAATACCAAACTGGCAGATGTACACCTTGTAGCGAGTGAAAATGCACGCAAAAGAGTGATCCGTTTGGGTGAAGACCCTGCGTATGTATTTAATACCGGCTGCCCATCAATTGATATAGCGGCGGAGATACTACAAACCCCTGAATTAACTTTTAATCCGTATAAAAAATACGGCGGTGTTGGCGAAACACCTTCTTACGATAACGGGTATATTGTGGTAATGCAGCATCCTGTAACTACTGAATATGAGGAATCGAAACATCAAATTGAAAAGACTTTAAAGGCGGTGCACGAATTAGAAATACCGTCCTTTTGGTTTTGGCCAAACGTGGATGCGGGTGCTGATGGCATCTCACATGGTATAAGAGCTTACAGGGAAAATAACAGGCTGCCCAATATGCACTTTTTTAAGAATATGGAACCGGAAGATTTTCTCAGGCTGTTGTACAACTCCAAATGCTTAGTTGGTAATTCCAGCGTGGGTATCAGGGAATGTGCATTTCTTGGAGTGCCTGTAGTTAATATTGGCTCAAGGCAGGCGGGGAGGGACAGGGGTGAAAATGTGATTGATGTAGCCAACAACAAAGAGGCAATAGGCCACGCGATAAAGCGGTGGATCAAAAACGGTAAACCCCCTGAATCAGATGTATATGGCGGGGGTAATTCAGGTAAAAAAATGGCGGATGTGCTGGGAACTGTGGAGCTGCGTTTCCACAAAAAAATAAATTTTTAAGTATGCGTATCCTTGGCATCATCCCAGCAAGGGGCGGTTCTAAAGGCGTGCCCGGGAAGAATACACGGTTGCTTGGCAATATGCCGCTGTTAGCATACACTGCTGAAGCGGCCAAACAATCGGGGCTTTTATCAAAGATCATTGTTACTACAGATAGTGAGGAGATAGGCGCTGTTGCAAAAAATTGTGGAATAGAGGTACCGTTTATTCGCCCTGCTCACTTGGCGGAAGATACCACGCCAGCGTTACCTGTGGTGCAGCATGCCCTTAACTATTTTGCTGAACAGGAAAAACAATTTGATGCTGTTTGCCTGCTTCAGCCTACCTACCCATTCAGGGTACCTGGTTTTATTGATGCCTGTATAAAAAAATTTGCAGAAAAAAACGCCGGCACGCTTATATCTGTGCGGCCGGTGCCCCACCAATACAACCCGCACTGGGTATTTGAAAAAAATAAGGACGGGTTTCTTCGTATGGCAACGGGTGATTCCAGTATCATTCCGCTAAGGCAACAATTACCCGAAGCATTCATAAGGGATGGCAATGTTTACATAATTAAAACAGAGGTAATTCAGCTACAAAACTCTTTGTACGGTAAAAATTTAGCCTTTGAAGTATCAGATGCACAATGGTACGTGAATATAGATACCATTGCCGACTGGAACGAAGCTGAAGAAAAAGCCGAAGCATATAAAAAAGCTTTTTTTTGAATGCGAATATCAGGCGCCAATGATCCAACCTTAAGGCAGGTAATGAAAAAAGCGGTTTAGGCAAGTATATAAATAATGCATGTTTGTATTGCACTATTTTATAAGTTTACCGCCTAAATAATTAGCATGAGTACATATAGCCGGAGACAGTTTATTAGGGATGCAGCTGTAACAGGTGCAGCAATCAGTGCCATAAACACACCACTTAAAGTATTGGCAGCAGAAAAGAAACAGGTTGTGCGCCTTGGCATGATAGGTGTAGGGCTGCGCGGGCAAAGCCACCTTGACCAAATGCTTAAGCGCACTGATGTAGAAATAGTTGCCATGGCGGACCCTGATAAAGGCATGATTGCAATGGCACAGAAACTGGTAGCACAATACAATAAAAAGGCACCATTGGAATTCACCAATGGCCCGCATGATTACCAAAATCTTTTGAAAATAGATGGCATGGATGCGGTGTTAATTGCATCACCGTGGGAATGGCATATTGAGCAGGCATTTGCGGCTGTGAACGCCGGCAAAATGGCCGGTGTAGAAGTATGCGGTGCCATAAAATTGCAGGATTGCTGGGATATAGTACAGGCTGTCGAAAAAACAAAAGTGCCTGTAATGATGATGGAAAACGTTTGTTACAGGAGGGATGTGATGGCGGTATTGAATATGGTGCAGCAAGGTTTATTTGGAGAACTGCTGCATTTACAGGGCGGCTACGAGCACGACCTGCGTGAAGTATTATTTAATGATGGAACGCCACAGGGTGGCCCGGGCGTTGAGTTTGGTGATAAAGGTTTCAGCGAGGCAAAATGGCGCACCAACCATTATGTTAACCGGAACGGAGAATTGTATCCTACACACGGGCTTGGGCCTGTTGCCACAATGATTGACCTCAACCGGGGCAACCGGTTAACGACCCTTTCTTCTGTTTCAACAAAATCTTTGGGATTGCACAGGTTTATTGTTAATAACCCCAAAGGAGGGCCTAATCATCCTAACGCAAAGGTAAAATTTAAAGAGGGTGATATTGTTACTACGCAAATGCAAACTACCAATGGTGAAACGATTGTGTTAACGCATGATACTTCTTCTCCGCGCCCTTATAATCTTGGTTTCCGTGTGCAGGGCACTAATGGATTATGGATAGATAACCATGCCGGGGGCTTTAGTGAAGGCCTGATATATTTTGAAGATAAGAGCCTTAAAAAGCATGAGTGGGAAAACACAAAGGCATATATGGAACAATATGACCATCCTTTGTGGAAACGGTTTGAGAAAGACGCAGAGGGTGCCGGCCATGGAGGTATGGATTTTTTTGTGGATAATGCTTTTATTGAATGTATTAAACGTGATGCGGCATTTCCGCTGGATGTATATGACCTTGCTACATGGTATTCTATAACACCGCTAAGCGAAAAGTCAATTGCCGAAGGTGGTACGCTCCAACATATACCCGATTTTACCAATGGCAAATGGCAAACACGCAAACCTGTTTTTGGCAGAAGCAGTGAGTATTGAAGAAACGGGTATTGTTCTTTGCATAAGATCTTAAAGGGGGATCGCCCCCTTTAAGATCTTAAATAGCTAAACCTGGTGAGGTTGTATAAAATTGCTGCAGGTATCATCTAAAAATTGCAGTAAGTTTTACTCAGGCTTTTCAACAAATTCCAACAACGATTTGCCAATAAGTTCTGTCCATCCCATTACAAAATTTTCCCTTGCAAAATCTGCGATTGGCGGGAATGTTTCTAATCCTTCGTGGGTAAGTTTTAATTTGGTATTACCGCCTTCGGCAAACAGTTCAAAAGTTACTACCGAATATCCCTCATATCCTTTATACCGCCAGCTATACGCAAGCTTTTTGCCTGGGATAACATCCGTTATTTTGCATAAATGAACAAACACCTTGTCATCAGCACCTCCATTAAAGGTAAATTCAAAACCCACTTCAGGTTTAAATTCCGAAAGGTCAAAATACCATTGCTTCATCTGGTCTTTATCAGTAATGGCTTTCCAAACTTTTGCAACAGGCGCTTTGTAAGTCCGCTCAATTACAAATGGATCGTTCGTATTCATAATTTTTCGTTTTTATTGAATTATTTGTAACCAATTGGTTACAAATTTATGGGAAACCTTTCGGTTACGCAAGTTTTTAATAAAATATTTTTTTAGCGCCTTGTATTTCATGAATAATAGTAAAAACCATGCCGGGACAAATGGAATCACAATGCAGGGTTTTATCAAACCGGGTTTGATATTTTTCATACTCATTTTTCATCCATACATTTAGCAAAAATCTTTTATGGCATATTTACCCGCAGCTTCACGTTACACACAAATGCAATACCGCCGTTGCGGTAAAAGCGGCTTAAAGCTCCCTGCAATATCGTTAGGCCTGTGGCACAACTTCGGGCACGTGGACGTATTGGAAAACAGCCGAAAAATACTGCACCTTGCTTTTGATAATGGCATTACCCATTTTGACCTTGCGAATAACTATGGGCCGCCACCAGGCTCTGCCGAAGAAAATTTTGGCCACATTTTAAAGGATGATTTTAAGAGCTACCGCGATGAACTCATCATCTCAACAAAAGCTGGCTATTATATGTGGGAGGGGCCTTACGGCGAATGGGGATCGAAGAAATATTTGGTATCCAGCCTTGACCAGAGCTTAAAAAGAATGGGGCTTGAGTATGTTGATATTTTTTATCATCACCGCCCCGACCCTGACACGCCGCTGGAGGAAACCATGATGGCGCTTGACCTTATTGTGCGGCAGGGCAAAGCCTTATATGCCGGTATATCTAATTACGGGGCAGAGGAAGCTGCAAAAGCCATTAAAATATTACGCGAATTGGGTACGCCATGCCTGATACACCAACCCAAATATTCTATGTTCGTTCGGTGGGTAGAAGAAGGGTTATTAGATGTGCTTGAAGAGGAAGGTGTGGGTTGTATCCCCTTTTCGCCACTGGCGCAGGGATTGCTTACCAATAAATACTTAAAAGGTATCCCGGCTGACTCAAGGGCTGCGAAGCCCACCGGTTTTTTAAAGGAAGAAGAGGTAAGCGAAGAAAAAGTAAGCAAAATTAAAAAGCTGAATGAACTGGCACAACAGCGCAATCAAACGTTGGCGCAAATGGCATTGGCATGGATATTAAAAGACCAGCGGATAACTTCGGTATTGATTGGCGTGAGCAGAACAGAGCAATTAACAGACTGCCTGCACAGCCTTGATAACCTTGCATTCAGCAGTGAAGAGCTAAATGCAATTGAAAATATTTTGAAGTAACATTTACTTACGAAATACGAATTAGTACGAATTTACGAATTGGAGGGCAAGTCTATCTACGAATACGAATCAATGCGAATTGGAGGACATAAAGAAAGCGGATTGAATTTTGCATGAATAGAGATTTTTAATGTTAAGACTGTTTAAAATCGCATCATTCTTCATTCGTATATTCGTATTGATTCGTATTCGTAGATTGAATAGTCCTGTTTACCCCGCATCGTCTTTCATTCGTATATTCGTATTGATTCGTATTTCGTAGATCATTCCCAAAATAAAACTAAATCTCTTTGATTTTAATGTTCCTGAAATAGATAGGCGCACCGGCGTGTTTGCCCTGGAAACCAATATGGCCATGCAAAGGCAGGGTTGCCATTGGGTTGCTAAGCCAATCTGGAATGGGTGAACCATCGGGGTTGATCTTTGCGGAGGTAAACAGGCTCATATCGCAAACGTTAACCAATTCTCCGTTTAAAACGATCCATATTTTTTTGCCTTTGCAGGTAATAGTATAATGGTTCCATTCACCTGGTTTTTTAACCGTGCGTTTCGTAACTGCCTGGTGGCCAAACACTGCTGCACACTGCCATGTGGCAGGCGCTTTGCTCCATTCTTCTGAATAATCATCGGCTATTTGCAGTTCAACTGAATGGGGTATCCATTCGTCAGTATCTGTTGCATGTACTATCACTCCGCTGTTTGTTCCATCGGCATTTTTAAACTCAAGATCAAGAATAAAATCATCGTATTGCTTTTCAGTCCATAATGCTTCATCTTTTGAGGCTGTGATAATGCCATCCTGCACAGTCCACACGCCTTTGGGATAAATAGCGTTGGAAAGGCCATCATTAAAAAGTAGGTGCCATCCTTTGCCTGTTGTATTTGGATGGGTGGTTGGTACTTTCCTGGATGAAGAGCAGCTAACGAATAAAAACAAACAGCTTAATGCAACGAAAGCAAATTTTCTCATGTATAATGATGTTAAGGGGTACTAAGGTAAGGGAGAATTTATCATGCTGCCGGCTAATTATAAAATAAGCCTTCTTTACTTTGCCGCTGCATGCCGGTATAAATCCAGCAGGTTATACAGCAATTAATTTTATAAATGGTAACATTCAGTAAACAAAAAAAATCAATATTTACCTAAACTAAATTTAACCTATATGGATGCTACAACAAACTCACTCAACTGGTTTGAGATACCTGCTACCGACATTAACCGCGCCAAAACATTTTATGAAAACATTTTTGACATTACCATGGAAACACAGGAAATGATGGGAATGAAAATGGCCTTCTTTCCTGCAGAAATGGGTTCAGGAAAAGCTTATGGCGGATTATGCGAAAGCCCTTATCACAAACCCAGCCAGGACGGCAGCATTATTTATTTGAATGCTAACCCCAACCTGGACACAGTAATTGAAAAAATTGAAGGGGCCGGCGGCCATATTGCCATGCCAAAAATGAAAATTTCAGACGACATTGGCTACATGGCATTCTTTATTGATTCAGAAGGCAACAGGGTTGCGCTCCATTCCCAAAACTAAAGTTCGGGTTTAAAGTAAAAAGCCGCTGGTATTATATTATCAGCGGCTTTTGTTTGCTCTATACACTTAATTTTACGCGTATAAATAAATTTAACGTTGTGACGATGATAGATGCTATTCTTAAACAATTTGGATTCTCAGAAAATACCTTTTCCGTTAAGCCATTTGGCAGTGGCCTTATCAATAATACATGGCTGATAGAAAGGGAAGGGAAAAAATATATTGCCCAACGCATTAATCAACAGGTGTTTAAAACACCGGCCGATATTGATGAGAATATCAGGCTCATAGCCGCGTATTTAAAACAATATTACCCGGCATATATTTTTACTGTTCCGCTTAGCTCTTTAGATAATGAAACACTTGTACAGAACGAAAGCGGCGCATACAGGATATTTGAATTTATTGATGGAAGCATTACGTATAATACTCTGCAAAAGCCCAAACAGGCTTATGAAGCTGCAAAACAATTTGGCAGGTTTACGAAGCTCTTATCCGGTTTCAATACTGAACGCCTTAAAATAACCCTCCCTGATTTTCACAACCTTTCGTTGCGTTACCGGCAATTTGAAACAGCTATTAATGAAGGTGACAAAGAGAGGATCGCTTTTGCATCCAAACTTATTGAAATATTAAAAGGCCATGCAGGTATTGTTGCAACTTTTGAGGAAATACAACACAACGGCGGGTTTAAAAAACGCGTTACGCACCATGATACCAAAATAAGTAATGTATTGTTTGACGAAAATGACAATGGTATTTGTGTAATAGACTTAGACACGGTAATGCCGGGTTATTTTATAAGCGACGTTGGCGATATGATGCGCACCTATTTGGCTGCCTCCGGCGAGGAAGAAACCGATCTTTCTAAAATAGAGATAAGGGATGAATATTTTGAAGCCATCGTTGAGGGATACCTGGGCGAAATGCAGGAAGAGTTATCCTCCGTTGAAATAAACAGCTTTGTGTATGCAGGCAAATTTATGATATACATGCAGGCATTACGATTTTTAGCCGATTATCTTAACGGCGATATTTATTACGGCGCTAAATATCCCCTACACAATTTTAGCCGCGCAGCCAACCAGGTTGTTTTACTAAAACAGTTGATAAATAAAGAACAACTGTTTAACGAAAAGGTACAGGAATTTGTAAATTCACCCCATTTGAGCGACTTCGGATATTAAGTTATTTGCACTCTTATTTTTGCCGCAAATACATTAAGTTTACCGCGAATAGAAAAGAAAGTTTTTATACAATGGTTATATTTATTTTACAGCAAAACAAAACATTTTAGAATGAACTTTATAGGAAATCTCATTTGGCTAATATTCGGAGGGTTTTTCGCAGCCCTGGGTTATATTTTTGGCGGCATATTGCTTTGTTGTACCATTATTGGTATTCCGTTTGGCTTTCAATGTTTTAAAATTGCAGGGCTGGTATTAATGCCTTTTGGAAAAAAAGTAGTAACCAGGCCCGGCGGAGATGGCTGCATTAGTTTGTTTTGTAATATTATATGGCTTTTGTCGGGAGGTTTATACACGGCTTTTATTCACCTGGTATTTGCTATTCTCCTTGCCATTACTATTATAGGCCTGCCGTTTGCCAAGCAGCACCTTAAATTAATGGAGCTTTCGCTTATGCCTTTTGGCAAAGATGTGGTGTATGTGTGAAGGAAGTCGGAAAGTCCGAAAGACAGGAAGTCAGAAAGTCAGAAAGTCGAAGATGGGATAATATAATTAGAATAAAAGTTTCAGTTTAATTAACAACAAAGCCATCCGTAACAGATGGCTTTGTAAATTATTTTATGCATATTTTTTTTACTTCCCGTCTTCCGGCCTTTCCGGTCTTTCGGACTACTGTTGCGGTTTTTCCAGCAACTTAAAGAACTGGTCTAACTGCGGCAATATTACAATGCGTGTTCTGCGGTTGGCAGCACGGCCGGCATCTGTAGTATTATCGGCAACTGGTAAATACTCTGCCCGGCCTGCGGCAGTCATGTGCGAAGGGGGGATACCATACTGGTTTTGCAAAATGCGCACAACGGCAGTAGCCCGTTTTACACTAAGGTCCCAATTATCAAGTAATTGGCCATTTTTAAAGGGAATGGAATCTGTATGCCCCTCTACCATAAACTCAATATCAGGCTGGTTGTTAAGTACTTTCGCAACTTTGCCCAGCACCAATTTTGCCTGGTCTGTTACCTCGTATTTACCGCTCTTGAATAATAGTTTGTCTGATATGTCTATATACACAACGCCTTTATCAACTTTAATATTTATATCCTGGTCGTTCAAATCACCTATAGCTCCTTTAAGGTTCATCACCAGTTGCATATTAAGAGAATCCTTTCTTGAAATAGCGGATTGAAGGTCTTTAATGTATAGGTCTTTGGCGCCGATATTGTCAAGAGATTTTTTAATGCTTTCAGCTTGTGAATTGGAAATTACCGAAAGATCTTTAAGCTGATTTAATACCTGGCTATTATTTTGTTTTAAAAAATTATTCTGATCGGTCAATGAACTTATCTGGGCTTCATAAGCCGCCCTTCTGCGTTCAAAATCGTTGAGGGAATCTTTTGATGAACTTTCGCAATCTCTCAATTTACTTTGTGCCTCAAGATAAGCGCCATTCAATTGTGTGTACTTTGATTCTGCTTCACGCAATTTTTTAGGGCTTACACAGGAAAACATCAATGTTGCGGAAACAAATACCAGCAGGATGTACTTGATTTTCATGTAGAATTGTTTTAAATGGTTAATAAAGGGTTATAGGATTTGTGCGAAGCAAATGTAAGGCACGAATGCCGGCAGAATCATAAAATTGTAACTGCCTGTAATTTTTTTTCAACCTGTTAACAGCATCGCACAACATTTTGTTAATAAATTATTCAGTATAAAAGGAAGATGTTCTTACCCTGTTGCCTTAAGATATTAAAAAAGCCGGAATTCACTACTTTTTTTTAATTAACTTCCAATTGTTAATAAATAACTGCCAGTTATTAACCTTTGAATTTTAAACGGCATTTATTAATTTGTTTTGTATTATTAATTTGTCAGTAATAAAACCATACGGGTTCCTTTGCCTGTTATTAGCCTTTGCGGCAGTTTCGTTTGCACAGGTAGAGGATAAACTATTGCTTAACCGTATTAACACGCTGCAGGGTTTAAGCAGTAACGAGGTTAAATGCATTTACCAGGATAGCCGGGGTTTTATTTGGATAGGCACTTTTGATGGCCTTAACCGTTACGACGGGCGGAATATTAAAGTTTACCGGCGAAATATATCGGATAGTAATTCACTAATTAATAACTGGATAAACAGCGTTGTAGAAGATAAAAACGGCGATCTGTGGATCGGTACTTCCAGTGGCGTAAGCAGGCTGAATATTTTGAACGGGAGGTTTACTAATTATTACCCTGCGCAACTTTTTCCGGGACAAAAAAGCCTTGCAGGGGAACAGATGGTATTTAAAGATCACAATAATAAAATTTGGGTATGCAGCGGAGGATTAAGCTATTACGAAGAAAATACAGGGCGGTTTATTACACAGCCTTTTATACCACCCACGCCGGTACACCATTACAACCTTAACCAGTTGGTAACTTCCATAACTGTTGACAAAGAAGATAATTTTTGGATGGGCACATTCGACGGGTTTTATAAATATGATATTTTAGAAAAAAGATACATCCGTTACAATGACGACCCGTCTGAAGAAGCATATATAAAGCACGGCGACCTTTTAGGAAATGCAAATATTTTAAACGATCATCAAATGCTTATTTCATCCTGGTCTGATAAAATATTTATTTTAAATACAGATAGTAATATATTTAAATTAAGATATTTTATACCTGTACCCGGTAAATTTGATATTAGGGTTTTTAAAGTACAATGGAATGGGGAAAATGAATACTGGGCTGCACACAACAGCGGTATTGTTCGGTTTGACGAAAACCTTAAAAAAATTGAAGAATGGCAATCGGTATCGATCCCGGAGAAGATTGAAAATGCCTTATCCGGAAGTGTCTCAACTATTTATCAGTCAAAAGAGGGAATTATATTTATTGGCACCACAAACGGGCTTATTATAATTAACCCTTACCTGCAGGTATTTAAAACCTATTACTTCCCCGGGCTTCAAAGCACATTTGGCACCAATGCAGGCAGCATAGCATCATTGGCTTTTGGCAAAAATAAAATATTTGCAGGTGCTTTGTACAGTAACGCTTTGTATGTAATAGATGACAAATGGCGTTTATCGCAAACAATAAAAACTTTTGGTACCCTTTCTCCAACCGAGGCAACTGCTAATACCTACGATATGGTAAAAGACGCCGGTGGGCTTATATGGATGGCAACTTTCCAGGGCTTAATTAAACTTGACCCTAAAACAATGGCATTTAAAATTTACCTGCCTGATAAAAATGATGCGTTGTTTTACAGGCATAAAAGATTTTTTTTTATAAAGCAGGAGGACGATTCTACTTTATGGCTGGCTAATTATAAACAAGATCTTGTACGCTTTGATAAAAAGAAAGAAACGTTTAAAATCTTTCATCCTTTTGGCATTCAAAAAAGCATTTGGGGGTTATTGGCAAGCAACAACAAAATATGGTTTACCTCGGGCAATATTTTAGGAAAATATGATCCGGTAAAAGATACAGTTAACCTGCTTACCAATAACAGGTCTGCTGATGTTTCTTATGAAAATATTATACCTGGAAAAGATAATGAATTATGGCTTTCATCCGGTAATGGTATCTGGCGGTTTAATATAAAAACCAATGAATGGCATAACTGGAATACAGCCGATGGCTTATGTAACGATTATGTAAATAATATCCTTTTTGATAAAAAAGGCCATTTATGGATAACCACCTATAACGGCATCTCCGCATTTGACACAACGCAAAAAATATTTTATAATTTCAACAGTCAAAATGGCCTGCCTGTTGACGAGTGGGGCGGCGCAATTGCAGCTAACGATTCTGGTATAATATTTTTGGGGAACAGCGGCCTGATAACTTTTTTTGACCCCTCAAAGGTCATCGGGCGTTCAGATAATTACCCAGCGTATATTACAGGTTGCCAGGTTAACGGCAGCGATTACAGTTTGCCATCGCACTCTGCGGCAAACAAAAATATTTCACTCGGGTATGACCAGAATAATCTTAATTTTCAATTTACAGTTGTAAATCTTTTACAGCCATTTCAAACATCCTATTACTACAAATTGCAGGGGTTTGATAAAGAATGGCACCTTTCATCAACAGGTATAATAAACTATACCAACCTTGACCCGGGAGGGTATATTTTAATGGTAAGCAGTAACCCCGCAAACCTTAAGGCTAACAATAACGAAGTACTTTATATAACTATTCATCATCCTTTTTGGACAACCTGGTGGTTTATTACCGGGATAATTGGCCTTACTTTAGGGTCGTTCACTTATGCAATCAGATCACGCATTAGCCATATTAAAAATGAAGCAAACAGGAAAGCCACTATAAGCCAGCAGGTTGCCGACCTTCGTATGAAGGCTTTACGCAGCCAGATGAACCCGCATTTTCTTTTTAATTCTTTAAATGCTATACAGGAATGTTGTATTACGGGGCAAATTGATACCGCAACTCAATACCTTGCCCGTTTTTCAAAACTGGTACGTTTTATTCTTGAAAACAGCGGTAAACAATGGGTGTCGCTGCATGATGAAATAGAAATGCTTAAGTTGTACCTTGATGTAGAATCATTGCGTTTTACAAGCTCATTTAACTATCATATTGAAAACAATATATCACTTGATGAGGGCCTTTTAAAAATCCCGCCAATGCTTGTTCAGCCATTTGTAGAAAATGCTATATGGCATGGGCTGATGCAGAAGAATGGGGACAGGCATGTATGGGTAAGGTTTTATAACAATGAAGAAAAATTATTTATTGAAATAGAAGACAATGGTGTTGGCCGGAACGGGAGCAAAAAAAGCGACCATAATTCAATGGGAATGGGAATTGTAAATGAGCGTATGAAAATAATTGAAGAAATACAAAAATCTTCAGCATCAATGGAAGTGATTGATAAAAAAGACGCCCGGGGCAACCCTTCGGGCACGCTTGTTAAACTAAAATTACCTTTATTGTAATATGCCGGTAAGCACAATTATTATAGATGATGAAGCAAAAGGGCGAAGCGTGCTGCATGAGCTTATTACACGTTATTGTAATAATGTGGAAGTAGTGGCAACTGCATCAAATGGAATAGAAGGGCTAAAAGCCATTAAACAGTTTTCGCCCGACTGTATTTTGCTTGACATACAAATGCCCCGTATGGATGGCTTTGCTATGCTAAATGAAATGGAAAATTATCCATGCGAAATTATTTTTGTAACTGCACATAACGAGTATGCAATAAAAGCCTTTAAATACGCTGCTTTTGATTATTTGCTAAAGCCTGTTGACCCTAAAGACCTGCAGGAAGCATTTGAAAGGCTTCAAAAAAAAATACTGCTGCCGCAAAGCCCCAGGCGGATGAGTTTGCTTAAAAGCATCATTCAGCAGCCGCACCAGGCGCCTTCTAAAATCACCATTTCTTCCTCTGCGGGAATAACCATTATTAATATTGCGGAAATAGTGTATTTGCAGGCAGAAGGGCCCTATACTTTTTTTTTCCTCGCAAACGGAGAAAAATTAGTCGCTTCCGTAAACCTGCAGAAATATGAAGAATTGCTGGCGGAGCACTTTTTTTTCCGCACCCATCATAGCTACCTCGTTAACCTGAACCACATTAAAAAATACAATAAAGCAGAAAATAATATCCTGCTTTCAAATGGGCATCTTGTAGATGTAAGTAAACGAAAGAAAGACGAGTTCCTTCAAATCCTTTCTACTTTGTAATACTGCATTGTTATTGTTCCACTTATTAAGAGCGGTAAGCCACTTATTAAAAACGGCATGAATAAAAGCAAAGTGTTTTTAACATTTGTTGTATAAATTTTATTTATCTCTTTTTAAAAATTAACATTATGAAAAAACAACTTTTACTTTCCGCCCTTTTATTATTGGCATTTAATTTAGTTCGTGCCAATGTATTTACAGTAAGCAATAACCTTGCACACCCCACAGCATATACAGATATTCAATCAGCTGTCAATGCAGCCTCGGCCGGGGACTCTGTTTATGTTATAGGGTCTTTAACACAATATGCCGGCGTCGGCATCAGTAAGCAAATTAACCTCTTCGGGCCTGGTTTCTATCCGCAAAAAAACAATGTACTTACTGCTACTGTAAACGGAATTACGCTAAATGCCGGCTCTGACGGAACGCTTATAAGCGGCATGGTAATTACCAGTGGTGTTTATTTCGCTTCCAATGCATCAATTAGCAATATTACAGTTGAAAGAAATAATTTATTTGGCAGCGGGTTTGGCTTTGGCGGAAATGATATAGTTACCAATTTTAAGGTAATAAATAATGTAATGGTAAATGGGGGAACATTTTTAAGCCCCAGCAATACCGTTTTCAATAATTTCCTGGTAGAAAATAATGTGATCGCAAATGAGAATTCACCGATGATAAATGGAGGATTTACCAGTAATACCACCCTGTTTAAAAATAATGTTATTATGACTAACGTAAGTGGCGGCAATGGAACATACCCATTGACCGGGCAGGTGGAGCAGGTAACTTTCACAAACAATATTTTCGTTGGCTGGCTAATAAGCAACGGAACAAACGGCGTGCAATTCTGTACTTTTGACCATAACCTCGCTTACCTGGAAAGCGGCACTTATAGTAGCGACCCCTTTACCGGTGGGGGCTCCAACAATACCAGTTTAAGCAATATTTACAATGAAAACCCTGATTTTGTAAATGCACCTCTTTCAAATCCGCTTTATAACAGCGATTTTCATTTACTGGCAGGCTCGCCATCATTAACCGCCGCATCCGACGGGGGGGCAACAGGGCGTTTATGGCGGTGACCCAAGCGCCAACTGGTCGCTTGCCGGAATGCCCAATTTACCCTATATAGTTTCTTTCTTATTAAACACCGCAACTATTAATGCAGGGGGCAATATTAACGCTACTATTATAAGCAAATCGCATAACTGATGCCATGTCTTTTTCATCAACAAAAATAATTTATCATGAAAAAGATAAGTATTCTTTTATGCCTGTTTACGGGGATCATGCATTTTGCTTTTGCACAGTCTAAAGTAAAAAGCGCAGAATATTTTTGGGATACCGATCCTGGTGAAGGCCACGGGCATGCAGTAAGTACGGGCTCTGCGGCTGATTCAGTTATGTTCAAGGCAACCATACCAATAACAGGGCTTTCGCAGGGGTTTCATGCATTGTATATGCGGGTGTATAGCGACAGCCTTAAATGGTCGTTAACGGAGCAAAACAATATTTACGTTTATCAAAATTTTACACCCACTCCGCCAAATATTAATGCAGCAGAATATTTTTGGGACACCGATCCCGGCGAAGGCAAAGGCAAACCGGTTACAATAAACACACCTTCCGATTCTGTTCATCTTACTGCAACAATACCGCTTGGCAGTTTAAGTACGGGATTTCATGGGCTGTATATACGCTTCAGGTCTGCAAACGGCAACTGGGGCATAATTGAGCAACAGGAAGTATATGTTTACACCAACTTTAATCCCGTGGCGCCCAGCATAACACAGGCGGAATATTTTTGGGACACTGACCCCGGGGAAGGATCTGGCGCGGGGGTTACGGTAAGCCCTTCAAACGACTCTGTGCACCTGTTGGCGTCCATACCTGTTAGCGGCACAGCCACTGGGTTCCATTCCTTATATTTTCGTACTAAATCAGTAAATGGCAACTGGGGTATTGTTGAGCAACAGGAAGTATATGTTTACACTAATTTTAATCCTGTATTACCCAATATTACGGCAGCAGAATATTTTTGGGATGCTGACCCCGGAGAAGGTAAAGGCAAAAGCGTAAGTGTTACCAAGCCTGCCGACTCTGTGCAGGTAAGCTCTGTTATCCCTGTTGGCGATTCAACCGGTTTTCACCAGTTGTATTTCAGGACAAAGGATGCACAAAACCGGTGGTCCCTGGTTGAACACAGTATGGTGTATGTTACTAATTATGGGGCTAAGCAGGACAGTATTATAAATGCAGCAGAGTACTTTATTGATACTGACCCCGGTGAAGGAAAAGCAACAAAAATAATCGTTAATAATCCCGGCGACACCATTAAACAAGCCTTTGTAATACACATCCCCACGAATATAGATACCGGCTATCATCTTGTATTTGTACGCACACGCACTTCGCACGGGTTATGGGGCGTATCAGAGTCTGCCCAAATATATGTGGGTAAAACATTGCCAATAAGCCTGTTGTATTTTAGGGCCGCATTGAATAACGGTAAAACAGATCTTGATTGGGAAACCACAACAGAGGTTAACTCATCTCAATACCTTGTTCAGCGTTCGCTAAACAGTAAGGACTTTACAACGATTGCTACGTTGCAGGCGGCAGGTAATTCATCCACGCCAAAGTATTATAGTACAACGGACGATAACCCGCCATACGGAATAGTATATTACCGGCTTAAAGAAGTAGATAAGGACGGCAACGTTACCTATTCGCTTATTGTGCAGGTAGATAATAATAACATAGCCTCTGCAGTAAGATTATATCCTAACCCTGCAAAATATGTTCTGCATATTGATATACCTGGTTCTGTGCAGGCAAAAGCCATAACCATATATAATAACCTGGGCCAGGCAGTAATACAAAAAATAGTTTCAGAAAATGAAAGCAGCATCCAGCTTGATGTTTCTACCCTTGCACAAGGCAATTACCATGTTGTGATCTTTTCAAAAAATGGAAACAGCGCGTCCATAAGCTTTACCCGTTAATAGGGGGTATTATAGGGTATCGGATAATCCTGCAGTAATCTTGCTGCGGGATTTTTTTTTGCCTGCCGGGGTTACCTTTCGTTACAAAAAACGGTATTTAAATCCTTTTTTTGTATTTTTCAATAATAATTTAGCCATTATGACTGTATTAGCACTCTATAACCTGAAAGGCGGCGTAGGCAAAACTGCTGCAA
>JABDFW010000068.1 GCA_013286305.1 Bacteroidota bacterium
GTTTTGCCGCTTACTTGTGCAAGTTTATCAGCTAATTGTTGCTGAATTGGTATGTGTACTGAATTGGAATAAAACGCAATTTTCTCTAATTGTTCTTCAATTCTTTTAACCCAGTGCGGGTGTGTATGCCCTATGCTAATAACTGCATGGCCGCCATACATGTCAAGATACTGCACGCCATTTTCGTCCCAAACATAAGAGCCAAGCGCCTTTGCGATAGTAATGTCATTAACCGGATAAACATCGAATAAAGTCATAGTACCCTCCAAACCTCCCTGAAGGGAGGCTTTTTAGTTTGATTAGTTTTTAAATATTATTTGTTTCCTTAGCTCCTTCATTTAATTGCAGTATCAATTTAGAAACCTGCTTATAAAGTCTCCCTTTAGGGAGATTTAGAGGGTTACAGCACACTTCCCTTCAGCCTCAAACCAACGGTCTCATCAATTCCAAACATCAGGTTCATATTTTGAACAGCCTGCCCTGATGCGCCTTTTAACAGGTTATCAATGGCCGAATGTACAACTAATGTATTGCCTTCTTTTTCAAGCTGTATTACACATTTGTTAGTATTTACCACCTGCTTCAAAAATATTGCCTCATCGCTAACTAATGTAAATGGATGTTCATTATAATATGCCCTGAATAGTTCTTTTAATTCTTCAAGGGGCACTTCGCAATGCAGTGTGGAACTTACAAAAATACCTCTTGTAAAATCACCACGCCACGGAACAAATTTCACACCCCCATCCGTCAAAGGCGTGTTGGGAAAATCATTTTGTAATTGATGCAACGACTGATGAATTTCGGCCAAATGTTGGTGTGTTAATGTTTTATATGCCTGTATATTGTTCGCCCGCCAGCTAAAATGCGATGTGGCGCTCAATGATTGTCCTGCACCTGTTGAACCTGTAATGCCGGTTGTATATATCTCTTTCAATAATCCTGCTTTTGCCAACGGCAATAACCCTAATTGGATGGCCGTTGCAAAGCACCCCGGGTTTGCAATATTATTTGCAGATTTAATTTTCTGTTTGTTTAATTCCGGAAGCCCATACACGAATTGGCGGTTGCCGGTTGAAGATTGAGTATTTAGGCGAAAATCATTTGATAGGTCAATGATCCTGGTATCTTCTTTTATGTATTGCAGGTTGGCTTCAAGAAACTTTTTTGCTTCACCGTGGCCGGTGCAGAGGAAGATCACATTGGCAAGGGGCAGGTTTTCGATAATAGGTTTGTCAGAAAATTTCAGCTCTGTTTCTCCCAATAAATCCTGGTGCACTGCATATACATAATTGCCGGCATTGCTTTTACTGTCTATAAAAACAAGGTTGGCATTTGGATGATTAATTAATATCCTAATTAATTCTCCACCGGTATAGCCGGCACCTCCTACAATGCCTATGTTAAGCCCCCCCGCCCCTAAAGGGGGGCTTATAAGCTGGTTCTGTATTTTTGAGTCCGGTTCAATCATGGTCTTTATTTTATAATTCTGCCCTTTCCCTTAAAAACAGGCGGTTATTTTCCTGCTTAAGATAAGGGCAATAAACGCTGCTATAAGTTCCCTTTTAGGGGCGGAGGGGCTTGCACCCTATCATTATTTGTTGACGGTTGAGAACTTAAAACAAATTCCAGATCCTCCTCCGTATTATTTAATATCCTGTGTTTATTGCCCGGTTCAATATGAAAGCCCTGGTCCGTATGCACCGTAAAATATTTCTCTTCTACTTCAAAAGTTGCCGTTCCTTTTAGAATAAAAAAGAACTGCTGCGCCCTTTCGTGATAATGTAATGCCTCCGCTGTTTGTGCAGGCATTCTTTCCTGCTTTACCGATAAGCCCTCCGTATCTACCAAAACCCACCCATCACAATTATTGCCCCACGTATAATGTGAAACAGGGTTATTTTTTGAAACTAGTTGCATGCTAATTTGTATTTATTTCCAAATTCTTTGCACGTCGTAAGCGTCAAATGCAACATCAGAACTGATAAGATGCATTTTTTCAGACAGGGCTTGTGCAATTAATAACCTGTCGAATGGATCGCGATGGTGCAAGGATAATTTTTGAGTAAAATAAATATGCTGCAATGAGATTGGAAATAACTTTAGATTATACTTTTCAATTGAAGAGCCAATAAAATCAGAAAGATCGATTTCGATATTTAACTTTTGTACTTTAATCTTTATTGCCATCTCCCAGATAGAAACAAAACTTAAAAAAAGCTCATTTTCACTTTCTAAAATAGCCCTCGATAAAGATGAAAGATTTTCCGGCTGTTGCGCCATCCATGTTAAAACCTGTGTATCTATAAGGTACTTTTTCATTATAAATACTCTTTGAAATCTTCTGGTGTATCATTAAAATCATCGGCAATCCATACCTTTCCTTTTGCCCAACCCATATTTTTCTTTCGCTTTTCGGCTACAGATATTATATTCTCGTTTGAGACATTATATTTATTGAACAGGTAATCAATAAAATCTTCTACCTCTTGTTGCTTTTCGGGCGACAATTGTTTTGCTTTTTCTAAAGTATCTGTCTTCATATCCCTGTAATTAATTTACCAAAAATACTTAATAAGATTGAAAAATTAGGCTCAATTCATCTATTGCTCCCTCGTTCTGCATCTTTGTTCACCTGGTAATACATAGAAGTTTGATTGCCAAATATTTTACTAAAGCCTCTTACATCTTCCCCGCTCCATCCTGTATTCATTTCACCATATTTGCCAAACTTGCTGCTCATCAGGTCATGTGTGCTTTCAATCCCTATTATTTGAAACCGGTAAGGCTGCAGCAATACAAATACATCGCCGGTAACATTTTCCTGGCTGCTTTGTAAAAAAGCTTCAATATCGCGCATTACAGGATCTAATATCTGGCCTTCATGCAGCCAGTTGCCATAAAAATTGGCAATCGTGTCTTTCCAGCTCAATTGCCATTTGGTAAGCACATGCTTTTCAAGTGCATGGTGCGCTTTTAAAATTACCATAGGCGCTGCCGCTTCAAAACCCACCCGGCCTTTTATACCAATAATAGTATCGCCAACATGTATATCCCTGCCAATGCCATAAGCCCCGGCTATTGTTTGCAAATATTGAATAGCTTTTGAAGGATGGTCGAATTGTTTATCATTAACACCGGTTAATTCCCCTTTGGTAAAACTTAACCGAACCTCTTCACTGCCGGATTTGCTCACTTGTGTTGGCCATGCCGCTTCGGGCAACAAACCTTTTGACGATAAGGTTTCCCGGCCCCCAACACTGGTACCCCACAAGCCTTTATTGATTGAATACGCTGCTTTTTCAAAATTCATTTCAACACCGTTGCTTTTTAAATAAGCAATTTCCTGTTCACGGCTAAGTTTAAGATCGCGTATAGGAGTAATGATCTCCACGCCGGGTATCATGATGTGAAACACCATATCAAAACGTACCTGGTCGTTGCCGGCGC
Organism: Bacteroidota bacterium; assembly: GCA_013286305.1. GTDB lineage: Bacteria > Bacteroidota > Bacteroidia > Chitinophagales > Chitinophagaceae > JABDFW01. The sequence continues at coordinate 3,451 of JABDFW010000068.1, forward strand.
CGGTACTGCCATGTGCTACTGCATCTGCATTTAAAGCTTTAACATGTTCCGCAATATGCAACGCCTGCACCAGCCTTTCGGCGCTAACACTTAATGGATAAGTATTGTTTTTAAGTACATTGCCAAAAACAAGATATTTTATGATGCGGTTGTAGTAGCCTTTTACTGCATCAACTGTTGTATGCGTTTTTACTCCGAGCTTATATGCATGCTGCTCAATTCTTCTCAGTTCTTCTTCATCAAAACCACCGGTGTTTACAATAATGCTGTGCACCTCGTATCCTTTATCTTCCGTTAGGTATTTTACACAATAGGTGGTGTCAAGCCCCCCGCTAAAACCAAGAACAATGCGACGCTGCCCCCCCGCCCCTAAAGGGTGGCTTAGAGCAGGTTCGGTTTTTGTAAACTCATTCATTTTGATTATTAAAGATTTGTTTTAAATGATGTAAATGATGCGTTATATAATCTTTTGCAAGAAATTCAAGCGTGTATAACTGCTCCAGTTCTTTGCCGGTATTACATTGCAGGCTATAATTTTCTTCGGGCATATTCGCCAGGATGATACAAATATGTTTATTGAGCAATTGCCACAGTTGTACCAGGTCTTTTGTTGAGTAGCCCCGGTAGTTTTGTGTTTCAACCCACCTGTCCTGATTATAAACAATATGAGGTTTATTCTCGTACTGTGTTCTTACAAAACGCTGAATGTTGTTTTGTGCGGAATCTATTAAATGCCCGAGTATCTCTTTTTTGCTCCATTTAGCAGGATTCGATTTTAAAGAAAATTCCTCTTCAGGAATATCGCTGATCTTACCCGAATATTCGTCAATCAGCGCCCCCAGTTGATTGATAATTTGCTGCATTGTTACTCTGTTAGCATTTTTGTAAACTCATCAATATTTATGCACCTGACTGTTGGAAATTCTGTTTGTTTCAATACACTAAAATGCTTGTCATTTATAACCAGGTAATCTGCATTGGAAGCTAAATAACAATCTGCGTATTTATTATCGTCCGGGTCCGCAATGATCAAATTCCATTTAAAAAACACTTCCGTATCTATTACATAATTTGATTCATGAAGAAACTTGTGGAGCATTTCAGATTTAACAGAATTAAATTTTATTTGAAAAACCTCAAGATATTCAAGCGATATTTCTGTAGTGATACACAAACTATAATTGCCGGATACTAATTTTTTAAAAATAATGTGATGATCGGATAAAGGATTCATGCACATTATAAAAATGTTGCTGTCAATACCTACTTTCATTTATAAGCAGTTCTATAATGTTCTTCTTTCCATGTATTTACAACTTCTTTTGTATATCCTTTCTCTGTTGATTCTCTTTCAATCTCTTTAGTTAGTTTATTAGCGAGATATTCCGACAAAACCTGCTTAAGCTCAATAAATTCCTGTTCCGATTGGTTTTTATCGAACATTTTTATTATCTCAAGTTGCGCATTGCTTAAAGATGCCATAACACTTATTTTTAGCGAAACAAAAATACACATCACTACTCTAAATACACATCATTGCACTATAAACCAAGAAAATAATGTAAAATTGATCTTGACCGGGATGACCCCCCGCCACTCTTCCCGCTATTTTCTTTATCCTTAAAAAGCCTTTGCTTCCATCTCAGTAATCTCTCATATACCTTACTCTTCTTTTCAAAATGCTCTTTTGTTTCCTCAGGCTGGTAATGGTCTTTCGGATCGTACAGCATAGCCGTACACATACAGTTCTTTCGCTCTTTGCTCATCAGTATATCATAGTTCACACAGCTTTTACAACCTGCCCAAAATGCCTCATCCTGTGTAAGTTCAGAATATGTTACGGGTTCGTAGCCCAGCTCGCTGTTTATCTTCATTACAGCAAGCCCGGTGGTTAAGCCAAATATTTTTGCATCAGGGTACTTTTCCCGTGACAGGTCAAATATTCTTTTTTTAATGCCTTTGGCAACACCGCTTTTACGGTATTCTGGGGTAACTATCAGGCCGCTGTTGGCCACATACTCTCCGTGGCTCCATGTTTCAATATAACAAAAGCCTATCCAGGTGCCGTCTTTCAAATGGGCTATTACCGCTTTGCCTTCCTCCATTTTTTTGGCAATGTATTCAGGGCTGCGTTTGGCAATGCCTGTTCCGCGCGCCTTTGCAGAGGTTTCCATTTCCTGTGTAATGGTTTCTGCATAATTAACATCGCCACTATTGGCTACGCGTATAATGATGTTATTATTTTGTTCCACTGTTTTTTGTTTGAAAGAATAAGCAAAATCGAAGAATGATTACGAATAAAAATGATGCCAGGCTTACCATGATAAGCCCTTGTTACGTTAATCCTGTAAAAAAGGAATATCAGATACGAGGTCGTCGCACCGGTCGGAAGCATGATGGATTGCATGAAGAAACAACACCCACCAGTGAAGGATGGAAAGCGTTATGATTTATATGTGTTGTGTTCTGTTTCAACTTTAGTTCAAAATAAAAGGGTGAACCAATAATTGTTTGAGGGAGTAAAATTACAAATGTTTAAATAAAGTGGAGAATTTTTTTTGAAAAGGTAAGTTAACGTCACCTGCCCCTGTTACCTTTTAGTACTTGTCTTGTCTCCATTGCAACTGACTAACCTGTTATTATGCGCGCTAATAACAGAAGGAAATTTAAAATATTTACCTGCAATGTTTAAGTTATCACTAATCTTATTATCCTCTTAACAGGCATTGTTAAAAACAATAACATCCGGCGTTTTGTTGATAGTTATTTGTTAAAGCGCTGTAAAATAGTTCGCCATAATATAATATATAAATATTGTAAATCAGGCATTTATAAAAAATTATGTCCTAATGGTTTTCCATCTGGCATAATTTCTGAAATTAACTTTTCGAAATTATTTTTTTATCGCAAAAATCAGTCACCATGAAAAAGCACTTAAAAAATCTTGCAATGTTAGTAGCGGCAATATTAATTGCTAACTTATCTATGTCTCAGGTAAATTTAAACGTTGCTAATACCACAAAAGCAGCAGCAAAAGCTGCGGCGGCAGCAGCAAAAGTTGCGGCTAAAGTGTCATCAAACGTCAATGCTGCTGTAAGTAAAACAACCAGTGCGGTTAACGCCTCCGCAAATGCTGCAACAAATGCAGCAACAAATGCTACGGCTAATACTGCTACAGGTGCCGCCCAAAGCGGAGCTGCAAATGTTTCTGCTAACGCTGGCGTCTCTGCAAGTACACCTGCAAATGCATCTTCCGCAACAGGAGTAACAACATCAGCTACCGACGACGCAAAGAAGCAGGCTGCTGAAACAAAGGAAAGCGCAAAATCTGATGTAAAAACCACAGGCAATGAAGTGACAACCGGGATGCAGAATGCATCAATGCATGCCAGCGCTACAGCGAAGGAGCATGCCAATGACAATGCTGCCTTTTTAAAAGGCGGAACAAGTGTTTCAGAAAAAACCAGCGCGCAGACAACTGCAAAAGCTGATGCAAAAACCACATCATCAAACGACGTGGCAACCGGGATGCAAAACGCGTCAATACATGCCAGCGCTACAGCGAAGGAGCATGCCAATGACAATGCTGCCTTTTTAAGAGGCGGGACAAGTGTTTCAGGAAAAGCCGGTACGCAGTCAACTGCAAAAGAGGCTGCAAAAGCTGATGCAAAAACCACATCTAATGCCGTAACAACCGGGATGCAGAGCGCATCAACACATGCCTCCGCTACTGCGAAGGAGCATGCCAATGACAATGCTGCCTTTTTAAGAGGCGGAACAAGTGTTTCAGGTGAAAATAAAACACAGGCAGCAGTAAAGAGTGATGCCAAAGTACATGCTAAGGCGTCTGCAGATGTTAAAAGCAAAATATCTGCTGGTAATAAATAAAAAATTTTATTAGTAAAGCCAAGCCCTAAATCCTTAAAAATATTGTTCTTTCCAAGCTTTTTATGAAAACATCATAACACCCAAACTTATGAAACCAATGATAAAAATACTGCTGTTTATTGTAGTAGTAAACACAATTATTATTACATCAGCACAAACTAAACCTGCTGCAGATACCACAACACTTGACAGTGTAAAAGCTACCAAAAATGTTTTTAATACCAGCGTAAATTATGTGTCGCGGCTTAATTATTTTGGAAGGGTCGACAGCTTAAAAAGCAGTGGCTTATTTCCAATAATAGGTATCGATTCAAAAATTGGTTTATACGCTACAGGCACCTTTATATTTACAGAAAACAGCGCCCAGCCATTAACCTACGCGGGTACCACAATTGAAGGCGGTTATAAATTTCCGGAAAATAAACACTTTAGCGGCAATATTTTTTATACCCAGTTTTTGTATAAGCCTACCGCCACCATAGTGCAATCTGCACTTAAAGAACAAACCGGCATTAACCTTACCTGGAAGAATGACTTTGTAAATGTTACTGCGGGCGGCGACCTTAAATTTAGCGACCAGACTGATATTGGCGTAACAGGTATTTTAGACCACCTGTTCATCTTTAAAATACCCTCAACACAAAAAATGGCAGTGGCGCTCAATCCTTCGGCAACCATAAATGCGGGCACGCAAAAATTCATCCAGAGCTATTCAAACAAAATCGGGGGCCTGTTGGGCGGCCTTACCGGCGGTAATCAAACAAGCACACAAAGTGTTAACCAATTCAATATTTTGTCATACGAATTTTCCATGCCCGTTGTATTAGTTGTAAATAAGTTTTACGCCGCGTTAACGCCCGCTTATGTTTTACCGCAAAACTTAATAACGGTTACCAACCGGCCTGATCTTTCCGAAAACGGGATGAACCTTTTTTACGTAACAGCTACTGTAGGTATGCGTTTGGAGTTTCGATAAGCGAAAAAATCGCCCGGCAGGCCAATTACAGTGTTGCATTTAACCACATTTTTAGCTGCTTTTGCTATTTTTGCGGTTTACAAATTACAGCATTATGATAAAGACTGGTAATACTATTATAAGTATTTACACGGAAATGACGCCTAACCCGGAAACAATGAAATTTGTTGCCAACAAATTATTGTACCCGGGAAAGAGCATTGATTTTCCGGATGAAAGCACCGCCGGGCCTTCGCCGCTTGCCAAGGAGATTTTCAGTTTCCCGTTTATAAAAAGCGTATTTATCGCCAGCAATTTTATTACGCTTACAAAAACTACTGAAACAGAAGACTGGCAGGACGTGATACCTGCCATAAAACAATTTTTAAAGGAATACCTGGAAGCAGGTGGCCCCATAATTAACGAAGATGAAATAGCCCAGATAAAACAAGAGGCAAGCAATACTGTTGCCGCTGATGACGATGATGTGGTAAAAAGGATAAAAGAATTGCTTGATAATTATGTAAAGCCCGCGGTTGAAATGGATGGCGGCGCCATTCAATTTAAAAGCTATAACGAAGGCACTGTTAACCTTATGTTGCAGGGTAGCTGCAGCGGTTGCCCGTCGTCGATGATAACGCTTAAGGCAGGGATAGAAGGCATGATGAAACGTATGATACCCGAAGTAAAAGAAGTAGTAGCTGAGGCCGAATAGTATAACCGCTGAATTTTTTATATATCCCGCCAACCGGCGGGATTTTTATTTTATAGAAGAAAGTAATGTTGAGCATTAATTTGGCAACCAATAGTAAAGGGCGAATACTTTAGCAACGTATCTTCACGGCATGAGTTTAGCTGAAATATGGCATGACCTGATCAACGGTTTGCAGCAAACCGGGTGGCTCGAATATATTGGTGTTTTTGCCGGTATAGCAAGTGTTTGGTTCTCCCGCAAAGAAAATATTCTTGTTTATCCCATAGGGCTCATCAATACCATTATTTACGTTTATATAAGTATAAAAGGAAGCTTGTTTGGAGAAGCAAGCGTAAATTTTTACTATACAGTAATGAGTATTTATGGATGGATATTGTGGGCTAAAAAAGATGAACAGAAAAAACTTATCCTGCATATTACCTACAGCAATAAAAAGGACTGGCTGATACAATCATTATTTTTCGCGGGTTTTTATATTGGCATTTATGCATCGCTGGTATTCTTAAAAAAAGCTTTCGAATCAAATACAATTCCCTGGGCGGATGCTTTTGCCAGTGCTACCGCTTATACCGGCATGTGGCTGATGGCCAAGAAAAAAATAGAAAGCTGGTATTGGTGGATAGCCACAAATATTGCATCTATACCACTGTATTTTATTAAAGGGTATGTGTTTACAAGCTTTCAATATATAGTGTTATCGATACTTGCATTTATGGGTTTGGTTTCCTGGATAAATAAAACAGAACAAAAAAAATCGTTACTGGTCGCAAAATGAGCGGGTTAAAAAAAATAGTGGTTATTGGCCCCGAATCAACTGGCAAAAGCACCCTATGCGAATTGCTGGCAAATCATTACCATACCTTATGGTGCCCTGAGTATGCCAGGGAATATTTATTAACACATGGCAAACATTACACTTTTGAAAACCTGTTAACCATAGCTAAAGGTCAATTGGCGCTGGAAGATGAGATTACCAATAAATATTTGACAATTACAAATCTGCAATCCCCGCCTGAACAGCCAAGTCCAGTCGGGCAGGCTCAATTGCCGCTGTTCATTGATACCGATATGTATGTGATGAAAGTTTGGTGTGAATATGTTTTTGGAAAATGCCATTCATTCATTCTTGAACAATTGGTAAACCGAAAATATGACCTATACCTGCTTTGCAAAACCGACCTGCCGTGGGTGGAGGATGAGTTAAGGGAGTATCCCGATGAAAAATCGAGGCTGGAGTTATATCATATTTATAAAGATATTCTTGTTAATCAAGCCACGCCCTGGATGGAGATAAGCGGCAATTATGAAGAACGTTTGCAAAAAGCTGTTTGCGCAGTTGATGAATTGCTGGTTAAATAATTACCTGCCTGTTTTTACAGACGCGTCAAACGGCATCATTAACTGCTCTTTCAAACTGTTATCATTTCTGCCTTCCAGTACATCAAGCCCGTATTTTAGTTGGTCAACGGGCATAAAACGGTAAGTCCTGAATATCCTGTCCCAAAAAGAAAAGATATTGCCATAGTTAGTATCTGTTTCAGGCCTTTTATAGTGGTGGTGCACTTTATGCATGTTTGGGGATACGATAACAAATGCCAGGATATTATCAAGCCAAAAAGGTAATCTTATATTGGCATGGTTAAACTGTGATAATAAAACAGAAAGGGATTGGTAAACCATTACCAGCCACATTGGTGAGCCGCTTATCAATACAGCCAATAAGGTAAATACAGCCCTGAAAACGCTTTCTACGGGGTGATGCCTGTTTGCACTTGTAGTATCAATACAGGTATCTGCGTGGTGTATCATGTGAAATTTCCACATCCATTTAACCCTATGCTGTATAAAATGAATTAAATACGCGCCTATAAGATCAAGCAGCAGCAGCCCCACGAGCAACTGCGCCCATAAGGGCAATTGTATCCATTGAAGCACGCCAATAGAATGTTTTATACTATAGCGGCTGGCTAATACAATTAGTAGTGCAAAAGCAAAATTTACTATAATGGTTGTAATTGTAAAAAAGATGTTGGTGCCTGCATGCCTCCATTTATTGTATTTAAGATTGAACAAAGGGAAAGCGCTTTCTATCAGCCAAAAAAGTGTAATACCGCCTGCGAGTATCAAAGCCCGGTAAAGGGAAGGGATATTCTCAAAACCCAGGACAAATCTTTCAAACATGGCATTCAATTTACTTACAGCAAATTAGTGAAATTTTACTTTAAATACAAGGTACGAGGTACGAAGTACGGGGAACTTAATACGAAATGTGAAGGGTAGACAGGGTAGCGTCTTTTACTTCATACTTCTAACCTCGTAAATCGTACTTGACAATTAATTCCTTTTATCAAGCCCCCAGGTGAGCTTGGTACGTAGAGTGGAAAGAAAATTATTTTCATTCAGCCTTACAAGATTCACGGTGAATTTCTCTTTTTTTACGGCTAACTGAATATCCTTATCAACAATTTCCCTCCGGGCATCAAGTACGCAAATAAACTGGTCGCTTCTGCCTTCAATTTCAAAAGAAATAATATTATCATCAGGCACTATAATAGGCCTTACATTAAGGTTATGCGGCGCGACCGGCGTAATAACAAAGCTGGCTGAATCAGGAAATACTATAGGGCCTCCGCAACTCATATTATAGCCCGTGGAGCCTGTAGGTGTTGATACTATAAGGCCGTCAGCCCAATATGAGTTCAAAAATTCACCATTAAGATAGGTGTGAATTTTTATCATAGGGGATGTATCGCGTTTATGTATGGCAAATTCATTCAGCCCAAAAGGTGTTTCACCAAACAAATGAATATCTGCATCCAGGTGGATAAGCGTTCTTTTGTCAACCACATAGGTACGGTTAACCAACGCATCAACCGCGGTTGTCAGTTCTTCCTTGCTTATGCCTGCCAAAAAACCCAGCCTGCCAAAATTTATACCGAGGATAGGGATGTTCTTGTCGCGCACTAAAGCAACTGCATCTAATATGGTACCATCACCGCCGAGGCTTATTAAAAAATCTGTGGTGCTGTCAAGATCCATTGGGCCAGAAAAAAAACCTATGTTGCTATTGTGCAAACCCAGGTCGTATTCGGCCAACGGTGCAAATAAAATAACCTTAATATCGTGTTTCTGCAATTCGCTTAACAGAATATTCAGTTGGCCCCTTAGGTCTTGTTCCAACCCCCTGCTGTAAATTGCAATTTTCATGTAGATTGTTTGTTAACGTATAAATATTGCTAAACCCGGGCTTAGAAAAGCAAAGTAAAATTAAAAGTCTGCTTGCACGTGAAAAAATAATGCTTGCCCGTTAAATTGGTTAAAGCTGTATTCAAATTTAAATACTAAATCATAAATTGACACAATATCCATTCCCACCCCCCATGTTCTAAGCAGGGTATTGTCAAGTAAGCTGTTACCGGGATTGGGATTATACCCGTAGCCAAGATCCCCATAAAGTTTGGCATAAAAAGTAAAAGGTATGGCTGCAAAAGATTTATTTTTTATGCGGGGCTTTAATGCAAAAGAGAATACCTGCTTTCTTTCCGTAGCCCTGCCAACTATGCCTGCAACACCATCTGCCACGTAATACTCAAGCCCTCTTAAAAATATGTCCCCATAGCCAAATAACTGCTCATTGTAAAACGGCTGTTGAAACGGAACACGAATTATACCCCCTGCCTGAAACTGCAGGTTGGTTTTTGCCAAAAAGGGCATACTATAAGTGCTGTGAAATTCAAACTGCGACATTTCCACCGTTTTGTTAAACCCTCTTTGCAGCAGCGAAAAATCGCCCTCAAAACCATGCAACGGGTAAGCAATATAATCAACGTCGTAATATTGCAGGGTGTAATTAAATTCAGGAAACGAAACTTTGGTTGCGTGATTAAAGAAATAGGTTGGGTTAAGTTTTAAGATAGTATCCGCAACTTCTTCCCTTACAAAGGAAATACTAAAGGTATGGCGGGTTTTAATTGCGGGCCTGTATAAATAACTTGCCTGTGCGTGAATGGTTGTTCTTACATAGTCTGCCTGGCTGTAAAAAGATTGCTTGCTAAGATCTGTACCATAATTCATTTCATGTTCCTGCGAAAAAAGAAAACGTAAACTAAAACCGCTTTTCAGCGCTCTGTCAGCAAATGGTTGCTCATATTGCAGGTCAACCTGGTGGTTATATCCTGTTATTAAAAATATATTCAGCCTGTCGTTTCTGCCGCTCACATTATTCTGCATGAATTTTAAACCATAATTTACCCGGCTAAGGCTTCGTTTTTCTTCTACCCACCACTGATTAAAATTTCTGTCAACCAGTTTAAAATACGGTAATGGAAACAAGTACCATCTTTCTTTTACTTCTACATTAATAAAAACCAGTTCGCCCTGCTGGCTTGAAACGTAAACTGAAACGTAAACAAAAAGGCTGGTATTGGTTATCTGTTCCTGTGCGAGTGTTAGCTTATGTTCAAGGTCGGCTTTTAATATATAATCACCCTGCTTAAAAGGTATTTCCCTGTCAATAATATAGGGCTTTGTTCTCTTGTTGCCTATAATAACAATATCAGCCACAAGTAAAAGCGGGGAACTTACCGAAGTATCAAACGCATTATTATGCCTTACAGGTGGAATTGAATCCTTCTGGGCAGCAGAACACAAAGACATAACACAACAAAGCCACAGCAATATCTGCCGGTAAAAACACTTCATTAAAATTTACAGTTGCACTGGTGAATAGTAAAAATAGGCTTTTGTGTTATTCTTTGGCTTTACAGGTTAAATTTTTAACAAACAGCTTTTTGTAATTGAAACTGCCCCTCAATTGCGGTGGCTCAATTATATCTTCGGGCTCTATTAAATATTTAAATAGGCCATTAAAAGATCTAAATTTTCTTTTAACTCATTTTCATATAATTCTTCGCCAAAATAATAGCGGATTGAATAATCGTACCGCTGAAGCGTTGCCAAAACATCGGATATTTCAATCTTGTTTATTTTAATAGTTACCTGCAATAACCCCGTTGAAGTTTCTGTATAGGTGTTTAACTGGGTTATATAAGCATCGTTTGTTTCAATAAGGCGGCTTAGCTCACCAAAGGAAAAATTTCGCTTATCCATTTCCAGTACTATCATCCCTCCCGGTTCTTCAACAGCGTTAAAAATACTTGCGGCGTGGATGAGTTTTTTGGAGGTAATAATACCAAGTACCTCTTTAGTTTCATTTACTACAGGAATAAGAGAAATATCGCCCATCCCTGCAACCAGCTTTACCGCAGAAAGAAAATGCTCATGGGATAATACAGAAGCCTGTATAAATTGATCCTGCACCCCGGATATAAATGTGTCTTCATCTTCCTCCAGCAAAATATCCTTACTTATTATTCCAGTAAGTTTTTCTTCTGCAACCACTGCCAGGTGCTGCACATTGTAGTCGTCCATAAGGTGAAGGGCGAAGGAAACCTTATCCGTAAGATGAAGTAATGGAAAATTTGTCTCTATGATCTGTGATACCAGCATATATACATCCTTTGCTGAAATAAGGACACCAATAATTAGACTACCGCTGCAACAGGATGTTTAAGTTTGGATAAAAATTGTTCCAGTATCCTGTTAAATTCAGCGGGTACCTCCATCATAGGCGCATGGCCGCAGCTATCAATAAAATGTAATTCGCTGTTTGGAATAAGTTTATTAAACTCCTTAGCAACAAAAGGCGGCGTAATTGTATCGTTATTGCCCCAAATAAGTAAGGTAGGTTGTTTTACCTGGTTCAATTCCTCTCCGAGATTATTGCGTATGGCGCTTTTAGCCAATGCAATTATCTTTATTACCGTAATACGGTTAATTGTTATGGCATATACCTCGTCAACCAGCTCTTTTGTCGCCATTGCCGGGTCGAAAAAGGTAAGTTCGGTTTTTCTTTTAATATACTCATAATCCCCCCGTTTGGGATAGCTGTCACCCATACCGTTTTCAAACAAACCCGAACTGCCTGTAAGGGTAAGCGATTTGATACGCTCAGGATGTTTTAGAATATATATCAGGGCAACGTGACCGCCGAGGGAGTTGCCCAATAGATGAATATTATTATATCCTTTTGTTTCAATAAACTTGTGAACATGCTTTTCAAGGCCACCTACGGTAGTATGAAAAATGTCAAGCTCGAATAAAGGCAATAAAGGCACGATCACTTTATATTGGTGCCTGAAATGTTCAATAAGGTCTTTGAAATTACTCAAAGCCCCAAATAAACCATGCAATAGAAGTAACGGCTCTCCTTCACCCTCTTCAATGTACTTAAACTTGTCAATTTGTTTTATCTTATACTCCATTTTTCTTCTCTTAAGAAATCATTCCTGCAATTTACTAGTTACAAATAAACGTAATTGGAACGAAAAAACCTTGTTTGTTGGAAGGTTGTATTAAAATGTGCAACCGGATTAACTGCAAAAATATCGTTTTTCTGTTTAAAAACAGCCTGATCCGGCATTCAATACAGTTGTTTAACCATATTAAATTATAATGAACCGCCGTTTTTAATCCAAACTTAGTAAATTTTTAGTGCTTTGTTAAAGCACCGAAAAATTGCTCAAGTTCGGTAAAAAGGTTTCTGAACAGGGGCAGCAGGAAGCCCAATGCATCTATCGCTTTTGGGCCAAAAGGTTCTATAACCGCGTAAGTTTTGGATGTTTGTATGGTTTCGGGCTTAATAAGGTTTATCTGTGTTGCGTAAAACAGCACAATGCTATAAACAGTTATGTATAAAACCACGTAAAAAATAATACCGCCCAGCCGGTTAAGCCAGCCGATCATTAAATGTTCCACGCTTTTTTGCAATAACCCTGCTAACCACCTCACTAAAATTACCACTGCTATTATGACGATCATAAAAGAAAGAAAAGGCAGCCATTGCTTATTTATGTTGGTGCTGTTTTGCAGCCATCCCGCAACCACAACCGAAAATTTCATGGCGGCAGCCAGGCCAATTATTATGGCCAGGAACGAGAATATAGCCACAATAAGCCCCCGCCTGTACCCCTTAAGGCAAGCCATTGCTATAAGTATCATGAAAATAATGTCAATTACCATGCGATCAGGATGTAAGGTAAAAGGCGTAAGTTTTAAGTAAGAAGAACGACGGTGTAAGGAGGATATTGCCCTAACCCTGAAGCTTATCCCTTATGTCCTTTTTATTTGCTCAGTAATTCCTTAACCACTGCCGAAATAGCTTTGCCATCAGCCTGGCCGGCTAATTGCTTATTGGCAGCACCCATAACCTTGCCCATATCCGCGGGGGATGCAGCGCCTGTTTCGGCTATAATTTTGCTAACCACCTCTTTCAATTCAGCCTCGGTTAATTGTTTGGGTAAAAATCTCTCAATCACCTCAATTTCGTCTATCTCTTTTTGGGCAAGGTCCGGCCTGTTTTGCTTTTGATAAATTTCAAGCGCATCTTTACGCTGTTTTACCATTTTTTGCAGCATTTTTAATTCGGTATCGGCAGAAATTTCGCCATTAGCCCCCGGTTCTGTTTTTGCTTTAATTATTTCGGCTTTAATGCCCCTTAACCCACGCAGAACGGGTTCGTTTTTGGCTTTCATCGCCTCTTTCATCTGCTCCATCACTTTTGCTTCTAAATTCATATGGTAAAGTTTATGGTTTTTATTTAGTCCATGGCCCATAGTCAATTGTCCATGGAAAGAAGGCAGCGTCCTGAAGGGATAGACAAAAGCTATTGGTTTCAGTAATCTTCTCACAAAATCTGCAATCTGCAGTTCGTTCGTACTTTATGCCTCTAACTTCGTACTTACTTGTTTTCCTTCACCTGCGACTGCCTGAATTTATGATAAAATTCCTTAGCAAACTTTTTCATATCATCCACTAATTCCTGCTGGTGTGTTGCCCGGCTGTAGGTATCAGCCATTGTCATGATGGTTTGATAAAAAAAATCGGCCATTTCATCTACCATCATTTCTTTTGTCCACAAATCTATCCTGAGTGCGCTTTTCTCTGCCCCGTCCCAAAAAGCAAGCATCATTGCCCTTGCTTTTTGCGCTTCGTCCAAACTGTCATCAGCTTTCCAGGTTATTTGTTCCGGAACTTTATCTTTATCTAAATGAACATCTATGCTAATGGTTGATGTACTCATGCTAAAATTATAAGCCTGCAAAAATAAGGTGAATTTGCGAGATGAAAAGTTTAGGCCGGTTGTTTGGTTTTTACAGCATTTTCAATCATTTCCCAAAGCGATTTTGCAATATCATCGCGCTTGAACTCCTCAGCTTTTGCCTTTGCATTTTCAACTATCTGGTTCCGCTCTTCTTCATTCTTAAAAACAGCTATTATTGCATCGCCCAACACTTCATGATCTATAGCGGAAATGTACAAGCCTGTATCAGTACCATATTCATCCAAACTTACCGTTTTAAAGGTAATAATGGGCACCGCGCACTGCAATGCTTCTGCAACCGGCAACAGGTCCGCATCATTCCCGGGTAAATGTATTAAGGCATAAGCACATCCGATAAGTGATGATTTCTCTTTTTCTGTAAGGTTATCCAGCATTTGTACATCATCCCTGTATTTGTAAGTACCCATTTTGTCTACCACTTTTAATGGAACAATACCATGTTTTGGCAATAAAAAAAGCTGCATACTGCTCTGCTGCCATTTTTTAAATTTAGAAAAGGCTTTAAGCACCAAAAGCCATAATTCATCATTTTTATCATCCAGGGTGCACACAAAAAACTCCTTGTTTTCGGCAAACTCTGCTTTAATAAGTGTTTTTTCATGCCATTGCCAAACCTTGTACTCCTTATCCGCGCTGTATGGAACAATATGTACGGAACTTTTTTGCCTGCCGGTTATTTTTTCTACAACACCCGCCGCATGTTGCGAGTAACTGAAAACGGAAGAAGCGGCGTTTGAATAGGCGATAATATTTTTTAATACCAGCTTTTTCCAGACCGCTTTAGGTTTAGCGTTATTTTCTAAAAAGCTAACATCTGAAACAGCGAGTATCTGTGGTTGCCTGGCCGAAGTGCTGCACATGCCATTAAGGTTTACGACCACATCGGCTTTTATTTTATCAAGTATGCCGGGCAGTTTTGCATTATACCACCAGCGCAGCCCAAAACTGCCTGTTGCTTTTACATCAATGCCAATTACAGCATTTTCAGGAAGTGTTTTTCTGTGCCTGAACAAAAAATCGTCAAGTAGCTGCACCTCGTACCCAAGCCATGCTGCGTATTCTGAAAGCAGGTCTGAAACATAAAAGCCATAATCGTTCTCTA
>JABDFW010000069.1 GCA_013286305.1 Bacteroidota bacterium
AATAGCGGCACGTGGCCATAAAACACAGAACATAAAATTTACAACATGTATAAAAATTATTTTATTGTTGCCTTAAGAAATTTTCAGCGCAACAAAATTTTTTCTGCTATTAATGTGCTTGGCCTGTCAATAGGCATAAGTACGGCACTGGTTATTTTTCTTATCGTTTATTACGAGATGAGCTATGATAGGGGGATAAAAGATGGCGACAGGGTTTATCGCGTGGTGATGGATATGAAATTTAATGGTGATGAAGGCCACAGCGCTGCTTTGCCTGCACCATTAGGTGGTGCTATAGAGAACGAGGTAACAGGCGTAGAAAAAACAATACCTATGTTCACTTTCCAGCGCGAAGGTGATGCTAAAGTTTCTGTAGTGAGAAACGATCCCTCCACCCCCTTGATATTTAAAAAGCAACCCAATATTGTTTTTACAAACGGACAATACCTGCAATTGCGCAGCTATGAGTGGCTGGCAGGGTCGCCACAAAAAGCCTTGCAGCAGCCATTTAGCACTGTATTGAGCGAAAGTAAGGCCGCACAATATTTTCCCGGTGTTGAATTTACTGACGTGGTAGGAAAGCAAATTACCTACAATGATGACTTAACCACCACGGTAACAGGCGTTGTAAAAGATTTGCATGAGAACTCCACTTTTGTCGCAGATGAGTTTATATCTCTTGCAACAATTGCCAAAACGCAATTACAGAAGAATTTTATGATGAATGTGTGGAACGACTGGATGGGTTATTCCACATTATGGGTGCAATTATCAAAAGGCACGGGTGTTGCAGCAACCGAAATGCAGTTGAACAAACTGTTGCGCAAGTATAATAAAGACGCCAATAAAGATGCAGCCAACAGTATGCTTTTTAAATTACAGCCTTTAAGCGATGTGCATTTTAACGGGTTGTACCAGGGCTTTCAGCAACGGGTGGCGCACCGCAGCACAATGTATGGATTGCTTGCAATTGCAGCTTTTTTGCTGTTACTTGGTTGTATAAATTTTATAAACCTTACCACTGCGCAGGCTTCACGAAGGGCGAAGGAAATAGGCATAAGGAAAACAATGGGCAGCTCAAAAAGGCAATTGATATTCCAGTTTTTAAGCGAAACATTTTTAATAACGCTTGCGGCCACCATGTTATCAGTAGTGCTTACGCCATTGCTGTTGCGCATGTTTGCTGATTTTATACCACCAGGGCTGCAGGCTAATATGTTATATACGGCCGGTGCGGGTTTGTTTTTAATATCACTTATTGTGCTGGTAAGTTTTCTATCAGGGCTATACCCTGCGCTGGTGTTGTCGGGGGTACAAGCCTGTGCTTGTATTGAAAAATCAGGCTTACACAAGCAGCAGTCAAACACGCAGTGTGTGGGTGCGCAAAACGCTTACAGTATCTCAATTTGTTATAGCGCAATTTTTCGTGATTGCCACTGTAATAGTAAGCAAACAAATAAGCTATTCATTAAACAGCGATATGGGCTTTAGAAAAGATGCGGTGCTGAATTTTAATACACCATGGATGAGGAATGATACCCTTGCAAAGGTGGGGATCGCAGTATTGATGAACAAACTGAAAGCTATGCCGGGTGTGCAATTGGCAAGCCAGGGATTTTTATCGCCGGCAACCGAAGGTGCAGCATTTGGAAATATAAAATATGTTGACGGGAAAAAAGAAGTAAAAAGTAATGTGCAGGTGCGCTGGGGCGATGAAAATTACTTAAAAGTGTACCAGGTTAAGCTTGTGGCCGGACGGAATGTAACACCTAACGACAGTACAAAAGAGTGCCTTATAAACGAAGAGTATGCAAAAGAAATCGGCTTTATAAAGCCGGGAGATGCTGTGGGCAGGCAAATAGAGTGGGGAAAAGATAAATATACGATAACAGGTATTATGCATGATTTTCATGAGCATTCCATGCACGGGCTTATTGACCCTATTGCGTTCAAGCATGGCGGCGGAGATTTTATTCACGTTGCACTGCAGCCACAAACTGCGGAGTGGAAAAATACAATAAGCAGCATAGAAAAAGCGTATAAATCAATATATCCTGATGATGATTTCTCCTATACCTTTTTTGATGAAACCATCGCCAAATTTTATACTGAAGAACAAAATACGGCAAGGCTTTTAAGCTGGTCAACAGGACTAACGGTTTTAATAAGCTGTCTTGGCTTGTTTGGGTTGGTAATATATACAACAGAAACACGTATTAAAGAGATTGGCATTAGGAAAATATTGGGGGCATCTGTTACCAATATCGTTTCTATACTGTCAAAAGATTTTGTTGCGCTTGTGCTGCTGGCATTTGTAATAGCCGCACCTGTTGCATGGTGGGCATCACACAAATGGCTGGAAAGCTTTGCCTATAAAACCGCCATTAGCTGGTGGATATTTGCAGTATGCGGGTTTGCTATGATTGCGGTGGCGACTATTACTTTAAGCATGCAAACAATTAAGGCAGCATCTGCTAACCCGGTAAAAAGTTTGAGGACGGAGTAAGAACTTGAAACGTGAAACGTCAAACGTGAAAGGGTGGGAGTGAAAACATTTTATTATGGGAAAATGCCTTTTACGGTGGGAGACGAGTGGAGTAAAAATGAATGATGATTTTGGCAGATAAGAATATTTCCAAAAAGCTGTAACGAAAAATTCAATTTACCGTTCAACACAGTTGAAATTTCCGGGTAATAATAATCGGTAATTTTAATTGAAGCTCCAGCCACGGCCATACACTATCACAAAGTGACCCATTAGGGCAAACTTTAAACTTTTTATGTATGCTTAAAAATTATTTTAAGGTGGCCTTCCGCAACCTGTGGAAGAACAAAGGCTTTACGGCTATTAACATTATTGGCCTTTCTGTTGGCCTTGCAACTTGTTTGCTCATCCTGCTGTATGTTATGGATGAACTGAGTTTTGATAAATACAACCGGGATGCCGGCCGGATATACCGGGTAGATAGTGATATTCAATTCGGCGGCAATCATTTTATCATGGCGGTTTGCCCCGAACCAATGGGCGCCACAATGAAAAAGGATTTTCCGGAAGTAGAGCAGGCGGTCCGCTTTCGCAATTATGGGGGCCTTCTTGTAAAAAAGGGCAACCAAAACCTGTCTGAAGATAAGGTTATCTATACCGATTCAACGATTTTCAGCGTGTTTACATTACCGTTTGTAACCGGCGATCCTAAAACCGCACTGGTTAACCCGAAATCGGTAGTTATTACGGAAAGTATTGCAAAAAAATATTTCAATACCACCGATGTAGTGGGAAAGAATTTTGTGGTGAATGATAAAGACAACCTCAAGATAACAGGTGTAATTGAAGATGTGCCAAAACAGTCACATTTTGATTTCGATTTTTTTGTTTCGCTTAATGGCTCAATTCAAAATTGGGAAATTAATCAGTGGACAAGTAACAATCATAATACATATCTCTTATTAAAAAAAGGCGCAGACCCTAAAGCATTGGAAGCTAAATTTGACGATTGGATCGTTAAATATTTAACCCCTGAACTAAAGCAATTGAATATGACTTTAGAAGGGTTTAAAAAAAGTGGTAATTATATTCATTATGGGCTTACGCCGTTAACAAGCATTCACCTCCATTCAAATAAAACATCTGAGCTGGGTGCTAACGGCAGCATTGAGTACGTGTATATTTTTTCTGTTATAGCTATTTTTATATTGCTTATAGCCTGTGTAAATTTTATGAATCTTTCCACTGCACGTTCGTCAGGCCGCGCAAAAGAGGTTGGTGTGCGAAAGGTGTTGGGCTCCCTTCGTTCAAACCTTATATCGCAATTCCTCGCAGAATCAATGTTAATAACATTTATTTCATTAATACTCGCCCTGGGCATTGCAGCTTTATTATTATCCTACTTTAACCAGTTAGCAGGCAAAGAAATTAGCTTTGGCCTGTTTGCAAAACCCTGGCTGCTGCCGTCACTTGTTCTGCTAATGCTTATTGTTGGCTTACTTGCTGGCAGCTACCCTGCTTTTTATCTTTCCGGTTTCAGGCCTATTGAAGTGCTGAAGGGTAAACTGGCCGCAGGGTTTAAAAGCGGCTGGTTACGCAGCGGGTTGGTAGTTTTTCAATTCTGGATATCCATTGTACTTATTATAGGCACCATTGTTATTTATAACCAGCTTAATTATATTCATAATAAAGATGTTGGCTTTAAGCGTGACAATGTTTTGGTCATTCAAAACTCCTCTCCGCTCGGTAATCAGGCAACTGCTTTTAAGGATAACATTTTAAAAATTACGGGTGTTACAAGCGCAACCATGACCGGCTATTTACCTACAGCAACCTGGCGTAGCGACAGCCCTCTTTTTCCCGACCCTACCTTAGACCAAAAAACTGCCATTAGCCTGCAAATTTGGAATGTTGATGCAGATTATATTCCAACACTTGGTATGCAGATGGCCATAGGCCGCAATTTTTCAAAACAAATGCTCACGGATTCATCAGGCGTTATTTTAAATGAGGCGGCAGCGAAAATGCTTGCATTTAAAGACCCAATTGATAAAAAACTGTACTATCTTAAAAACTTTGACCTTAAAAATAAAGATATCGAGGCTTACCACATTGTTGGCGTAGTAAAGAATTTCAATTTCAATTCCTTAAGGCAGGAGGTAACCCCGCTTGCTCTGCTGCTGCAAAAACAGGATGGCAGTATTGCCTTCCGGATCAATACAAGTAATACAACCGGCCTTGTATCGCAAATTGAAAATAAATGGAAGGCAATGGCGCCGGGCCAGCCTTTTCAGTATTCTTTCATGGACGATGACTTTAATAATATATATAAAGCTGAGGCACGGGTTGGCCAAATATTCATCACGTTTGCTGTGTTGGCTATTTTAATTGCTAGCCTTGGTTTATTTGGGCTGGTTACCTACGCGGCTGAGCAGCGTACAAAAGAAATAGGCATACGTAAAGTGCTGGGCGCGAGTGCAGGTAATATTGTTGGCATGCTTAGCAGGGATTTTGTAAAACTGGTTATCATATCGGCGGTAATTGCTTTTCCAATGGCATGGTGGGCTATGCATAAATGGCTGCAGGATTTTGCCTATCGTGTAAATATTTCCTGGTGGATATTTATTGCGGCTGGAGTGCTTGCCCTTGCAATAGCCCTTGTTACAGTATGTGTACAGGCAATAAAGGCGGCCTTTGCAAACCCGGTAAAAAGTTTGAGAACGGAATAGCAACCCCCTATCCCTACCCTTTCCCCCTTTAGGGGAAAGGCAAGTAGAGTGAAATATTTTTATTATGGGAGTAATGAAATGTACATTTTCAGAAGATGTGGGGTGCTAAGGATTTTTTTATCTTCGATAACCCTTAGAATCCTGATGATCAGCCCTTTCGAACAGCATCCGGGCGGGCGTTCAATCACATGCTCAAATACACCCGCTTAAACTGGAAACTGCCAACTGCTAACTACAAACTGCTGCCAGGTTGTAACAAAATGACACAACAACTGTATCAAAACCGTACACTTTTAAAAAAAATTAAACTGCAACTTATTGCTTTTCAATGGTAAAGCTTATTGGCATGTATTTGTAACACCTTTATTGCTTATAATTGGGACAAATAACTAAACTATCATGATAGATCTAAAGCACGTTTCAAAATGGATAACTATTGGCGGGGTACGTACGTTTTTGCTGAAAGACGTTAACCTGTACATCAAAGAAGGCGAATTTGTTTCCATTATGGGCCCATCAGGCTCGGGAAAATCAACGTTATTGAATGTAATGGGCATGCTGGACGATTTTGATGAGGGAGAATATAATTTTCTGCACGAAGCTGTTCATAAGCTAAAAGAAAAACACCGGGCGGCTTTATACAAAAGATATATCGGTTTTGTTTTCCAGGCATACCACTTAATTGATGAGCTTACGGTGTACGAAAATATTGAAACCCCGCTTATTTACAGCGACAATAAAACATCAGAGCGTAAAGCTATAGTAGCAGACATATTGGATCGTTTCCAAATAGTGGGCAAGAAGGATCTTTTTCCAACCCAACTTTCCGGGGGCCAGCAGCAATTGGTTGGTATCGCACGTGCATTGGTGGGTAAGCCTAAATTAATATTGGCGGATGAACCAACAGGAAACCTTAATTCAAAACAAGGCGAGGAAATAATGGATCTGTTTAAAAAATTAAACCAGGAAGATGGCGTAACCATTATACAGGTAACACACTCAGAAAAAAATGCAGAATACGGGTCGCGTATCATTCATTTATTGGATGGGAGGATAGAAAAGATAGAGAACAAATAAAACGTGTTTGCTTTAAGCACAAAATTGCATATATGTTTAAAAGCCTTTTTAAAACCGGCTGGCGCAGCATAAAAAAGAATAGGCTGTACTCGTTCATCAACGTTGTTGGATTAACGATAGGCATAACCAGTTGCATACTTATCGGTCTTTACGTGACTGACGAGCTGAGTTTTGATAAGTTTAATACAAATGCCGGCAGTATTGCACGCATTACAATGCAATACAGCGAAGGTGGCACGGTTAACCAAACTGCTGTTACAGGCACTAAAGCAGGCCCGCAGTTAAAAAGGACGTTTTCTTTTATTGAGGATTTTGCGCGGCTTATTAATGCAACAAGGGTAGTAAAGTATGATGATAAATTGTTTACAGAAAAGAAAGTTTTGTATGCAGACTCTCCGTTCTTCAAAATGTTCTCTTTTCAATTGCTGTCAGGTGACCCTGGAACAGTACTCAATGCCCCCAATAAAGTAGTGCTTACAAAGGCCATGGCCACCAAATACTTTGGCGCTGTAAACCCTGTTGGCAGGAGTTTGAATTTCGGCGACAGGGGCAATTATGAAATAACGGGTGTGTGTGAGAATGTACCTGGCAATTCACAAATACAATTTGATTTTGTGGCATCGTTCTCCTCGTTGCCTGTTTCAAAAATTGAAAACGAGGAGTGGTTCACAGCCAATTATATCACTTATTTGAAGTTTCAAAAAAACACAAATATCGCTTCCGCCGAAAAGCAGGTGGATGCGTATATGCGTCATACAGTTGGCAAGGAGTTGGGCACAACGGGCGGCGATTATCTCACCTATCACCTGGAACCATTGCTTAGCGTGCACTTGCATTCTTCACTTAGTGGCCTTACACCTAATGGAAATATAAATTATGTATATATCATGCTGGCTATTGGTATATTAATACTGGCCATAGCGTGTATAAACTATACTAATCTTGCCACCGCGCAATCTGCTACGCGTTTGGGCGAAATAGGCATGCGCAAAGTTATGGGCGCGCAACGCTGGCAGCTTTTTGCACAATTTATCGGTGAAAGTATAATAGTAACTTTAATTGGGCTGGCACTTGCCATTCTTTTAAGTATAGAACTGCTGCCCCCATTTAATAATATTACTGGCAAGGCATTAACTATGCAATCAATTTTGGCGCCGTTGCCTCTTGTCGTCATGGTAATGCTTGCCTTACTGGTAAGTTTAATAGCATGTGCGTATCCTGCATTTGTATTATCTGGTGCAGGGCTTTCAAAAATATTGCGCAGCGGGTTTAGTTTTTCAAGGTCAGGCAACGCTATCCGTAAATCGCTTATAGTGGTACAGTTTGGTATTTCGCTTTTCCTTATTATCGCTACTATTATTGTTCAGCAGCAGTTGCATTATATGCAAAATAAAAACCTTGGTTATGATAAAGACCACCTGCTGGTATTGCCTGTAGATAACAGTGTTCAAAAAGATTATGAAGCATATAAAGCCGCTATAAAACAAATACCAGGGGTACAAAGTGTTGCTTCAGCATATGAAACACCTACTTATATACAATGGGGCGACGGTGTTAAAAAAACAAGCGCTTCTGCAGATAAAGGCATATCGGTAAATGCAATTCCCGTTGACCAGGATTTTATTAAAACAATGAAAATTCATATACTGGCAGGAAGTGATTTCACAAGATCAGATCTGTTATTGATGGATACATCGAACAACGGGAAAAACTATCGTTATTCATTCATCATCAACGAAAGCGCTGCAAAACAATTGGGCTGGACACCCCAACAAGCCGTTGGCAAAACAATCTATAAAAATTTCCCGGGAACGGTTAAAGCCGTAGTGCAGGATTTTCATTTTACTTCCCTACACGAGCCTATCAGGCCATTGGTGATATTCCTTAATAATGATATGCTCTACAGTATGCTTGTTCGTATTAATGGCGCCAATACCGAATCTACTATTCAGCAGTTATCAGCCCTTTGGAAAATCCGTGTGCCTAACCGGCCATTTGAATATCATTTTTTAGATGAAGATTATAACAAATTATATATAACTGAACAAAAAACAGCATCCATATTCAGCCTGTTTGCCGGGCTGGCAATTATACTGGCCTGCCTCGGCTTGTTTGGGCTTGCAGCCTTTACCACCGTGCAGCGCACTAAAGAAATTGGCATACGAAAAGTGATGGGTGCCGGTATGGCGAACATTATTAACCTGCTGTGTAAAGAGTTTTTGCAACTGGTAGCCATAGCTTTTGTTATTGCTGTACCCGTTGGATGGCTTGCATCTGAAAAATGGCTGCAGGATTTTGCATATCGTATAAATATAGGCTGGCCGGTTTTTTTAATGGCTGGCGCCGGGGTATTGATCATCACCTTATTTACTGTGGGGTACCATGCTGTAAAAGCTGCAATGGCCAACCCGGTGAAAAGTTTGAGAACTGAATAAAAAAGTGAAAGGTGAAAAGTGAAGCATGAAAGTCAAGAATGAAAAAGTTTTTTCGGAAAATAACCCACAACCCGATAAAATATAAATTATAAAGAACAGAAGAAATGAAAAGAATTATGAAAATGAGAATTGCATTGTTGCTGATCGTATTTTTTTTGATTGCTGTAAAAAACTTTGCACAGGATACTGCTGCGCTTACCGGAACCGTAAGCTTGCAGCAGTGTATTGATATTGCTATAAAAAATAACCTGCAGGTAAACGAAAATGAATTTATAGCAGAAGGCAGCAGGGTTAGCCTGCAGCAGGCAAGAGGCAATTACCTGCCATATATATCTGCCAGCATAGGCCATAGTTTAAGCGAGGGCAGGGTGATAAACAATGCCACCAATCAATACGTAACACAAAGTTCTACATCTGCGAGTTATAACTTAAGTACCAGCCTTACCTTGTGGAATGCGGGCAGCATTAGAAATTTTGTAAGCTCAAGCAGGCTTACCTATGAGGCCACTAAGATGGACCTGCAACAACAAAAGGATAATATAACCATCAATGTGATATTGGCGTACCTGCAGGTACTCAGTAATGAGGAGCAGCTTGCTGCGGCGCAACAGCAGGTGGAATCTTTCGGCATACAGGTTAAAAAGCTTATTGACCAGGCTAAAGAAGGGGCTCTTTCCAATCCCGCGACACTAACAGATCTTAAGGGCTCTTTAGCCGCAGGTGAATTAAGCGTTGTAAACGCTCAAAATGCATTGGAATCTTCCAAAATTGTATTGCTACAGTATCTTAATGTGCCTTATTCATCATCTTTTGACCTTCAAAAATTAGATGAAAATCTTACACCTGTTTTATATGATGCGGGCTCTGACGCTATTTACCAGCAGGCATTAAATAATCTTGCGTATATAAAAGCTGCAAGGTTCAGGTCGCTTAGCGCTATAAAATCTTTAAGGTCTGCTAAAGGCCAGTTGTGGCCAACATTGTCATTTAACCCAAATTTAGGCTCAAGTTATTCAAGTTATATTCTTACACCAACAGGCGATAAAATACCCTACACCACACAGTTGGGTAATAATTTTGGTTCCTCCTTCGGCCTCAATTTATATATCCCTATCCTGCAGGGTTTGCAGGGTAAGAGCCGTGTTGACCAGGCAAGAATAACCGTAAAAAGAACTGATTTTGAAGAAAAAAGCAATAAAACAACATTGCAACAAAATGTTGAGCAGGCATATATAAATATGAACAGCGGGTACGACCGCTTTCAAAAATTGCAGGACCAGGTAAATGATTATACCGAATCATTTAGGGTAGCGCAGGTAAGGTTTGATGCAGGCCTTTACACGTCAACTGAATATATAATTGCAAAAACTAATCTTGACCAGGCAACGATCAATCTTATAGCTGAGAAATATGATTTTATATTAAGAACAAAGATCCTTGATTACTACGAAGGCAAATTATCAATAAAGTGAGCAATATTTATATAAAATAAAACGGCCGCATCGTGTGATGCTGCCGTTTTATTTTGAAGTATCCCATAGAGTATTGCTTTGCAAAACCAAATATTTTGCAAGCTTTGCACTATGAAAGACAATTTCTCCCAACAGGCAAAGCTGTATGCCAGTTTCAGGCCGCATTATCCGCCCGCTTTGTATGACTTTTTGTTTAAGCAGGTTAGCAATTTTGATATGGCGCTCGATTGCGCAACAGGCAACGGGCAGGTAGCCACAGTAATGGCATCAAAGTTTAAGGCAGTGTATGCTACAGACATAAGTGAAAAGCAACTGGCACAAGCTCCTGCTTTATCCAACGTTATTTACAAAATTGAAGCTGCTGAGCAAACCGCATTCCCGGACACTTTTTTTGATCTCGTGGCAGTGGCACAGGCTATTCATTGGTTTGATTTTGATAAGTTTTATGCGGAAGTAAAACGGATTTTAAAAGCGGGTGGCTTATTTGTTGTAATTGGCTACGGGCTTATAAGTATTAATGCTGAAATAGATAAATGGATAGCACATTATTACTGGAATGTTGTAGGGCCTTATTGGGACAAAGAAAGAAGATATATTGATGAAGCATACACAACAATCCCGTTTCCTTTTACGGCAATATCATCTCCCAAATTATTCATTGAATATAGCTGGAATAAAGAGCAGTTTATCGGGTATCTTCATACGTGGTCATCACTTCAGCATTACATAAAAGCAAATAACAAAAGCCCCTTAACGGATGAATTATTGATTGAGCTTGATGAAGTTTGGAAGGATGATGAGATACTGCCTGTTAGGTTTCCATTGTTTGTGAGAGTGGGTAGATAGCAGCATTTATTTTGAAGTTTGCTTAATCAGTCCCAACGCAAACTCTTTCGCTTCTTCCCGTCCAGCTATTATATCTTCAATAATCGGTGTTATAATATATTCAGGCATAACCCCATGCCCTGTGTTATTATTTTGTTTCCGTAAAATGTAGGTAGCCGTGCATATCTCGTAATCTATTTTAGTGTTTGATAAAACCAGGCTTTCACCCTTTCATTGCTATAACTGGGCCGCCTCATGGTTGTGGAGGCTTTTCGTGCAATTTAATTTCAGCTTTTAACTATCAGTATTACCCCCTCCTCACAAATTTCAAATCCTCTCTTCAAATAACAGAAGATCACTAACTTAGCTATACACAAACAATCTATCATGCCCAAGACCATTGCTTCGCTTGTATTATGCTGCATGTTGAGCTGCACATCTTTATTTGCGCAATCAGCCGATGAACGAAAAATTGCCGGCCTAATGGAAACGCTGCGCAAAGAATTGCTGGCGCCTGATAAAGCCACGCTTGAAAGCCTCGCGGCCGATGATCTCACCTACGGCCATTCATCAGGGCTTATAGAAGATAAGGCAGCATTTGTCAATGATCTTTTAACAGGCAAAACACTGCTTACCTCTGTCACGTTCTCTGACCAAACCATTAAAATTGTTGGCAATTCAGCCATCGTAAGGCACAGGCTGGTGGGTGAGGCCAACCATGATAACGTGGTCACAAAACTTGATATTATTGTTCTGATCATCTGGCAAAAACAAAAAGGTGACTGGAAAATACTGGCAAGGCAGGCGGCAAAGATCCCGGTTGCAGTAAAATAAATCATCGTCTGTTATGAATAATCAATTTCACCGCAGAAAATTTTTATCATCTATTATCGCATTGCCTGCTGCTGCGGCTATAGTCTCAGGGGCACGTGCTGCTTCTCCTAAAAAATTTGCCGAACCCCCAAACGGGCTAAAAACAAGCCTCAATGCTTATTGTTTTAACGCCCAACTCACAGACGGCAGTATGGCGATAAGCGATATGCTTGACTTTTGTTCTCAAACCGGTTTTGAAGGCGTGGATATCACAGGCTATTATTTTAAAGGATACCCGCAGGTGCCGGATGATGAATACCTGTTTCAAATAAAAAGAAAGGCGTTCAGGCTGGGGCTCGCCATAAGCGGAACGGGTGTACGCAACGATTTTACCATAGCCGATAAAACCAAACGTGCATTGGAAGTGGCACTCGTAAAAAACTGGATAGAAGTGGCTGCAAAATTAGGCGCCCCAGTGATAAGGATATTCGCGGGCAATCAAAAAAATGCGGGTTATACTACTGAACAGGTGGCAGACTGGATGCTGGAAGATATTAAAACCTGTGTGGACTATGGTAAGGAACACGGCGTGATCATTGGTTTACAAAATCACAACGATTTTATACAAACCGCGGCGCAGGTTAATAAAATGATTGAAGCCATAAATTCAGAATGGCTGGGGCTTATTTTAGATACCGGCAGCTATCGTGTAAACAACCCGTATGATGAAATTGCAGCCTCGGTAAAACATGTAGTGAACTGGCAGATAAAAGAAAAAGTTTTCATTAACGGCGCAGAACAGGATACAGATATGGATAAATTAATCGGCATCATCAAATCATCCGGTTATAAAGGCTTCCTTCCCATAGAAACGCTGGGCGATGGCGATCCAAAAACAAAAATAACCACGCTGCTTGCAAAATTGCAAAAAGCAATAGGGTGAATGGCATGGTTAGTTCATTATTTTAAATAACCCCTAAAAGGGGTTAAATTTGAATAGCCCCCGATAAAATCGGGGGAAAAATAATAGCAAAACGGCCAACCCCTAACAGGGGTTGAACCACTTCAGGGTTCAGTGAAAAAGGGTAAATATTATCACCACATTTCATGTGGGGCTATTCAAATTCAATCCCTTTGGGATTGGTATCGTTTATAAAACAATCTTTCATAGAAAACCATGAAAAAAATATCCTGGGGAATTATTGGTTGTGGTGATGTAACCGAATTAAAAAGCGGCCCTGCATTTAATAAAGTGCCCAATTCGCAATTGGTAGCAGTAATGCGCCGCGATGCTGGTAAGGCAGAGGATTTTGCCCGCAGGCATAACGTGCCGCGTTGGTATAACGATGCGAACCGGCTGATAGATGACCCGGAAGTAACAGCGATATATATTGCTACGCCACCCTCTTCTCATGAAGCTTATACCATTGCCGCCATCAACGCGGACAAACCGGTATATGTTGAAAAACCAATGGCTAATACTTATACCGCTGCTCTAAATATGGCTGAAACTGCGGCGATGAAAAATAATAGACTTGTTGTGGCGCATTACCGCCGCGAGCAGCCGCGCTTTAAAAAAATAAAACAATTAATACACGACAGGGCTATTGGCGAAATTCTGTTTGCGCACATTCAATTATCAAAGCCCTCACTTACTAAAGAAGAACTGGCTGATGAAAAAATTGCCTGGCGTGTTGACCCTGCAATAGCCGGTGGTGGTCAGTTTCACGACCTTGCCCCTCACCAATTAGACCTGATGTATTATTTTTTTGGCCCCGCGCAAAAAGCCACAGGTATTGCCACACACCAGTCGGGTAATTATGCCGCTGATGATATGGTTGCCGGAAGTATGTTGTTTGAAACAGGCGTTGCATTTAGCGGCACATGGTGCTTTAACGCCGCCCCTTCCTCAGAAGCGGATATTTGCGAGATAATCGGCACACAAGGTAAAATAAGCTTTAGTGTTTTCAGCGGTAACACCATAACGCTGCTTGCTAATAACGATACTTCAACACTCACATTCGAGACACTGCAGCATGTACAGCAGCCCATGATTGAAGCAACCGTACAATACTTTTTAGGCGAAGGCCCCAACCCCTGCACCGGCCACGAAGGCGCGGAGATCATGAGATTGATAGAAAGTTTTACAGGGTGAGGAACTATGGCAATATGGTTTTCATTTATGGGCTATTTCGCGGCAATCTTCTCCGTCCTGCTGAATTTATTTCAGCATCTTAACCAAATGACGGGTATTGAGATAAAAGATACAAATTGTTGGCATAGTTCCCGTCCTGCTGAATTTATTTCAGCATCTTAACCGGACGACGAGTATTGAGACAAAAGATACAAATTGTTGGTACAGTTCCCGTCCTGCTGAATTTATTTCAGCATCTTAACCGAACGACGAGTATTGAGATAAACGATACAAACTATTACTGCAGCCCGTATTGCTGAATTTATATCTCCATTCTACTATCAATCCAGCGTACCACTCAAATCTTTCCAACTGCTGTTAAATTGATTAAAAAGATTCACTTTCCATTCACGATGCCAATTTTTTAATCGCTTTTCTTTTGAAATAGCCTCTTCAATACGGTTAAAATTTTCAAAGTAAACAAGTTTACAGCAATTATATTTTGCTGTAAAACAATCCGGATCAGTCTTTTCTTTATGCTGCCTGACTCTCACAATTAAATTAGATGTCACCCCAATATATAATACGGTATGAGTAATATTAGTCATAATATATACGGAGCCGCCATATTGCATGCATATTTTTTTACTTAGCCAAACTACAAATTATCGTTGAGTATTCAGTTAATAAATTACACATTAAAATAAGGTCTAAAAATAATTAAGGTGACGGTTTCGCATCGTCTTGCTGAATTTATTTCAGCATCTTAACAAAATGACGAGCAATGAACCAACCAATACAAACTATTGGTATAGCCAATCGATAAATCTTATTGAGCAAAAAAATAAAGCCAATCTTCAAACAAGACCCTGAAATAAATTCAGGGTGACGGTTGCGGTTCCATCACTTCTAGTCTAAATAGCACGCAACAGGATGAAGTCGCATCGTCCTGCTGAATTTATTTCAGCATCTTAACAAAACGATGAATAGTGAATTAAAAGATACAAGCTATTGATACAGTTCCGGTCGTGCTGAATTTATTTCAGCATCTTAACAAAACGATGAATAGTGAACTAAAAGACACAAGCTATTGGTAAAGCCTAACCCGTTCCTACATAAGTATTTTCATAATGCTACTTCAGACAGAAATTTTTGTGCTGCAAGTTCTATTACGGCTTCGGCTTGTTGTTTTGATACGGAAGGGTACCCTTGGAGAAAATCATCCAATGAGCTTTCTTCAAGATAGGCAAAAAGTGTTTTTACTGCTACTCTCGTTCCTTTAAACACAGGCGTGCCGCCAAGAATATCTTTATCTGTAACTACCAATGCTTCTGCTGAATGCATAAGAAATCATTTATACTAAGTTACTTGATTTTGCCATAGTATTATAAAATTAACGAATAGAAACTCCAAAACATGATATATATCCCCTACCCCTTCTTCCTCAAACACCACGTAGTCATACACCGCAGGTTTTGAACATTGGTTGTTTTAATAGGTTCGTATAATTCACCATTTAGTGAATGAGCGTATGTATGTAATACTTCTTCATCCACAAGAAAACGTTCTGACCCATCCGGCAATAAATATCTGCCGTCACCTAAAGGGGTAACCAGTTCTTCTATACCAATAGTTGATGCCAGCCTTGCAAACAGGTAACCGCCCGGTTTTAATACCCTCCACACGGAACGAACCATTTTATCAAAATGCGAATGGCTGTAGGCGAAATGAAAAACGGCGCTGCTTATCACAACATCAAAATAATCATTTGCAAAAGGCATATCTTCTACGTTGCATACAACAAAATTTTCCAAAGAATTATTTGGGGCTAATGTTTGTGACAGGTTTTTTACTGTTTCAATAGCCTGCGGATTCTGGTCCGTGCCATATACTTCAAAACCATTATGAAGAAAATAGATAATATTCCTTCCACCCCCGCAGCCTGCATCAAGTATTTTTTTGCAGTTATCAAAGCGCCCTTTCAATAGTTGGTCAAACAGGTATATATCTATATTGCCATATAGTTCCTGCAAATTATTTTTCATGCATGAAAGTTAAACAAATGGGAGCGAGCAGGAAATAAAATGGGCTCGCATAGTAAAAAGTGTTCTTCGCAAGTCTCCCTCCACCGGAGGGTCCGCCGCGGCGGATAGAGGGAGGCTGCTTTACAATATCCTAACCTCCGTTCTGCGGTTCTTTCTCCGGCCTTCTTCGGTCGCGTTATCTGCAACAGGCTGGGTGGCCCCGTAACCATTGGCAGTAACCCTGGCAGGCGCAATGCCCTTTTTTATAAGCCAGGCCTTTACGGCATCTGCTCTTTGAAGTGAAAGCTTAAGGTTATCGTCATCTTTTCCCACATTATCGGTATGGCCTGCTATTTCTATATTCACTGAATCTTGCCATTGCAGGTATTCCAACAGTTCCTGCAGTTGTTTATATGACGCGGCCTGAATAGTGGCTTTGCCAACGTCAAAATGAACATCATCCAAAGTAAACAAACGTGCCGGCTCATATTCAATATCAACTATAAGCGCATCCTTAAAATATTGATTGGTTTGTAATTGCGGTACATTTAAAGTTCCGTACTGGCTGGTATCTGTTAAGCTCTTAACCTTAACAGTATAATCATCGCCTTGTGGCAGTGAAAGAGAAAATGTACCCGCAGCATTCGTTCTCCCCATAAAAACCTTTTTTGTTTTTTGTGACTGGAAAATGATCTGCTCTCCTTTTCTTGGCAGCTTTTTTGAGTCAACAACCCTTACCTCTACAGGCGCGGTTTTCACAGAGTCTGGTTTTACTGTTTTTTTTGCCTGGGCATGTACTGCAGTACAAAACAACATGGTTGAAATAAAAGCAGTTAGTAAGGCCCGGGAAGCATACATCATAAACAGTTTTGCGTGAATTGAAACGAAGATAATGGATGGAGTGTATATATGCCAATGTAAAATTTATATAAACAAAAATCTTTACCATTCTGTAATATGGCAATACTTAAAAAGTTTGTTTTACCTTTAGGGCTCCACAATAAAATAACTAACTATATGAACACAAGCATCGGTATTACTGACGGCAACAGGCTTGCTGTGGCAACAGAACTTGGAAAACTATTAGCGGATGAGTTTCTCCTATACACTAAAACACGCAATGCCCACTGGAATGTTGAAGGGCCTGACTTTCACAGCATGCACCTTTTCTTTGAATCGCAGTACGAAGCGCTGGATGACATTATGGATGGTGTTGCCGAACGCATACGTATGCTGGGCCATTACTCACCTGCTACCTTAAAAGAATTTTTGCAGTTAACACATCTTACCGAAAAAAGCGGCAGCGCCAATAACAGCGCCGGGTTTATTAAAGAATTGCTGGAAGACCATGAAAGCATTATTGTTTTTATAAGAGAGAACATTAACCCGTTTGCTTCAAAATATAATGATGCCGGCACAAGTGATTATATTACCGGGCTTATGGAGCAGCATGAAAAATTCGCCTGGATGTTAAGGGCGCACCTGTAGCTGTTACCACTTAAACAATTACCTATACTTATGGATTACATGCTTGATAAACCTGTTGCAGGCAATATTGGTACAAAAAAATATCAATGCACCATAGAATGGCGCAACGGTAAGTTTTTTACAGATGAGCCTGTTAGCTCCGGCGGCGGAGATACCGGGCCAGACCCCTACACGTTGCTGCTTTCATCACTTGCATCATGCACATTAGTAACGCTGCGTATGTATATTGACCGCAAGGGGTTGGACATTGCAAACATTGCCGTGCAGGTAAATATGTACCAAACAAAAAAAGAAGAAAAGGTTATAACAGTAATTGACCGTGATATAAATTTTCTGCAACAGGTAACAGATGAGCAAAGGGAAAAGCTAACAAGCATTGCATCAGCATGCCCGGTATCAAAAATCCTGCAGGGCGAAATTACGGTAAGAACATTTGCCTATAACGACAGCGAAACTGAGAAGCAAATAAAGTATTCAAATGGCGAGGTAACAGTTGTATGGAAGCCGGATGCATGCAGGCATTCAGGGCGTTGTGTTACACAGTTACCAGGAGTGTTTAACACGCAACAACGGCCATGGATAAATATGCAGGGTGCACAAACCAATGAAATAATTGAACAGGTTAAAAAATGCCCTACAGGCGCCTTAAGTTATTTTATGAATGATGCAAAAAGCGA
>JABDFW010000070.1 GCA_013286305.1 Bacteroidota bacterium
ATTCTTTATATTTATCATATTTTATTTACTTTAATACCCCTTTTATTTTAGCAGCCAATGACGATTTCAGCCATAGACCTGATTTACAGCCTTAACAAGGCTTACCGTTTAATTAAACCCCGCCGGATTGATCTCAACAACTTTAAAAAAAATATTTTAACCCTTCTCAGTCATATTGATGAAAAAGAAACGGAGGAAAATGTTAAAGGACATCTTACAGATTTTTTAAAAAATACTTTTTATAGTCCTGAGTATTTAATAGCTACAAAAGGAAGAACTGATTTTGTTATACACCTTGGAAAGGATGCAAAAACACCTGCCGGGGTTTTGTTTGAAGTTAAAAAACCGGGGAATAAGGCAGATATGGTTTCCAAAACCAATCTGAATACTAAGGCGATGCATGAATTGGTCCTTTATTTTTTCAGGGAAAGGTTAATCAATAAAAACAATTCGCTTACCCATCTTATTATAACAAACATCTACGAATGGTATGTATTTGATGCAGCGCTTTTTGAAAGGATATTTACAGAAAATGTACATCTTCAAAAAGCTTTTAAAGAATGGGAAGCGGGACAAAAGGTAAGCAGTAAAACAATTTTATTCTATAATGAGATTGCCAGGCCTTTTTTAGAGGAACTAGAAAAAGACTTTCCATTTACATATTTTAATATAAAGGACTATGAGAGATTTTTAAGAAGTGATAATGAGAAAGATGATAATGCACTTATACCACTATATAAATTTTTCACCCCACCCCACCTGCTTAAACTGCCTTTTATAAACGATAGTAATTCGTTAGATAAAGGCTTTTTTTCAGAATTGCTCCATATTATTGGCCTGGAGGAAATAAAAGATGGGAGCAGGAAAATAATACAGCGTTTGCCCCAAGGAAAAAGGCAGCCGGGCTCACTCCTGGAAAATACTATAAATATTCTCGAATTAGAAGATGCCTTACAGAAAATACCTATACAACAACGGGCAGGCAATACATATGATGAACAAATATTTAATGTTGCTCTTGAATTGTGTATTACATGGACCAATAGGATATTATTTTTAAAATTACTGGAAGCCCAATTATTAAAATATCACAATAATAACAGCAAGTATAAATTTTTGAATATGCATACAATTCGTGATTTTGACGAATTGTATAAGCTTTTTTTTCAAGTGCTTGCAAAAGAAAATAAAGACCGCTCTGCACTTATTAAACAAAAATATAGTCACATACCGTATTTAAACAGTTCCCTCTTTGATATATCGGAACTTGAATATGAGACTATTAAAATTAATGGGCTGGATAATAGCCTCGAAATAGATATATACACAAATTCAGTTCTTAAAAAAACGATCAATTATAAAAATATTACGGCAAAAAATACACTTCCCTATTTTTTTGAATTCCTGGATGCTTACGATTTTTCTTCGGTAGGCAAAGAGGAAGTGCAGGAAGAAAACAAAACCATTATCAACGCGGCAGTACTCGGGCTTGTTTTTGAAAAAATTAATGGTTATAAAGATGGTTCTATTTATACTCCGGGGGCGATTACAATGTTCTTATGCAGAGAAACTATACGCAAGGCAGTAGTTAAAAAATTTAATGATACGTATAAATGGAATTGCGATAGCATTGAGGACATCAGGAATTATTTACAGGATAAGAAGAGGACTAAAGATATTCTTGAATTTAACGAAGTTATTGAAAGCATCCGCATTGCAGACGTAGCAGTTGGCTCAGGTCACTTTTTAGTTTCAAGCCTTAACGAGATCATACTTATTAAAGCCGAATTAGGAATACTTGCAGATGAAAAGGGCAACCGTTTGGATATTGAGGTTAGCATAGCAAATGATGAGTTAATTATAATTGACAATAAAACACAGGCCTTTTTCGAATACACAATTAATGCAAAGAACATAATATCTCCCTATATACAATATATTCAACAAACATTATTTAATGAAAAGAGGAAGATAATTGAAGGCAGTTTGTTCGGTGTTGATATAAATATTAACTCTGTTAAAATTTGCCAATTAAGGCTATGGATAGAATTGCTGAAACATGCCTACTATAAACCAGATTCTAATTTTACAGAATTAGAAACACTCCCTAATATTGATATTAATATAAAACATGGCAATTCATTATTATCAAAATTCTCAAATGATGAAGACTTGTCTGATGTTTTTAAAAAGCAAAGATTTGGTGTAAAGGATTACCAATTAGCAGTAGGGGCATACAAGGATACACCTAACAAAGAAGCTAAAAATGAATTGCAAAAATTTATAAAAAGTATAAAAGAACAATTTCGCCAAACAGTTTCTCAAAGAGACCCAAGAAGAAAGAAGCTGTCTGAATTAAGAGGCCAGCTTGCCTTGGCCCAGAACAATTTTGACCTATTTGGGCAAAAGCGCCCTGAAAAAGAAATGCTGGTAGAGGTTACCAAAATAAATACAGCTATTACCAAACTAGAAGATGAAATCACAGAAATAGAAAATAATGTTATTTACCGCAATGCTTTTGAATGGCGTTTTGAGTTTCCGGAAGTATTGAATACGAAAGGTGATTTTGAAGGATTTGAGGTACTCATTGGCAACCCGCCTTATATACAATTACAAAAAATGGGTGCAAGTGCAGATGTTCTGCAAAAAAGCGGTTATAAAACATTTACCCGCACAGGAGATATATACTGCTTGTTTTACGAGTTAGCCATACGTTTATTAAAACCTGGTTATTATTTTGGTTTTATAACTTCAAACAAATGGATGCGGGCCAACTATGGAGAAGCTTTGCGTAAGTTTTTCCTCGAAGAAACAAACCCTCTACTACTCGTAGATTTTGGTGGTTACCAGGTATTCGACTCTGCTACAGTTGATACCAACATGTTAATAGCACAAAAGGAACTTTATGGTGGTAAAACACAAACATGCTTGATAGATAAAAGCATTGGTAGTCTAGAAAAAATGAGCGATTTTATTAGTCAGCACTTTACCACCCAAACAGAATTTAATTCAAATAGTTGGGTTATTTTATCGCTTATTGAAGCAACTATAAAAAATAAAATTGAGACAGTAGGTAAGCCCTTGAAAGATTGGGATATTAATATTTACAGAGGGATTTTGACAGGATATAACGAAGCGTTTATTATCGACAAAAGAACGAGAGATGATTTAATTAAAGTATCGCCGAAAAATGCCGAAATTATACGTCCGATTCTTCGTGGCAGGGACATACACAGATATTATTGCGATTCGCCTAATCAATGGGTGATTTTTATCCCTTGGCACTTTCCTCTGCACGAAAATGAGATCATAAAAGGTGCATCCTTACAGGCAGAGAAAACATTTCAAGATGAATATCCTGAAATATATAATTATTTGCTTACTCACAAACAATCATTAGAGAACAGGAATAAGGCTGAGACCGGCATTCGATACGAATGGTATGCCTTACAACGATTTGGAGCTAATTATTGGAAAGAATTCGAAAAAACAAAAATTGTTTGGGGTAATCTAAGTTTACGAGGGTCATATTCGTTAGCAAAAAAGGGAGTTTATATTAATGCCCCTTCGACTTTTATACCAACCGAAAATTTATATTTACTTGCAATACTAAACTCTAAAATCGCAGATTTTTATATCAAGCAATTAGGAGTTACGAGAAATGGCGGTTACTTTGAATATAAACCCATGTTTGTTGAGCAGCTACCCGTTCCAATTATACCAAAGCGAGAGGAAGAGAAATTTATCGAGCTAGTTAAAGAGCGATTGAAGCATAATACTGACACCTCGACGATAGATTTTCAATTGGATGATATGGCATGTGAGTTATTTGGGTTGACAATGGCAGAGCGGGAATTTGTTTATAACACAGCTGATTCAATAAAAGATATTTCAGTTGAGTTTAATGAAAATGAATTGTAAATATTAAAGTCAATTTCTTTCAAAACTTTCTCGGATGGTTCAATCTCTGCTCTATCTACCAAAGTTGTTATTTTACATTCAAATTCCTTATCTGGTGGAGGGATACATATTTGGTCTATGTACATTTTTATCCATCTTCTTGTACCAACACCTGATGTGGCTGCAATTTTATCAAAATACCATTCACAAAGACGCGAATTTAGAAATGCAAGTAAATATTTTAAATGTGGTCCCGTCATAAAGAAAATTGTATTATTTAGATAGTAACCTTTAGTATCTAATGCAAAATTTGGTTTATCGGTTAACTCTAACCACACTATTTTTTCCTTGTTAAAGTCGTCTAAATATGCACAGTTTCGAAGATTCGTCCAATCATCACCTTGATCTAATCTTTTTTGCAATGCTCCTTCGTATTTTTTAAGATGATTGTAAACTACTGGATAATCCTCTTTAATATCCACTCGGTTGATATTCTTACTTTTTAATCCATTGTGTGAATTAATTAGCCATATGTCGGCAAATTTGATTGCGTATTTTTTAATGTCCCTGCCACGAAGAATCGGACGTATAATTTTATCAGCTTCAGGTGATTTTTTTAGTAGTTCTTCTCTTTTTCTCCCATCAATAATGAAAGCTTCATTAAAGCCGGTTTTTATTCCATAATTTATTTGAATATCCCAATCTTTCAATGGCGTACCCACTGCTTCAATCTTATATTTAATGGTCGCTTCAATTCCAGATAAAATTACCCACCCTTTAGTACTAAAGCCAGTTTGAGACGTAACATTCTGACTAATAAAATCGCTCGCTTTAAATTAATTTTTACTGCCTTATTTAATATTATAGTTTAAATAATTCATTAATTTCTTACTCATTTAAAAACCACAATTAAATTATTTCAATTATGAAGTACGGCTACATCCGCATCAGCACAGACAAGCAAACAACCGAAAATCAGCGTTTTGAAATTATCAAATTCACGAAAGGTAAAGAGTTTGCCATTGAAGAATGGATTGAAGAAACAATCAGCTCAACCAAACGACTTGAAATAAGAAAATTTGGCAGTCTTTTACAGCGCATGCAAAAGGGTGATGTATTAGTAGTTTCAGAGCTTTCACGTTTGGGGCGTAACCTTATGCAAATCATGAAAATATTGCATGACTGCATGGAAAAAGATGTCATGGTTTATACGGTTAAAGAAAACTACGAACTGGGTAATAACATCAATTCAAAAGTGCTTGCTTTTGCGTTCGGATTATCAGCAGAAATAGAGCGAAATCTAATTTCCCAACGCACCAAAGAGGCTTTAGCAAGACGCAAAGCTGAAGGTCAAATACTTGGCAGGCCAAAAGGCAGTAAATCCCAAATCCGCAAACTATCAGGGAAAGAGGATGAAATAAAAGGATTTATAAATAAAAGAATTTCATATAGCGCAATAGGCAGAATTTTGGGTGTACATAGGCTAACGGTATCATCATTTATTAAAGAGAAAGTAGTATGAATTAAGATTTTGAGTCAAAAGGAGATTACTGCCGCCTTCGTTCTAAACCCATCGAATTCGATGGGTTTAGAATAGGTATTGTTCAGTTTTTCCTAATCCTACAGCCCGTGGTTGTTCAAGATGTTCGCTTGCGGCATCTTGAACTTTGGATAAAAGCCCTTTTATAAAAGGTTTTGAAAAACCAATGATAAAAAGCAGTTATGTATTGTGGGCTAAAGCCTATAATAAGATATTTAAAATACCCCGCCCTAAAGGTGCGGGGCACCCTGTAAAAACAGGCAGGGCAGTTACTATAAGTAACCACCCTGCTGCGTAGGCCCCAGGCCGCAGCCCAAAGCTATGCAAAGATAAAGTTTCTATAATAATTTCAAATATACCCTGCATTAAAACCCGCCCTGCTATCCGCGGGGTTGCTTTCACCCTGGCGTCCCACGTGTCCCTTCGGTCACTTGTATTCTAAGCCTTAAGCCTCGTTTTGGTACAACCAGTAAATACTTGCCAGGTTTATTTCAGTTTCTTCAGGTTAGGGTTTGCTGTTAATGATCGCATTTGGGTAATAGCTATTTGGTTAAGCTTTATAAGCCTTTCGCTTTGGGGTAATTCCATTCTTATAAATTCGGCATTCATGCTTTCCATATTTGCCAATACCAAAAGCTGCTCTATGGTTGCCTGGTCCCTTATGTTTCCATCCGCGCCTGGGTTTTGGTCGCGCCATTGTTTGGCTGTTTTGCCAAAAAGGGCCACGTTTAGTACATCAGCTTCGTTGGCATATACAAAACCGGCTTGCTCCCTGGTAATATTTTGCGGAATAATATGCTCTTTTATGGCGTCAGTGTGTATCCGGTAATTAATTTTAGATAGGGTCCTGTTTAAATTCCATGCTAACGAAAGGCGGTCATTTTCATCTTCTTTAAGCCGCTGGAACTCTTTAATGAGATATAATTTAAAAGCCTGGCTTACCCATGATGCAAATTCAAAAGCAATATCTTTATGGGCATATGTCCCCCCATTATTGCCTGCTTTTGATATTAAGCCTTTGGCATTGGTAGCTTCAATCCATTTGGACGGGGACAGGGTAAATGAATTAGCGCCTGCTTCAAAGAGAAAGGAGTCGAATTCGACCCCTTTGAAACCGGGGTTATTTAACTGTTCCCAAAGTCCTAAAAATTCAATAGTAGTGCGCGAACGCATCCAGTTTTTTACAACATCCTTGGGTTCTTCAGTATTTTTATTCCTGGCAATATCTGTTAAAGAAATAAAATCGTCATTTCCTGCTTTAATAACAGTAACCGTTATTCCTTTTACAATTATAGCTTGTTGTTTTGCCATATTAAAAATTAGCAGCGTGATTCTGTTTTAGGTGTAAGCGAAAAACTGTTTGCCCCCGCCATATTTTTAATTCCGTCGAATTCGATGGAATTAAACCCGGGATTATTAAATTTTTCCCATAGCCCTATAAATTCAATAGTGCTTCTATTTCGCATCCAGTTTTGTAAAATATAATCGCTCCTTTCACTATCGCGGTACCGGGCAATATCCGTGAGGGAAATAAAATCATTTTTATTTTCAGAGAAAATAACAACAGTAGTTCCCTGTACATTTATCGTTGTCTTTTTTTCTTCATAAATAAAAGTAACTTTTCAAAGCCAATGAAGATAGAGATATTTTATAAAATTAAAGCCTGTTTGTAATTATACATTGGTGCAATAACCAGCCTGCAGGCGGATGTGAATCTACCAATTATTTTAGTTAAGTATAAAACATTTTTACTAAAATATTTGGTAATTTCAATTGCATTTAGTAAATTACAGCTATGTTTTGGCCTAAATCAGTTGATTTGTTTTATTCGTGTGTCGTTATAATTCGTGTTATGGGAACTAAAAAAAACAAAAAAAATATGCTTATTTGTACGGATGTGTACGGTTTGGGTTTATTTTATCGGGCTTTCTATTTTTTATAGGGGCATAATCTTACAAAAACGTTGTCATTGGTGTATAAGTGTAAGATTTAATAACCAACAAGCCTTTGAATAACGGCCAAGGAGCCAGGAATCTTGGTGGAAAGACCCCGAGGGTTTCGAAAACCCTCGGGGTCTGGTGAGAAATCACCCAACATTGGCGAAAAAAAATTCGCATAATAGAAAGGCTTCTTCGCAAAGTCTCCCTCCACCGGAGGGAGATTTAGAGGGAGGCCGCCTTAAAAAACACCCTTCACGCGTAACATTTTGTAACGTACCCCGGTACCTGGCTTTTTGTTGCCATAACTCAAGAGAGTGAATAACTAACAAAGAGCAAGGAATCTTGAAGAAAAAGAAAAAATAACCAAACCACAGCGTGTTTACAAGCTGACATAAAACGGTAGTTTAGGTCCCGAAAAAACAAAGCATGCAACCGTTGTTAAAATATCACAAAGTGATCCCTTTGGGATAAACAGCATCGGATATGCAGTATCACGCAAGAAGATAAAGGGTAAAATAAATCGAGGTTACACAGGGGGAGGCGCTGGCACTCCCGATGTAATCGGGATTGAACTTTTCTTTTGTTTCTTTTATTTTTTCAAGAAAAGAAAAGAAAAAACACAACAATTAAGCATGATTAACATAAATAATACAATAATAAAAACGAAAAAAACGAATATAATGTTGTTGGTCAGGCGACACAACAACAACAGAGGGTCTTCAATCCTCATAATCCCCGCCTGAATGACACAGTCGGGCAGGCTATAAATCCACCCAAAACCTGTCCCGACAAATTCGGGATCGTGGTTCAGATAATATCCGTACAAAAACGTTGTCATTGGCGTACCATTGTACGGGCTGTAAACGAACAAGGGTTTAATAACGAACAAGGTGCAAGGAATCTTGAAGAAAAAGAAAAAATAACCAAACCCACAACGTATTTACAAGCTGACATAAAACGGTAGTTTAGGCTACGAAAAAACAAAGCAGGCAACCGTAGCCAAAACACAAAGATCAACGAATATGCAGTATCACGCAACAGAGCAAAAAGTAAATAAGATCGCCGTTGCATAGGGGGAGGCGCTGGCACCGGGCAATCGTGCTGTGCGTTTCGCCCGCCCGAACGTACCCTTATCGGTACGGGCGGGGATTGCCCTTGAATTTCTTTTGTTTCTTTTATTTTTTCAAGAAAAGAAAAGAAAAAGCACAAAAGATTAGCGTGTTTAAAATGTATAACGAAAAAATAAAACCAGAAAAAAGTGAATATAGTGTTGTTGGTCAGGCGACGCAACAACAACAGACAGATAATTACATGCTGAAAACTTGGTGAAAAAACACCCTTCATGCGTAACATTTTGTAACGTACCCCGGTACCTGGCTTGTTATTGCCCTAAATGAAGGGCTTAATAACGGGCAAGGAACAATGAATTTTAAATGTAAGGAGTTTTATAAGGGCAAAGTCTTACAAAAACGTTGTCATTGGCGTAAACCTGTAAGATTAAATAACAAACAAGGAGCAAGGAATTTCGAAAACTGAAGGAAAAGAAGAATGCAGGGTCACAGAATTAAAAGAGTTATGATCCCTCACGTGCTGGATTTTTCTCAGCGCCATGAGCCATGGACTATGGACTATGGGCAATGGACTATCCCCCCTAAATTCCGTTCAAATCCTTCTGCAAAATATCCTGAAGTTGCTTTTGATAAGTATAGCTTACCGGTATTGTTTTAGATGCAATTGTAATGGAGTTTTTATTCCAGCTGCTTATTTTATTTACCGGCACTATGTAAGAACGGTGAACACGTACAAATTTTTGTATGGGCAATTTATCAAGCACCATTTTCATACTCATGTGTATAAGCATAGGCTTTGTACCTGTATATATTTTTATATAGTCATCAAGCGCCTCTATCAATTCAATGTCTTTAAAAAATATCTTGTTCCACTGGTAATTATATTTTACAAACAGGTACCCTTCATTTACCTCTTTATTTAAACGGTATTCGTAAAGGTCCTTTGCTTTATTAACAGCTTTAAGAAAGCGCTCATAATCAAAGGGTTTTACCAGGTAGTCAACTGCATCAAGATTAAAACCTTCGACAGCGTACTGGCTAAACGCCGTAGTAAAAATTACAATGGGCTTAACTGAAAGGTTGTTTACAAACTGAAGGCCGGTTTCATCAGGCATCTGTATATCTACAAATAAAAGGTCAACAGGATTATTTTCAATAAAATCCTTGGCTTTTGTTATGTCGGTAAATGTGGCGCAAAGCTCAAGCTGGCCAGTTTGCTCAATATAACTTTTAACAAGGTGCAATGCTAAAGGTTCGTCATCAATCGCTACACATTTCATATCAAATCATTTTAACAGGTTAGCCATATCATTTTCCGCCAAATTCGGCGTGCTTGCCTGTATCGCA
Source organism: Bacteroidota bacterium (assembly GCA_013286305.1). Classification (GTDB taxonomy): domain Bacteria; phylum Bacteroidota; class Bacteroidia; order Chitinophagales; family Chitinophagaceae; genus JABDFW01. The sequence continues at coordinate 9,798 of JABDFW010000070.1, forward strand.
AGCGTTACATTATATTTATCGGGCGACTCGGCAATGGTGAGTTTATGTTTACCGGGGTACAATAATTCAAGCCTCCTGGTGGTATTGCTTATACCGGTGCCGGTGCCTTTGTTTTTTTGAAGATTGGGAAAAATCGTATTTGTGCAGCTAAAGGTAATTTGTTTATCAGCTACTATAATTGATGCGCAAATAACAGATTCATGATGTGTGCTAATACCATATTTAAACGCGTTCTCAATAAAAGGTATTAACAGCAAAGGGGCTATGTGAATGTTGTCTGTATCGCCTTCCGTTATAAACTTTATATAAACATTTTCCGTAAGCCGTATTTTTTGCATTTCTATATAATTCTTTATAAACTCAATTTCCTGGCTAAGGCTTACTGTATTGTTATTAGCGTCTTCCAGGGTATATCGCATAATACGCGATAATTTCATAACTGCATAAGCAGTTTGCTGGCTGTTAGCCAATGACAATGAGTAGATGCTGTTGAGTGAGTTAAAGAGGAAATGCGGGTTAACCTGCGATTTTAAAAATGAAAGTTCCGTTTGTAACTGTTGCTTGGTTATTTCTTCTTTTTTTTCTTCCGCTGAAAACCACTGATTAACAATATTTGACCCCAGGCCTACCACGAATGTTAATAAAAATAATGCCATTGGGCCGGTTGAAAAATATCTTGGGCCTGTAAGAACGTAGCCCGGATTTTTTGCAAGCACCTGCTTAAGAAAAGTTTTAAATTCTGTTGAGTTTAACCACTCCCTGTGCTCTCTTGAATACAGCGTTATGTAATAAAGTATGGTAAGATAAAGAAAGAAACAGGCGGTTACTATAGCTATATATAAAATGGTTTTTTTGTGCGCAAGAATACGTGGTATCAGGTAACCTTTATTAAAGTAGTAAAAATTTGTGACCAGTATAATGGTAACAATGTATGAATATACAAACCGGTCACTTTTAAGCGCCTTTCCCAGATTTTCGGGGAGAAAATAAAACCAGTCTGTTTTTGAAACTATTACATCCCTGTTAAATGGAAACAAAATAAACGGAAGCCACAGAAAACATACCCATGCTATCACTGCCAAAATAACCTGTACTGTCTTATTTGTCTTTTTCAATATGAAGCCCTCTTTAAATACAGCAATTTATTGCAAATACTAACGTAGTGCATTTAAAATATGCTGAAATCTTTTTTTAGATAAGAATAGGGGAAATTTCGGTGAAGAAAGAAGGGAGGTTTCCAGTTTCCCCTAATGGGTCACTTTGTGACAGTTTTCAGTCTCCAGTTTAGAATACAAATCCCACGCTAAGTGTCTTCAATAAAATGTCAATAACTGAAAACTGGCAACCGGAAACTGTCACAAAGTGACCCATTAGGGGAAACCTGTATTTTAGTATGATTCATTCTCATTCGGGAAATCCTGGCTTTTAATATCAGCTACATAATGCTGCACAGCGCCGGTAACCTGCTCGTATAAATTAAGGTATTGCCGTAAAAACCTTGGCTTAAATTCAGTATTTATGCCCAGCATATCGTGCATTACCAATACCTGGCCATTGCAAAAGCCGCCGGCGCCTATGCCTATTGTTGGTATGGTAAGCGATTCGCTTACTTCTTTTGCAAGCACTGCAGGTATTTTTTCCAGCACTATACCAAAACAGCCCGCTTCTTCAAGTAATTGGGCGTCTTTTTTTAATTTGTTTGCCTCGGCTTCTTCTTTTGCGCGAACGTTATACGTACCAAATTTATAAATACTTTGGGGGGTTAAGCCCAGGTGCCCCATTACGGGTATCCCTGCCGATACAATTCTTTTAACGCTGTCAATCTCTTCTTCACCACCCTCCAGTTTTACTGCGTGTGCGCCGGTTTCTTTCATAATGCGGATGGCTGATGCAAGTGCTATTTCAGAATTGGATTGAAAAGAGCCGAAAGGAAGGTCAACCACTACAAGGCAACGGTTTACAGCCCTTATTACTGAAGAGGCATGGTAGATCATTTGCTCCAGCGTTATTGGCAGCGTAGTTTCGTGGCCTGCCATTACATTGCTGGCGCTGTCGCCTACCAAAATAACATCAATGCCTGCCTGGTCGAATATTCTTGCAAAAGAAAAATCATACGCAGTGATCATAGATATTTTTTCGCCTGCTGCCTTCATCCGCTGAAGGGTATGGGTAGTAACCTTTTTAGTTTCTTTTGAGACTGACATCTGAATGTAATTTGAGGTAAATGAATAATGGGCTGAATATGCTCCTGCGTTAGAATAAAACATATCCAGATGTCAAAGGAGGTGCAAGGTAAGGAGTTTTGTTGGAAAGAAAGACGGGAAAGACCGAAAGTCGGAAAGTCTGGAAGATGGCAAGTAAAGGCTAATTGATATTTTGAGTTAAATATTAGCGGCGTTGAAACTCAAATATCCTGCCAGTTTATATCTCTTTAACTGCTTCTTCTAAATTTTCTTGTCCTGAACTCACGTTAATTAAGCTAAATTTGTAAAGAGTGGCGCATTGATCTTTGGCGTTACTTTTTTATATCGTAGTAAAAAATAGATGTATGGTTCAAACTTCCATAGCAAGCAACAATAACAATATTCTTATATTACCGTTGCCCGAACAATACCGGGGAAAAGATATTGAAGTGCTTATTTATTCAAAAGACGAACTAATGGCTCCCATGCAGCCAGGATCACCAGTCACGATGGGAGACTTTATAGGTACAATTTCTGACGGAGATGCGTCGCAACTCCGCGCTCATACTGAACAAGCAAGAAAAGAATGGGACAGGGATTTTTAGTTGATACCAATGCAGTAATTGATACATTGAATAATAGCTTACCGCCAAACGGTAGGGTCTTTGTGGCTTCTTTGCCCGTCCTCATTTCAGAAATAACACACATAGAACTTTTAGGGTGGCCAAATGCTTCACCATTGCAACTTGCGCCGGTAAATAATTTTATAAGCCACGCGACCCTTCTCTCCATTGATAGGGCAGTTGTACTTAAAACAATTGAGATAAGGCAAACACAAAAAATAAAGCTTGGCGATGCAATCATCGCAGCTACTGCTCTTATACACAATTTAACGCTCATTACACGAAATACTGAGGACTTTAGCTTCATTCAGGGGCTAAGCTTGATTAATCCGCATAGTTTGTAATGCAAGTAGCCGTTTGAAGAGATGGGGTTGCTGCATTTACGCTGCCATCTCCTTTTACTCATACTCCCGGTATGCACCAAAATTGGCCAGCCGGTCCTCGCCAAGTTGCGGCGGTACAGGTAAAAACGGAATATTTAGCTTTTGCGTTATTTGCAGCCAAAGTGCAGTGCGTGTATATGTTTGGTGCACCTTTTGAAAATCAGTTGATAATAATAACTCTTTCGCGTGGCTGACTTCTCCTTTATCAATTAAAAGCTGAACCCTTCTTTCTATTACCCATTCATCTTTAAGTGCAGCAACCCTGTCAAGCCATGCTTCACGCTCTGCAATTGTTTGTAAACCCGCGCTGCGCAATAGTTTATCTCTTTCCACAACAACCTGGGGATGTATTTGCAACCAGGGCTCTGTAACTGATTCTATTGCCGCGAGTGCAGCGGCAGTATCCCTATTTTGTTTTAATAAACGCGCCTGCAAGACCTTTGCGACGCCTATATTGCAGGTACCAAGCACTTTAATGGCTTCTTCTTTTTTTGCACGGCCTGCCAGCCATGTGCCATAATAAAATTTCCACAATTCCCTTACTGGGCCACTACTGTGTGATATTGCATATTTAAATGTTTCATCCAGCCCTTCCATGCCCGACGGTGGCCAAAGATTTTCATCTATGGAAGGCGGTTGAGGCAGCACTGCTTTTTGCCTGTAAGCTTGCTGCAGGGCCTGCCATACCTGCACTTCACCTGCCCTTGCCCAGGAAAATAAAGGAATAGCTGAAAGCGGCCGCAGCGCAGCAGAAGGCACTTTTAAAGAATAAATATCTAATGGTTTATCGGTGGGTATCCAATATTCTGTATGATACCTTATTTGCTTAGGCTGCAGGCCTAGTTTGATAGATTGGTCGGCAATGGGGCCTCCCTGTATCTCGATATATGTTTGATGTTTAGCGGTACTTAATACAGCCCATGCGCTGTCATCACTAACACCATAACTCCACAATTTTATTCCCGGGGCAATTTTTTCATCTGCAATATGGTAAAGCCCTGTTCCGTAGGATGGTGTAAACGCGCCAAAAGCATTGGCATCTTTTGTTCTCCAAAAAAAGCCGGTCATTTCTTTAATATCCGCCTGAGTTTTTGGCCCTTGCTGTTGCCAGTCTATAGTGTCAATTTTAGAGGAATGAGATAATACGCTTCCGTTAGGAAAATAATATTTGGTATCCGGCGCAGCAGGCAATGCTGCATTTGACCACGACATCCAGGGATATGTTTCGGTTCCTGGATTATAAAATACCACACGCTGCGTTAAATAATCATCATTGGAACCTAAAGAATATTCAACGCTCCATTGCATACCAAAATGCAATTCCCTTTCTCCGCAGGTAACATAAGTCCTGCCAGCCATGCTGTCAATTTTGTACAACAGCTTTTCATTTTGCGTAGGGGAATGTGATATGGGAAAACTTACTTCAATACCGCCTGCCACAAAATAAAAACGGGGCAAAATTCTTGTATAGCGTATTACTTCGGGCCGGTACAATACTTCTTTACCGGATGGTTTGTATATAAGTGACAGCACTTTGCCGCCCAGGTCGGGGCAAATAGTGGCTTTCAACAACCTATTTTCCAAAACAATAAAGCGGTATTTTTTTAGTACAGGCCTGTTTGAAGTTTCGCTATAACTTACATAAGGATAAACCCCATTGGCATCATAAGCAGTAGGGATGGGGCCCGCGGGGGTTAGCTCGTGTGTAAGAATATAATCTTCATATGTTGTACAACTAACTTTTGCCTGCCCAATACAATTGTGCATAAAGAAGAACAAGCAAAATATAAACAGTAATTTATCTTTCATTGAAGAAGATTAAAGATTTGAATATCCTATAGGTCTGATGCTCTCCGCCAGGCCGGGATGATGCGTCACCTGCCTAATATATCTGTTAATTCTTCTATCATCCTGTTACCCTTCTCAATATCCTGTTTTAACTTATCCTCGATAAAGGTTTTTTCTGTAACAAGCGATGCCAAGTGCTCGTCAAATGCAGTGATCAGTTCCTTTACTTTTTTATCTGCTGATCTTGCAGCAAGCTCTCTTATCATTCTTATCTTCTCATAATCAGCTATACCCTGTCTTAATGTTTCAAACCGTATGCAGCTATTACCACCCGGGTAAACCATGTAGCAATCGCCTGCTGGCCAGCTTCCGTAACGCGCATCCCTTACAGGGTCTGCAGGCCACGAATCGTATGCCCAGCGCAGGAAACCGCTGTAGCCGTGTGCAGCGGAATACCAGCTTATCCACCTGCCTTCAATGGGAGGGGAGAATACAAAGTTGTTTGGCTTTGCAGGGTTGCAGCACACATAAAAAGTTGTTGTAAGGCCTTTTAAAGCCCTTGCTTTTGTTTCCTCAACAGTAGATTCGTTACCATACAAAAAGCAATAGTCATCCAGCAATCCGTCAAGTTCTTTATGCCAGTTGCCTGCATAAGTTATTTTCCAGGTTTTATTATTATCTTTTATCACTTTAATGGCTGCCAATGTTTGATCCATGGCATTTTCATTAATGCCAAGATAAGTTTTATTAAGCCATCCTTTTTTTTCAAGATGTGCCCTCAGATCATTCAAAAAAACATTCCAAACATTTTTAAACATATCCGATTCCGGCGGCCATGTTTCGTATATATAATTGCCTGTTTTTTCGTCTGTATAACGAAACCTGTTGCCCCAGGGCAAAGGTGTATAAATAGTAATGGCTTTATCAATGCCAACGCTCATCGCCAATTCAACATACTGGTCAAAAATATTGTAGCTGAATTTCCATGAGCCGTCTTTGCGTTTTACCCAGTCTATCATTCCCCTTTCAATAGCGTATTCATTATCGCCCCACGGGGAATGTACGCCATACGTGGTAATGTATTTGCCACCTGCATCAGCGTATAGCTGCAAATGTTTTTTAAGCAGGGCCTTATGCTCGGCGCCCCATGGCTGCACATGATAATAATCGGCAATTACCCATGGGTTCTGCCAAAGGTCAAGCCTGTATTTCCATTCATGCGGCGGTGGCAGCAACATATTCTGCACTTTTATATGAATATGCAAAACGACATTGCCGCTTGTTGATGTTGTTTCAATAGTACCGCTATATACGCCCGGTTGAGTGCCTGCGGGAATATTACAGCTTACCCATACAGGCCTTACTGTTTTGCCCGGAACATCAAAATTTTCAAATGCTTCAAACCTGTCTGGCATAAGGTAGCCGTCTTTATAAGGTGTTTCACTACAAACCGCGTCGGACGATCCATAGGGATAGTTGGCCAGCACGTAACGAACCATGTTTAGCTGTATATTGCTTTTATCGAGATCTGCACCTTTTTCGTTCACCAGGTTATTTATTTTAAAACGCACCTGTTGCAAAGTATCCGGCGACCACACCACTATTTGCGTGCTAATGCGCTCACCCTTCCAGCCTGTGGCTTCCCATATAGCTTTTTCATTTTCTATAGCAGGTACCTCAGTTCTAAAGTATTTTGTATCGGTTGAGCCAAATGCGGCGTGCAGCCCTGCTTTTTGGTTTAGCCACGCGGCAGGGTTTACCGACGTATCAAAAGTATATTCCGGCTGGTAATGCGGGCCCGTTACAGGAAGAAGCATTGAATCAATACGGCCTTCATGTACCTGCCCATATAACTGTTTGAGAGAACATTGTGTAATGAGAAAGATAAATAGCAGTTTTCCTATTTTCAAGTGACAAGCAATTTAAAAGATCATTATTAATATATACTGCCTTTTACCAGGCTTAATAAATTTGTACAACATGCTGATGAACGAATGAGATAATTGCCCGCGAAACAAAACATCCATTTCTCACCTTTGGCTTTTCACCTTCTCATTCCGCATGAAATGCCTCTTTGATAGTGCCGCAGAAACCTGTTTCTATCATTTTTTCTGCAAGAAGGATCATGTTTTTAAAAGCCTTGGCGTTGCTGATGCCATGGCCAATGATAACAGGCTTTGATACCCCAAGAACAGGCGTCCCCCCGTAATTTTCATAGTGAAAGCGGTGCAGGTATTCATCATCCTGCAAATTGCGGGTTTGGGCTATATCATAAATAGATTCCGCCATTTTTAAAACAACATTGCCGGTAAAGCCATCACAAACGGTAACGTCTGCTTTATCGTGCACAAGGTCGCGGCCCTCAATATTGCCAATAAAATTTATAAAGGTATTTTCTTTCAGCAGGGGATAAGTGCTTTGTGCAAGCAGGTTGCCTTTGCCTTCTTCTTCGCCAACATTTAATAACCCAACACGGGGGTTAATAATGTTAAGTATGTTTTTAGCGTATAAACTGCCAAGGGTGGCAAATTGATTCAGTTGCTCAGGTTTGCAGTCTGCATTCAGGCCAACATCAAGCAGTAAACCGGTGCTGCCGTTTAATTTGGGTACAACTGTGGCAATGGTAGGGCGCAATACACCTTCAATGGCCTTTATGGTGTACATGGTGCCCACAAGCATAGCGCCTGTATTGCCTGCGCTAATAAAGGCATCTGCCTTGCCGGATGCTAATAAATGAAAACCGATGGCGATGGAAGATCTTTGCTTTTCTTTTAAAGCTTTGGTGGGATGCTCGTGGTAACCAATTACCTCCGGGGCATGAATTATCTTAATATTTTCATTTTCAAAAGATAAACTGTATTCGTCAAGTAAGGCTTTAACCTGGGTTTCGTCGCCTACGCACAAAATATTAGCGGCATGCACAGTATGTTGCATATACAGTTGAAGACCCTTCACCGCTTCAAGCGGTGCAAAATCTCCACCCATCATGTCAATTGCAATATTCATTCAGCAAGCAAATTATATATACAACTAAGACTAAGCTTTTAACGGCGCTTTCTCAGACACCAGCTTTCCTTTGTAGTATAATTTGCCTTCGCTTACATGCGCGCGGTGGCGAACATGCAATTCGCCTGTTGTAGAATCTTTGCTTAAAGTAACTTCCTCAGCTTTATAATGTGTTCTTCTTTTCGCACTTCTTTGCTGGGAGTGCCTGCGTTTGGGATTTGGCATAATGCTTATTTTATCTAATAAAAAATTTTATTCTAAGTTCTTAAATTTATCAAGAGCTTTCCAAACAGGGTTATTGTCTTTTCCTGTTTCTTCTTCCATCTTTCTCAACTTTT
>JABDFW010000071.1:0-12193 GCA_013286305.1 Bacteroidota bacterium
CAAATTATGTGGCAAAATTTACATATGGTTCGCCTTCTTTTTTTGGAGGCTATTCTACAATATTTTCATTTAACCCAAAATCACTTTTAGGGTTACATGAATTAAATGATTTAAGCTTAGATTTTTTCGTAGCATTTGAAGATGATATTGAAATTGACTACCAAGCCACATTTGGAAGAGGTTTTTTTGAGGATGGTATAATTGATAGATTTGAATTCATTGGTAAAAGAAAATTAACCCATGATCCTGATGTTCTTGACCATTTATCTATAACTGATGTTTTGAATATAAGTAAAAGAGCAGCATTTATAAAAAAATGGATTCAACTTAAAAAAAATTATGAGAATGATTATGAACAATTTATTGATAATTTTTCTCGAATCTTTGTCGGTAACTCAAAACTAATTCGGATAAATAAGCCGTTCTATATCATATTTCCTCATAGAAGTATAAGCCAGCCAATTTTTAAATTAATCGCTGATGCGTCCAACTTATCCCAAATCATTGGTCAGATATTCGAAGACAAAAAGGATTATGCGTAATTGTGGGGATTGAACGTTTTTAAAAGCATGAATTAGCGCTGAAGAAACATGCCGCTCCTGACGGAGCTTATTGTAAAATATGATTATTTTTTGCTACTAACATATCGCCCCTATGGGGCTTTAGTTTAACGATCTAAAATCTACCGGCACAAGTTTACTTACACCAGGCTCCTGCATGGTTACGCCATATATAACATCAACAGCGTTCATCGTCATCTTGTTGTGCGTAACGATGATAAACTGTGAATTTTCACTGAATTTTTGGATCATCTGTGTAAACTTGCCTATGTTGGCATCATCCAGCGGGGCATCTACTTCATCCAAAATACAAAACGGTGCAGGTTTTATAAGATAAATAGCGAACAGTAATGCAGTTGCCGTTAATGTTTTTTCCCCGCCGCTCAACTGTGAAATTGATGACGGGCGTTTACCCTTTGGCTTGGCGACAATATCTATGCTTGTTTCCGCAAGGTTACCGGGGTCTTCAAGTATCATATCAGCAGTATCCTCTTCGGTAAACAGCGCTTTAAATACTTTCTGAAAGTTTTCCCTAACCTTGTTAAAAGTGTCCAGGAACTGCTGGTTGGCAGTGGCTTCAACTTCCTGTATGGTTTGCAATAAGCTTTCTTTAGCGGTTACGAGGTCATTCTTTTGTTCAAGAATGAATTCATAGCGTTTTTTCATTTCTGTGAACGCTTCTATAGCCGTAGGGTTTATTTCGCCCATATTTTCCAGGCGCTTTTTCATGCGGTCTGTAGTTGCCTGTAATTGTTCTAAGGTTGCATCCGTGTTTCTTGCCTGGTCAAGTATTTCATCTAATTCCACCCTAAATTCTACGCTCAGCCTTTCTTTCATTCCTGCTAATTGCAGCTTCAACTCATTCAGCTTGTCCTTTATTTCCTGTAATTCGTGGTCAATCATTTCTTTTGACTTCGCCTTCTGCCGCAGCTCGCTTTCTTTTTGCTGCAAAGCATTGCGAAGATTATAGTATGCCTGGTCGGCCTCATTTAATTTCTTTTCTTCTGATTCTTTTTTATGCAGCAACTCAAGCATATTTTCTTCTGCGGCCTGCAACGCTAGCCCGCTTTCAATTATTTCGCCGGATGCTTCTGATAACTGTTTTGTATTGTTTTGAATTTGGTTATGCAGGTCATTCAATTGATTTTCTTTAAAAACCAATTCCTGCTTCAGTGCTGTTATCTTGCTTTGCTGCCTTGTAAAGTGCAGGTTATTTTCGTTATAGTCTGCCAATGCGGCATTGTATTCCTGTTCAGCCACCTGGTAATCCTGTTCCACGGCTTTTAATTCCGTTAAGGTTTGGTGCAGTTCTTCATTCAGTATTATCAATTGCTCCCTCGTATTGGCAATGCTGTCCTGTTCATCCAGCAGCCTTTGCTCAATATCTTCCATGCGCTGTTGCGCGTTATTTTGTGTTACCTGTAAATTCTCTATTTTATTTTTTGCTGCAAATACCTGGTTTGTTAACTGGTTAATGGAAGCCTCTGTTTGTTTTATGGCATTTTCCTTTAGCTGTTCATTATACCCTATCACCTGGTTATGCTTGTATTTTATCTCGGCTTTTAATGCATTAACCACGGCATCCTGCAACACAATTTCATCGCGCAGCTTTTCAAGGTTTTTGGCACGCCCTATTTTTTTACCCTCAAACAGGCCAACACTGCCACCGGCAAGTGTGTATTTGCCTTTTACATATTTACCTGTTTTTTCAAGCACCACAGCGCCGTTGCTATTGGTTAACGCTTCTTCATTTTCTGCTATATATACATTGCCCAATAAATACTCAGCCAGTTTCCTGTATTGATCATCCACCTCAATTACATCCATCGCCCTTATTGTATTAGCAGGCTGATGAGATAACGTATCTATCTCCTCAAATTTTTCCAGGATAAAAAAGTTGGCCTTGCCTTTTTTATGCGCATCAAGTAAATGCACTGCCTGCAACCCTTCCTGCAGGTTATCCACTACATAATAATTCAGGTAAGGCTCCAGCACATTTTCAACCGCCGCACGGTATTCCGACTGTACATAAATAATGTCACTTAAAATAGGCACATTGGTTTTCCATTGCGGGTTGTTGTGCAAAAACTTTACGCTTTCAGGATAGCCTTCCATTGAATCAATAAGGCTTTTCAGCAGGTCGTGCTCGTTTCTTCTTGCATCCAGCTTGCGGTTTTCTTCTGCCAATTCATTACGCAACGTGTCAAGCACTTCCTGTGTTTCCAGTATCTGTTCTTTTGTTCTTTCGTGCTGTTCCTGCAATTGTACCAGGTCTTCCCTTTTTGCTTCAAGCGCCTCTTCTTTTTCTTTTGACTCTATTTCTAATTGCTGTAATTGATATGAACGGTTTTGCTTTTCTTCTGATAATTGTACATGCGTACGCTGCAGGTTTTGTATAGACGTATCGGCTACAGCTACTTTTTTTTCCGCATCAAACTGGCTGCGTTGTATTTGCTGGTGTTTACCGCGCAAAATATCTAAACCGCTTCTTTTTTCATCAAAAGAATTTCGTTTGTTTTCCACATCCGCCCTTACAGCTTCCACTTTATCCTGCATATCGGCAAGGCGGCTGCCCTCTTCGTTAACCTGTAATTGGGTGTATTGGATGGAATCTTCAATATTTTTTAGCTGGCCTTCTGCTTTTTGCAAAAAGTCTTTCAGGTTGTTTTCTTTTTCTTTAAGGTAATGCAGTTTTTGCGCTGCAAGGTCTTTATCGCTCTCTTTACCTCGAAGGTTTTGCAGCAGATCGTTAAACTGGTGCTGCATGCTTTGCAACACACGTTCTTTTTCAATAAAATCCATTTTCTCCTTTTCTATGGCAGCTTCTTCGGTGGCAATTTCAACCTCCATTTTAATTTTTCTGTCTGTTTCAGTTTCCTGCTGTTCGTTCAGGTTTTTGTAAGTAATATTAAATCCTTCAAGTGCTGCCTTTGCCAATTCTATTGATATCTCTTTATACTCTTTTTTTATCTCAAAATACTTCTCTGCTTTTTTTGCCTGGTTCTCTAATGTTTTAAGCTGGTTATTTATTTCAAATAAAAGGTCTTCAATACGGTTAAGATCCAGCTCTGTAGCATCTAATTTTGCCTTTGCTTCTTTTTTACGGGTTTTATAAATGGTGATGCCCGCTGCTTGCTCAAGCATCCTGCGGCGGCTGTTCTCTTTATCCTTAATAATATCATCCACCATACCCAGCTCTATAATGGCATAGCTGTCGGTGCTTATACCGGTATCCATAAAAAGATTATGAATGTCCTTTAAACGGCAGGAAACATCGTTAAGGCGGTATTCGCTCTCCCCGTTTTTGTAAAAGCGCCGTGTTATGGTAACCGTGGTAAATTCGGTAGGAAGTAAATTTTTAGTATTTTCAAAGGTCAGGCTCACCTCTGCCAAACCGCTTGCACTCCGGGTTTTTGACCCATTAAATACAAGCGCTTCAAGATTTTCGCTACGCAGCGCAGAAATTTTTTGTTCGCCTATCACCCAGCGTATGCTGTCAATAATATTACTTTTACCACACCCGTTGGGGCCAATAATACCGGTAATGCCTTCATCAAAACTTACTACTGTTTTATCGGCAAAGCTTTTAAACCCCTTTATCTCTAATTGTTTTAAACGCACTTTTCACCCATTTTAATCAACTGCGAACATAGGTGAAAAACGAGTATAATGCCGCTTTATTTCACAAGCTGTTAATAAATGGTGGAAAGAAAAAAAGAATATAAAATGTGAAGGCTATTTTTGTTTATATTATATTGAAATTCAATTAATTATATAATTTGATGCTAAATAATTATTTGCTTTCTTTTTCTGGTAAAATAATGCAGAAAATACTTCCAATACCTGGGGTTGACTGCACAGAAATGGTTCCATTATTTAATTCAAGTAATTCTTTGCAAAGCAGTAAACCAAGGCCTGTACCTTTTTCCCCCCCGGTGCCTGGTGTACTAAAATAATTTGTAGCCACAAACAATTTACTAATATTGCCGGCACTTATCCCCTGCCCCGTATCTTCCACCGATAAAATTACCTTGTTGTTTTCCAGCTTATCCCAAACAACGATCGAACCATTTTTGGGGGTGAATTTTATAGCATTACTAACAAGGTTACGAAGTATTATTGTTAAATGCTGTTCATCAAACCAGGCCTTTGTTTCCGGAGATACGTTATTGACAAGCGAAATATTTTTTTGTGTTAAGGCAAATTCAAAAACCCTCCCCATTTCCCGGACTGCTGGAAATAATGAAACGGTTGACCGGTTTATTTTAAGGCCATTCATTTGCTTTACTGACCAGTTAAGCAAATTACTCAGCGTAAGATCAGCGCCATCCAGCGCAGGCAACATTCTTTTTAAAAGTACAACGGTTTGTTCTTCATTAAGGTCGTGCTGCTGAAATAAGCCCATGATAGATCTGAGGCTTGTAATAGGCGTTCGCAAGTCGTGGCTTATAACAGCAAAGAGCTTAGTTTTTAAATTATTTAATTGTACAAGATGCTCAGATTGCTCTTCAATAATATTTTTTTGTTGTGTTATTGCGCTATTACGGTCTGCTAATTGTTCAAACACTCTTTTCTTTTCTTTGTACAGGTAAAATATAGTAGCTAACCCTGCCAGTAAAATAATAATAAACATAACCAGGGCTATAATAGTAATATGCTGAAACCTTAACCTCTCTTTACTAATAACATTTTCATGTTCCTTTATTTCAATATCATACAGCCTGCGGTTAAGAGCAAAAAATTGTTGAAATAATTCAAACCCCTTTCTTTTATATATATCCTCAATACTGTCCTGTAAAGAGTTATATTTTATTTGGTATTCAAGTTCCTTATTGATATCCTTTTTTAGATGAAAACAAGTAGCTATAAGCTCTGCAGATTTTATTTTTACTGTTAGTATCCCGGTACTGTCAGCAAGCCTGGAAGCGGCATTGGCCATGCCTATGGCTTTGTCAATCTCATTTGACCGAATATAATATTCAGCAAAGTTATTAAAGAGTAAACACCTTAACCTGTTGTTATTGGCCAGTATCGACCACCTGTATGCACTGTCGTAATAATTTTTAACTAAGCTGTACTCTCCCATTTCTTTTAACACATCAGCAAGCCGCGAATAGATAATGCCCGTTAACAATGTGTCCTGGTATTTAAAGGATAAGGCCAGGGCTGTTTTACCTTTTTCAAGCGCTCCGCTGTAATTTTTTTCTCTTACGTCAATAAGCGATGATTCATTATATATTATCGCGATCATCCTGTTGTCCTTTGACAATACTGCGTAAATCTGCGACTCATGCAAATAAGACCTGGCAAGATTGTATTTTTCCATTTCCAGGTAATTGCGCGTAATTATCCTGTAACACATGGAAAGATCTGCATATTTTTTACCCGTTTTAAGATAATCAGCCGCGTCAAAAAGATAATACAGGCTGATGCTATAGTAGGCCTGTACCCAGTAGGTGTAGCCTATTGCTGCGAAACTGGCGCCAATGCCATTTTGATATTTTACCTGTTTTGATAATAATAAAGCTTTTTCTGCGAAAGATCTTGCAGAATCAGGGTACTGCAGGTAAATATCAACCGAGTGCTGGATCAATTGATCAATAAATGCAGGGTCAGTACTATCCGGGGAATTGGTCAAATACCTTGTATAGCCTTTAGTTTGAGCCCGCAGACCTGCACAAAGCAATATGACACAAAAAAATATAACACAGCTTTTCATAGAGGCCGATATAATTGAGGTCAAGGAGGAAAATATAAAAATATCATTTTCCGGGGTAAATGAGGTAGTAGCAACATTAAAATATCGTTAGGCGGGAAAATGAACGCCTTAAAGTTTTTTAAGCTGTGTTAATTTATGCGGCGCCTGCGGGTATAGTTTATTTTCCCATGGCATATTTAATACCCCCAAGAATATGCTGGAGATACAAAGGATCGCTGTAAGACTCATCTGTATGGCCTAATTCTGTGTAAAAAGCTCTTCCGCCATCGTAGCTGTGATACCAGCTCATTGGATGAAAACTTCCATTCTCCCCTCCTGTATAGCTGCTTTCATCAATGGTAATAAGCACATGAACATCCTGCCATTGAGGCGATTTAAAATTATACCACTCATCAAATCGTTTCCATACACGGGGCAAGTGTTTAGTTGCAATAAAATTGCTGTCAACAACATTTAGCACGGCTTGCTGTTGTTTTGGATGGCTCTTAAAATAAGCCCCCACCAGTTTGTTATACCAGGGCCAGTCATATTCCGTATCTGTTGCGGCGTGTATGCCCACGTACCCTTTACCAGACTGAATATAGTGTTCAAAAGCAGTTTGCTGATCATCGTTCAGCACATTTCCGGTTGTACTTAAAAACACAACGGCTTTATATTGACGCAGGTTTTTTTCAGTGAAATTATTGGCATCTGTTGTAGTGTCAACTAAGAAATTGTTTTCCTGGCCAAGCTTTTGAATGGCAACAACACCGGCAGCAATAGAGGCATGATGAAACCCGGCCGTTTTGCAAAAAACCAGGATCTTTGATGTGCGGCTTTTGAAAGAAAAAGCAGTTAATATTGTTAAAGCAACGATGGCGCAAATAACCGGGGCGTATAATTTTTTTTTCATGTGACAAATCTTTTTTTAACGCAGTTCTAAATTATTACAAGGTGTAAAGTAAATAAATTGTTTAACAAGTTTAATTTCGGCTTCAAAATTTATCATCCGCCGCACTCAACAGCATGATACAAAAGGATTACTACAGTATATTGGGGTTAAACCTGTCTGCATCGCCTGCAGATATAAAAAGGAGTTACCGGAAACTGGCGATGAAATACCATCCTGACAAAAATGATAATGATTCGCTTGCTGAAATGGTTTTTAGGGAGATTGCCGAAGCATACGAAATATTATCTGATCCAAAACAACGGGAAGAATACAATGCGAAAAATTTCAATGATTATCAACAAAGAAAACTTATTACAAAGCAAACTATTTTGCAGAACAGCACTATGCTGCAAAAAGTAATTGCCGCTGCCGACCCTTTTCGCATGAACAAGGATGCTGTTTACTTTCAGCTTTCGCAAATACTTACTTCTTATAATATTGAACTATTACAAAAAGAGAACGATACAGCAATTAACAGCCGGGTGATTGACGAATTATTGCTTTGTGCAGAACCCCTGAATTTTAACGACGCAAAAAAGATAGCTGATGAACTAAGAAAAATTGCCGGCGATAATAAAGCAAGTAATGACAGCATCGCGGATTTTTTACAAAAGCAATACCGCAGCAGCCAATGGAATAAATACAAAGCATGGATCGCCGTTGTTATTGCAATAGCATTATGCCTGTTGATTTTTTTGTTGAGCAAATGAAAAGGCTTGCAGCGTAAAACGCTGCAGGCCTTTTACATTCTATAGTTTAATTTCTATTCTCCTATCACAAGTTGCTTGGCCCTTTGGCCATTCTCTTTATCAATAACAGTAATGAAATATACTCCTTTGGCATATTTACCTGTATTGATGCTTATAGTGTTACTACCCTTTACACTTATGCCATTTTTTATTTCCAGCACATTGTTTTGAGCATCAGCAATGGTAACTACATATTTGCCCGGTTTGGTTACTGTAAATACAAGGTTGGTATGTGAGCCTGCAGGGTTGGGATAGATCCTGATGTTTTTATCATCTCCGGCCACTGCCTCGTCAGTTGTGGCACCTGCTTTAAAAACGGTTGATGGAGATAAACTTACTGCCTTGGTGCTTGCGGTTGCTGAACTTCCGCAACTGTTGCTCGCTATTACTGAAACGTTACCCGCCGTACTGCCCCAGGTTACTTTTATTAGATTGCCCCCCTGGCCTGAATCTATGGTTGCGCCTGTAGGCAAGGTCCAGATATTCATTACTGAAGGCACCGCAGTTACACTGAAATAAATACCTGACTGCCCGCTGCTTACAGCCGAAGGGCCCGTAATAGCTGAAGGTTTGGCAGGCACCGTATTTACCTTAAATACTAATTTATTGCTGTTTACAATATTGGGATAATAAGTGTTGCAAGCTGTAGCAGAGCTTACAAGCAAACATTGAATATTATCTCCGCTTTTCAGGCTGGCATCAGCATAAGTATTGCTGTTTGTTCCAACACTTACCCCATTCTTTCTCCATAAATAGGATGGGGTTACTGTTGCAGTAAATGTAACGTTTGTTCCACTGCAAATGGAGGTGTCTTTATTGGCGACAATAGTAATATCCGGATGCGGTACGTTTACAATTACTTTTATAACATTGCTTGAAGTTGTATTGGTTGTTTGGCAAACAGCGTTACTGGTTAATACCATCACAATAGAATCGCCATTATTAAGCAGGTTATCTGAATAGCCAAGGCTGTCAATACCTACATTTACACCATTTTTCTTCCACTGGTATGCAGGGCTTGTGCCTCCGTTTGTAACAACCGCGCTGAACTGCACTTTAGTACCTGCGCAAACAGGTGCTGAAGGATTATCAGCAATTGACACCGCGGGAACAAGAATTGGTTTTACATTGAAGGTTAGCACATTGCTGGTCACATTTGCCAAAGTAACACAGGGGGATGCATTGCTGGTTAAAATACATCTTATACTATCGCCAGTTTTTAAAGTACTGTCAACATAAGTTTGGCTGTTGGTGCCAACATTCACTTTATTTTTCTGCCATTGATATACGGGTGCGGTACCTTCATTCTTAGGATTCGCTGTAAAGGTTACCACCGTGCCGGCGCAAAATCCTGAACCAACATCGGCAGTAATTTTCACGGATGGCACCAGGCAATAAGTAAAGCCTGCACGTGTTGCTGTGCCAGCCGGCGTTGTTACAGTTACATTGCCGCTTGTACCACCACCTACTTTGGCAGTTATTTGTGTTGCAGATACAATGGTAAAGGAAGTGGCAGCAGTACCACCGAATTTTACAGCAGTAGTGCCTAAAAACCCTGTGCCATTAATAGTTATTATGCTGCCCGTGCCACCCGTGGTTGGGTTGAATGAGGTTATGGTAGGGGCAACTGCAGCTGATATTTCGCGGATGCGGTTATTTCCTCGATCTGAAAAAATAATATTCCCAGTTGGATCTACTGTTATTTGTATAGGAACATTTAACTCTGCCGAGGTTGCAGGGCCACCGTCCCCACTAAAACCAGCAACACCGGTACCCGCTATGGTAGAAATAATGCCGTTCGGGGTAACTTTGCGAATGCGGTTATTGCTACCGTCAAGAAACAGCAGGTCACCCGCCTTATCAAGGATCACACTGGCCGGGCCAAATATCTCAGCCGCGGCAGCAGCACCTCCATCACCACCAAAGCCTGCTGTGCCTGTTCCTGCATAAGTGGAAATAATACCGCTGGTTGCAACCTTTCTCACGCGGTTATTTCCATTGTCGCCAATATAAATATTACCGGCAATATCTACTGCAACTCCAAAAGGGTTGTTTAATTGTGCCGAAGTTGCGGGTACGCCATCGCCATTATAGCCGGCGCCTAAAGATGGTTTGCCTGCCACCGTAGTGATAATCCCGTTCTTATCTATTTTTCGGATACAGTTGTTGTGAAGATCTGCGATAAAGAGATTGCCATTGCCATCAAGAAATATCCCGCCGGGATTGTATAATTCTGCCGAAGTAGCCGGGCCACCGTCGCCGGAAAACCCCCCGGTATGCGTGCCTGCAATAGTTGATATGATACCATTGGTAGCTACTTTACGAATAACGCTGTTGCCATTATCTGAAATATAAATATTGCCTAAACTGTCAACAACCACGCCTTCGGGATAATACAAACTTGCCGAAGTAGCAAGCCCCCCGTCACCGGAGTATCCCCCAGCCCCATTACCGGCTACCGTTGTGATCACTCCATTTAACGCCACCTTGCGAACACGTTGATTTGCATGATCTGCAATATAAATATTGCCGGCTTTATCTGTAGTTACCTGGTATGGGTCATTTATTTCGGATAAGGTAGCCTGAACATTATCACCATTGTACCCGGGGGTGCCCGTTCCCGCTATGGTTGTGATTATTTGTGCTTTAGTATCGCATATTGTAGCAATACACAAAAAAGAAAGTAGTAAATATTTCATTTTTTATTTTTTTAAAGATTCAGGAATTATAAAGGCAAGATGTGATTTTAGGCTTATTGCAGACGTCCCTAATCGTTTTTTTGTCATTGCATTGCAGGTGCCTGCCAGGAGTTGTGAAATTTGTTTCATAGAAAGAGTTTAGCTGATTGTAGTTGTTGCGGGTATTTTTGCTAAGCTATTTACTCGCAGATCACCAATGATACGGGGAACAGGCTAAAGAATTATATCCATCATAAATATAATTCAAAATTATTGAGGGATAACATTATTTTAATGGGCTCAAATAAAAAGGCCCGCAGCGCTGTGTTACTGCGAGCCCTTTACTTTCTATAGTTTAATTCTTATTCTCCTATCACAAGTTGCTTAGCCCTTTGGCCATTCTCTTTATCAATAACAGTGATGAAATATACACCTTTGGCATATTTACCAGTATTGATGCTTATAGTGTTACTGCCTTTTACACTTATACCATTTTTTATCTCCAGTACATTATTTTGGGCATCAGCAATGGTAACTACATATTTGCCCGGTTTGGTTACTGTAAATACAAGGTTGGTATGTGAGCCTGCAGGGTTGGGATATATCCTGATGTTTTTATCATCTCCTGCCACTACTTCATCTGTTGTTGCGCCTGCTTTAAAAACATTTGATGGCGATAAGCTTACTGCCTTGGTGCTTGCTGTAGCTGAACTTCCGCAACTGTTGCTCGCTATCACAGACACATTGCCTGCTGTATTGCCCCAGGTTACTTTTATTACATTGCCCCCCTGGCCTGAATCTATGGTTGCGCCTGTTGGTAAGGTCCAGATATATGTCACTCCGGACACTGCTGTTACACTGAAATAAATACCTGACTGCCCGCTGCTTACAGCCGAAGGGCCCGTAATAGCTGAAGGTTTGGCAGGCACCGTATTTACTTTAAATACTAATTTATTGCTGTTTACAATGTTGGGATAATAGGTGTTGCAAGCTGTAGCAGAGCTTACAAGCAGGCATTGAATATTATCTCCGCTCTTCAGGCTGGAATCAGAATAAGTATTGCTGTTTGTCCCAACACTTACCCCATTCTTTCTCCATAAATAGGATGGTGTTACTGTTGCAGTAAATGTAACGTTTGTTCCGCTGCAAATGGATGTGTCTTTATTGGCTCCAATGGCTATATCGGGATGCGGTGTATTTACCGTCATTTTTATAACATTGCTTGTAGTTGTATTGGTTGTTTGGCAAGCGGCATTGCTTGTTAATACCACCATAACAGAATCGCCATTATTAAGTGTATTATCAACATAACCTGCGCTATCAATCCCTACATTTACACCATTTTTCTTCCACTGGTATGCGGGGCTTGTGCCTCCGTTTGTAACAACCGCGCTGAACTGCACTTTAGTACCGGCGCAAATAGGTGCCGACGGATTATCAGCAATTGACACCGCGGGAACAAGAATTGGTTTTACATTGAAGGTTAGCACATTGCTGGTCACATTTGCCAAAGTAACACAGGGGGATGCATTGCTGGTTAAAATACATCTTATACT
>JABDFW010000071.1:12293-16804 GCA_013286305.1 Bacteroidota bacterium
AGAATTGGTTTTACATTGAAGGTTAGCACATTGCTGGTCACATTTGCCAAAGTAACACAGGGGGATGCATTGCTGGTTAAAATACATCTTATACTGTCGCCAGTTTTTAAAGTACTGTCAACATAGGTTTGGCTGTTGGTGCCAACATTTACTTTATTTTTCTGCCATTGATATACGGGCGCAGTACCTTCATTCTTAGGGTTTGCTGTAAAGGTTACGACTGTACCAGCACAAAATGAGGGGCTAACATCGGAGGTAATTTTTATAGAAGGTACTAAGCAATAAGTAAAGCCTGCCCGCGTTGCTGTGCCAGCCGGCGTTGTTACAGTTACATTGCCGCTTGCACCGCCGCCTACTTTAGCAGTTATTTGTGTTGCAGATACAATGGTAAAGGAAGTGGCTGCAGTACCGCCAAACTTTACGGCAGTTGCACCCGCAAACCCTGTGCCGTTAATAGTTATCATGCTGCCCGTACCGCCTGTGGTTGGGTTGAATGATGTTATAGTGGGAGCGACAGTGGCTGATATTTCCCTGATGCGGAAATTATTACGTTCGGCAATAAAAATACGACCCTCTGCATCGGCCTTTACCCTTACGGCAGTATTTAGTTCTGCTGCTGTAGCAGCCTCTCCGTCTCCATTATATCCTGCTACACCGGTACCGGCAATGGTAGTAATAATACCATTGGCAGCTACCCTGCGAATTTTACTGTTACTAACATCTGCAATAAGCATAATTCCGGAGGCGTCAATATTTATTCCGATAGGCCCGCTTAATTGTGCTGACGTAGCAGCGCCGCCATCTCCACCCGATCCTGCAACACCCGTGCCCGCAAAAGTTGTTATAATGCCGTTCTTATCAACCTTTCTTACACGGTTGTTTCCATTGTCGCCAATATAAATATTGCCTGCTACATCTACAGCAACCCCATAAGGGTTATTTAATTGCGCGGTTACCGCCGAAATATTATCCCCATTATACCCAACAGCGCCGGTTCCTGCAACCGTAGTTATTATACCGCTTTTGTTCACTTTGCGGATCACGTTATTGCGCCAATCAGCTATAATAACATTTCCGGCAGTATCTGCCGCCACGTCATAGGGGCCGCTCAATTCTGCAGAAGTAGCGGGGCCATTATCGCCGGTGTACCCCCCCGTGTTATTACCCGCAAAGGTTGTAATTATTCCGTTAATGTCAACTTTACGTACCACCTGGTTACCAAAATCAGCGATGTAAAGGTTACCTGCTTTGTCAAAAGCTATCGCTTCAGGCTCATATAATTCCGCTGACGTAGCGGCACCATTATCACCACTATAGCCACCAAAGCCGTTTCCGGCAATAGTAGTTATAATGCCGCTTGTGTTCACTTTGCGAACACGGTTGTTGTAAGTGTCCGCAATATAAATATTGCCTGCGGCGTCTATTGCCACCCCATCCGCTAATGCTATCATAGCGGCAGTAGCTGAACCGTTATCGCCGCTATAACCCTGGGTTCCGTTGCCTGCCACGGTACTTATAGTTTGCGCCTCTGTTTTACAAAGGGCGGCACTAATTAATAACACAAGTAATAAATATTTCATATGGAGTTTTTTAAATTTTAATATTAAAGTAGTTGGTGGGCGATTATTTATTAAGAAATAAATCAATAACTGTTTTTACGAACAATGAGCAATAATTTGAAATATAAAAATAATTTAAGTAGTAATACGCTTTTGTAATTACTTTATGTGATTTTAAGCAGGACAAGGGTTAAGTTTTTATCTTAATTTAAGGTGGATAGTTTTGCAAGAAGATGTAACGTATTGAATTTTCGCATTATAAAAAGGTTTCCGCCAGTGAGCGGTTTTTTTAAACAGACACATGAAACTATTAAGTATTATCATTATTACATACAACAGGGCAGCGGATATGCTTGAATTACTGCATGACATCATCTCCCTTGAAAATATTCATTTGCTTGAAGAAGTAATTGTACTCAACAACAAATCAACGGACGATTATACAGGGGTTAGTGATTTTATAAGCCTGAATAAATCAATAAATTTCAGGTTGATTGATGCCCCGGAAAACCTTGGCGTTTCAGTCGGGAGAAATTATGCCACAAAATTTGCAAAGGGGGATATTTTCGTTTACCTGGATGACGATGTTAATATAAAGGACAGAGGCATTTTACAAAAAGTAATCTCGTCATTTAATAAGCCTCAATTAGATAGAAAATTAGGCGCAGTTAGCTTTAAGGTTTTGTATAGTATAAATGGCCAGATGCAGGTAAATGCTTTTCCGCATAAAAATTTTATAGCATATAAAAATAAAAGTGAATTCTTAACCTATTATTACGCCGGGTGTTCCCATGCAATAACAAAAGAGGCATGGGAGTTAACCGGGGAATATCCCGCAGATTTTTTTTACGGGATGGAAGAATACGATTTCAGTTATCGCCTGCTGGATAAAGGCTATTGTATAAAATATGATGCTTCAATTGTCATCTACCATAAAGAGTCCCCCCTCGGCCGTAAACCCAAACCGGTAAAATTGAGAATGATGTGGGTAAACAAAACCAAAATCGCCTGGCGTTATCTGCCCAAAAAATATTTTTACTCTACGGCCATCATGTGGAGCGCACAGTTTTTATTGAAAACAAAATTCAACCTGCCAAATTTTTTCCAGGGATGGAAAGAAATATTTAGTATCCCCACGACAGAAAAAAGAAAGCCAGTCTCAGATACAACATTGCAGTACCTCGGGAAGGTTGAGGCGCGGCTGTGGTATTAGATTGAAGGTGCATAAAATCTTAACTTTATTTCACTTTATACCTTTACAAATTCAGTACCTTTGCGGCTGAGTCCACCGCTACCATTAACACCACTTTTTACATTAAAACAACGGGAAAAACATGAAAACACTAACATTCACTTCATTTGCATTACTAATAGCTTTTGTTCTTTTTATTGGCTGCAAAGGATCCGGAGACAAAACAGCAAATAAAGATTCAACGGCTGTTGTTGCAAAACCGGTTCCGGGTACACCCATTAAATACGACAGTACAAAGCACTATATTTTCTTAACCTGGGACGACGGCCCCCAGCCTCCGGGTACCACTAACTGTAAAAGGGTTTTTACTGAGCAGGGCATAAAAGCCACTTTTTTTGTAGTTGGGTTTAACGCCCCCAGCCCATCTAAACTTAGAATTGTAGAAGGTCTGCGCAATAGTTATCCTGAATTCCTTATAGCCAATCACAGTTATTCGCACGGTTTTAATAATAAATACAAAAGCTTTTACGAGCATCCCGACAGCGCCATACAGGATTTTATGAGAAATGAGAAAATGCTTAATGTGCCCGTTAAGATCATCCGTTTGCCGGGTAATACTGCCTGGGTGGGTAAAGGCGAAATGAAAGGGCCTAAATCTACCATGCCTGTTTGCCAGCGTTTACAGGATCTTGGGTATAATGTTATTGGATGGGATATTGAATGGCAGTTTTATAACAAACCGCATTTTGGCTCGGTGCCTAAACAAAGCGTAGACCAGATAATAAAAGAGATAAACGACAGTTTTGACAGCGACCTTAACAACGAGCCTAACACTGTTGTTTTATTGGCGCATGACCGTATGTTTGAAAAGCAACAGTATGTGGACTCATTGACCAAATTTGTTGCTACACTTAAAAAAGACCCGCGTAATGTATTTGAGACCATTGACCACTATCCCCTGGTGCAAGGCGGTGTAAAATAAATAGTTGAATCATCTACTTTCACATAGTTGAATAATAAATAATCCTGCCCCGGGCAGGATTATCTGTTTTCGAAACTAAATCGTTTATAAGTAAGCGCTTTTCATCCTAATTTCGTTCCCGCAGAATAAAAAACGCGAAGCATGGCAGGCATACTCGATCTTGTTGGCAATACGCCATTAGTTGAATTAAAGAATATCCCCGTTAATAAGAACGTTACTATTTATGCAAAGCTGGAAGGTAATAATCCCGGAGGAAGTGTAAAAGACCGCGCGGCTTATGGCATGATAAAAGGCGCTCTTGACCGCGGCGAACTTAAACCAGGCATAAAGCTTATAGAAGCTACCAGCGGCAATACCGGTATTGCGCTGGCTATGATAGCATCGTTATTTGGCGTAGAGATAGAATTGGTGATGCCGGAAGATGCTACCCGTGAAAGAGTATTGACAATGCAGGCATTTGGCGCTAAAGTAACTCTTACGCCAAAAGAAAAATCAATAGAAGGCTCTATTGATTATACCAATGAACAGGTAGCAAAAGGTGGTTATTTAATGCTAAACCAGTTTGCAAATCCCGATAATTATTTAATGCATTACCGCACTACAGGCCCTGAAATTTGGCGGGATACCAACGGACAGGTCACACATTTTGTGTCGGCAATGGGCACCACCGGAACTATTATGGGCGTATCGCAATACCTGAAGGAGCAAAACCCTGCTGTACAAATAGTAGGCTGCCAGCCAACAGATGGCTCACATATACCCGGCATACGTAAATGGC
>JABDFW010000072.1 GCA_013286305.1 Bacteroidota bacterium
GCAGCGAACCCTGCCGCTGTTTTTGCATTAACAATGCTCACATTCTTCAACCCGAATTCTTGCTTTAGCTGATCTAATGTTGGAATAATTGGCATTATACATTCAATTTAAAATCCACGAAATAAAATAGGATATTGCAACATCTTATCGCCAGGTTATCTATAGAGATATTTAACTTCTCAAAACAGCCACCTTCAAGGCCTAAAAACTTCCTCTATAAACGGTCAATCCTGCCAATGATCAATGGAATAGTTACCATCAATTTTGTATCGCCCTGCTTTCCTGTAAAAGGGTCTTCCAAAAACTCAACGGCACGCAACGTGTCAGTTGTTGTTGATCCAATCGTGTCGCCATAAGTAACTGGTATATCAAACCATGGAATTGATAAAGGATCATGATTAGGGCTGGCAGCTATAATGGCTTTCCATTCATCCAAATACAGCTCAATGCTGCCCGAATACTCATAGTTGCCATAAGCGCGGCTCACAGGCTGGTCACCCTGGCCATAGTTGTTATCTTTCTTTTGTTTCCTGTTGTAAGTGATAGAAGTAATGCCAACAATAGGCACACCAAATGGAGAAAATTTTACTGAGCTCCAGCTATAGTTTATTCCGTTAATTAAAACTCCCATATAATTTATTTTTTTTAAATAATTATTTAATCCCCTCCTCATTCTTCGCTTTCATAGCTCCCTTTAGGGCGGGGGGCTGCTATTTAAACCCAATCGGTATCTGTATTTGCCTTGCGATGCCATCTTCATTCAGGCTAACGTTTACAACAACTACGCTGGTTGACTGTACATTTTGCGCAGGGTTAATATACACATCGCTTGTGCTTACATCGCTCAAATCGCCATCCCTGTTCATTTGGTATAGTGGGGCAAGCGCAAGGTTTTGCAGGTAGGCTATTGTTGTAGTTGCCAGTGTGCCATCGCTGTTAAGCAGCAACCTGCCTTTTAATGCGGGCAGCATGCTTGCATAAATACCACGTGTTGCTTTATCAATCACCCTGTTGTCGTTAATGTAGGCGTAGTCTGAGCTGGTAGCAATAGCTGCATGGTTATCGTTGAAGTAAGTGCCGGATGTGCCCACATATTTTTGCAGAAAGATGTGCCTCTTTGCATCAAGCGAATCCAACAAGGCATCGGATACACTGCTGTCACTAAGCAGCTTGCCATTGGCAAAAGCGGGCACATCGCACTCAAGGCCGCCACCGGCGGATATATTGAATTTATCAACCGGCTGTCCAAAATCTTCGCTTACTGCGCTTAAAGAAAGTGCGCCCAGGGCTGCGCCTAATGTAGTGATTGATTTGCCGCTTGTTTTGTACAGGTAGTTGCCAAGATAGGCGCCATCCTGCCCGATAATAGAACTTGCTTTGTTCGCTGTTAAACCTGTAAGGCTTGTGATGGTGGAAATATCTGTAACGGCTGAAAGGTCAGATGCATATAAAGCGCTCAGCGGCTTATGACGGGCATCGTTGTTCGTTTTTATCTCTGTATCAATGGCAGAAAGATCGGCGCTGGAATAAGCTGCACCATCTTTGTAAATGGCAATTTGCCTTATGGCCCCCTGTGCAAAACTTTGCATGGTGGTTATTTCTGAAAATGTGTAGGGAGAAGGCACAGCAAAAAAACCAACAAATAGGCCATCAACACCATTTGAACCATTTTGCATTCTGAAATATTCTGCAATGTGGTAATGCCATACAGCTTGTAATGAAGCCACACCGCCGCTAAATTGTGTAAGCGTGCCGGCAATTGTTGAACCCGCAGAAAGTGTTACCACTATTGGGCTGCCGGTATTTAGATATTTGCCTAATTTTTTTGGTGCAGTAATGGTTAATGTGGCCGTTAAAAATGATGCTGAATAACCATGCGTGCCGGTGCCTGCGTTAATTGCAGTTGCTATGCTTGCGCCTAAAAGAGCAATAGTAGAATCGCCTGTTACTTTTGTGTAATTGCAAATAGTGGTTACCTGTTGGCTACTGGTTGCATTTATATCGTTTACCGTGATGATGATGTTATCGCCTGTTGCACCGGCCGCGGTTATTAGGTAGGTGCCTGTTGCGGCAGTTGCATCACTATAATCGCCTAAGATCCCTGCTGCCTCTGCATCGGATAAAGAGAGAAATTGCTTTATACGGGTTGACGAATTGAAGCCGGATGGCAAAGTGCCCGTATAGAACAGGAATGCAGAAACATAATCCTGCCCTGGTATTGTACGGCCGCTTTGGCCCTGTTGTTTTATGAATGTAATATCGGGACGAGCCATGTTATTGAGTTTATAGTTTATAGTTTGTTGTTTTCAGTTTCCAGTCTCCAGTTTATATGGAGGATATAAAGCCGAATTTATTTTTATTAGTTTCTTTTTCCTTCATTATACATTCCCAATAACTGGAAACTAAAAACTGGAAACCGGAAACTGTTTATGCTGTTGCAGATGAACTGCCCACCCACACCGTACCATTGAACCTGAATTTTGCTGCGCCATATTTATTGGCCGCTACGGTTAAAGTGCCCGGGCTCGCAAACCCTGTTGAAAAAGTTACGATGTGTGCACCTGCCCCATCCGCGGCAAATAAAAATTCAACTGTATCGCCTACAAAGGGCGCCGCATCATCAGCAAGGCCACTGCCTGTGCCAATGGTTACCGACATTGCACCTGTTAACAACCCCACATTTACCAGCGTACTGGATTTTGTAGTGGTTATGGCTAATGTAGATGCGTACGCGGGTGACTGAACGTCGTTATTTAAAACCCTTGATGTATTATCGTGGCCGGGTGTTCCTGTAAATCTTGAAAGTGTTGACATTTTTTTTAATTTATTTATGATTTGTTGTTGATGAGTAGTTCATGGATCATAGTTCATAGTAAGGAGAGCGCTATTAACAGTTCTTCGCATGTATTGGCTATGAACCATGAACTATGAACTTGTTCTTCGCATGTATTCGCTATGAACCATGAACTATGAACTTGTTCTTCGCATGTATTTACTATGAGCTATGAACCATGAGCTATGAACTTGTTCTTCGCATGTATTGGCTATGAACTATGAACCATGAGCTATGAACTCCTAACTTAGATATACAATACCGTTTCGCTGTTCCAGCCAATTTGCACATCAACCTTCATCAGCATTTTAATAAACCACAGTTCGCTGTTTGCCTGTACCTGACGCAGTTCAAGCTTGGCATCGTCAACGCTGTTAATGCCTACCCAAAGATTGCTTTCGGGTGTTGCCTTACCTTTTGCGATGAAGTAAAAATTATCAGGCAGGTCGTTGATGGGTATTACCTCGCGGCCCTTGAACTTTCTTACACCATCCTGTGTAGTGTCAATGCCTTTGTAGGTTTGGTTTATTTGCGATTGCGCGTACAGGTCATAGGATGCATAGTTCATAAAAAACTTCATGTCTGGGTCATAACGCAATGCTGCGGGTATTGCCTGGTAACCTTTAAGCAACTCGCCCTGTATGTTTGATGCTGTTAAAGTTGTTGCAGTTATGGCATTGGTTGCATCGCTGCCGCTGTTGGCAAGTTGCGCGTTTTTAATAAAACCATTCCAATATTTGTAAATCCCTGATGTTGATTTGTCAGCATTCCACAATGCTTTGTTTAACCAGCGGTCATGCCTTTTTAATACTTCCTGCACTACCACACTTTCCACCGAAACCGGTAATGAGCGGTCAATCAGTGTTGGGTTTAGCTGTGTGGCAAACCAATGGCCTTCATAATCGCGCGGGTTAAATTCAGTATATATCATATAATCTTCCGGCGTTAACACATGGCCGTCAATGGTCATGCTGCCTTTGCTCGTTGGCGTTGCGGCGCGGTCCTGTATAAAATCCTCGTAGTTTGCATCCCAGCGCGGTATGATAAAAGATTTTTTTATGCCATCCCTTACATATACATGGCCACCTTGTATGGTTTCGTTAGTGGTGATAGCCTTAACGATGAACGAACTGGCAGCTTCACCGGCATAGGTGGTATCGTTAATTACAAAACCATCAAACAGTACATTGTTAAACAGGCGCGGTGCATCCACCAGGCCTTTTACAAAGCCAATTGCAAAAAGTATTGACGCGGTTAGTGTTAGCGGTACATCAAAAAGCAGCAGCATGCTGTACGATACAAGCAGCGTGAGTAATAATGATGTAGCAATTCTTAAAACATTCTTTTCTTTCATATACATTGTTTACTTGTTTATTTAATTTTTGTGAGAAATTTGATCACACGAATTATTACGAATCACACGAATTTCTATAGCCAAATTTTCAAATGTGAAGCAGTTACTTTATGCTAACTTATTTAGTAGTAATTTGCATCTTAGTAACAGGGACTTAGCAATTGAAATAAGTAAACTGTACTATGCGGTTTTAAAAATTGTATTTAATTCGTGTAATTAGCGTAATTCGTTTTTGTTCGTGGCTTAACTGTCTTTGTTCGTGGATAGATTTTTTTAATTCGTGTAATTAGTGTAATTCGTTTTTATTCGTGGTAAAAGATATTTATGTGCCTGATCTATTTATGTTTTGCTTTTGCAGCCAGCCCCGCCATTACCGTAGCGGCGTTGTATTTGTTTACTGCGCCATGGTTAATGGTCTTGTCTTCCAGGTTGTAGGCAAATTTGTTAATGGGCAATGCATCCAGCAGCGCTTTAATGCCATCATGATCATTCCTTGCAAGGTTTGTCCACAGGGTAATTGTTTCTGCGTCGTTTTTAATTTTGCCTGCTTTGGCAATTTCCATCACCATGTTTTTTGCCTTTGTTTCTTTCATCGCATCTTCCGCGAGTTTTGTTTTTTCTTCCGCCTGTTGCAATGCAAGGCATTTTTCGTCATACTCAGCTTTAAGTTTGTCAAGCTGCTTTTTTAATTTGGACAGTTCCTTTTTAGAATCTTCCATGTCTTCCTCAGCCTTTGTTTTCTGCAAGGCCTCAGCATTCACTTTGTTTTTAATGGCTGTTAGTACAGCCTGCGGCGTTGCTTCCATAGCAAGGCCGAGATAGTTCGCAATAAGCGATAGGTCGTGGCCTTTTGCCTGATTGTTATCTGCCATAGTATCTGTGTTGTTTTTATTAGTAAAATCTGTATGTAAAATGTTGTTTATATAGGCATTGCCTGCTGTCCACAATGCCTTAATATCACCGTGTTTTGCATTTTGGATATTGCTGTTTTCAATGCTGTCGCACAGGCCATTTTCGAGGGCTGCACCAGCGCCTATCCACATGGTGCTGTCCATCAGTTCAGCAATGGCTTGCTCCGGCTTACCGCTACGGCTGGCTATCATAGTAACCAAAGAGCTTTTAATGGCATCAAGGCCGTCCTTATCACCGGTTCCGTACGGGTTATGGTACATAAGCTTCGCGTAATCTGCCATTACCCTGTTACGCCCTGCCTGGAAAATAACCGCCGCAATGCTGGCAGCTATGCCTGTGCAATAGGTATCTACTTTTGTTTTTGTTTTTAGTATGGCATTATAAATTTTAAAGCCATCCATTACCACACCGCCTTCTGAGCATATCCATACCTGTATGCGGCTGTAGCCTTTATCATCAAGGTCAAGCAACTCCTGCTGAAACGCGGCGCCATCAATGCCCAAGCCTGTTTCAGCATCAATGCCAATATTCTTGTTCAGCAGCATGATAGGTTCATCCGAATTTAGTGAGGCTGCAACTGTGTAAATCATGATGTAAATTTACTGCTAAATAATTTAGTATTTTAAAAATGGGACACTATTCTTAAAAAAAAGGTGGGACACTTTTTTTTTACGAAGGGTGGTGCAAAAATTGGAAATGTGAAGAAAAATTCGTAATTGAAAGAAGGGAGTTAATGCTGCTGATTGGCACTGAAATAATTAAAGAGGGGGAGTACATAGAAACGAAATGCAGAGCGACAATATTTTGTTTGATCACTTACGCTAAGTGCGTGATAACGGCAAATTTATCTTAACTTTAAATTTGTTGCATTCAACTTCAAACCTATAATTATGGAAATTGTTATCAAAAGAAAAAAAACATTCTTAAGAGCTCAATACGAGGTTCATAATAAAGAGGGGATAATTTATACTGCATCTCGAAGCATACTTAATTTTTTCTCAGAGATTACTCTTATGGAAAAAGGCAGCAGCAGACCAAGAATGATTATTAAAGAAAATAGCGGAAGGAGTTTTTCGTATGATATAACACGCTGGGACAATAACGTGCTGCAAATTAGGCCGGCTGATAATTGTTATGACTGCTACTGCGGAGATGATTTATATAAGTTATATCGGAATAAAGGCAGAAAATATTCGATCTATAAAAATGATGTACAGGTTGCATGGTGGGATAAAAACGCTAACAGCATATTAGGAGAAAATTTTTATACAATTATTGCCGATAAAGACGCGGATGCTGATTTAATAATATCGCTTTGCCTTGTTGTGGACAATGGTTCAGGAAGAGGGGGGACTGGAAGTATATTTTCAACGGATCTTGGCTATTTTGGTGAGGAAGCAAAGGAATTTGATGATAAGTGGCAGCCAAAAAATTAGGGCACCACATTGCTGCGATTGCCCTAAGTATAAATTTTATTTCCACCCTCTACCCCTTCTTCCCCATGGGCGGCTGTGCCATCGGCGCCACATTATGAATAGGTTTTGTTGATTTTAAGTATGCAAATATGGCTTTTAATTCACCATCAGTCATCAACCTGAAATCTTCCCATGGCATCGGTGGCAAAATAGGCCTTGTATTATCCAGCCCCATCCATTTGTCTTCGCGCAGGGCTTTAATAAATTGGTCTTCTTTCCAGTTGCCAATGCCTGTTGAATCAGAAGTAAGGTTTGCTGAATAGGTAACACCCCAGGGGCCTATCCAGGCAGTTTCTAAATTTGTTACTACAAGCCCTTTACTCTCTATCGCTTTTAAGTCAACATCGGGCAAAGGCATTTGTGCAGGATGGCCTGAAAGCAGCAGCGAGCTGTCATTTTCAGGGCCATGGGCACCCATTTTCTTTGGCGTGTGGCAATCGTTACAACCGGATACACTTACTAAATGTTCGCCCCATTTTACCTGGCTTTCAAAACCGCTATATTGTTTTAAGGCTGTTGTGGAATCAGCAATTGGCGCATCTGATGCCGTGGATTTTTGGGTGCACCCAAAGAATATTACTGATGCTGAAATAACAGACAATGCCGTGATGACAATTGTTTTTTGCATAAGGGTAAATTTTGGTTAAGGCTTAAAGATAATATTATTGGTAAAATCAATAAATTTTTTTTGCCAGCCAAAATTTTGATGCTAAACCGCTTTGCCACCACATTACTTGCCTAGATGAATTTGAAAAGCTTGAGTCCTCTCTCCATAAGCATTAGTTTATAAATAAATAATTTAATATTTTTTTTGCTAACGTAATTTCGCATAAGTTAGTCGTCCGTTTCTGCTTCATCAAAAAAATTATTAACCTAAAATGCCATTTTATGAGAAAATACATTACAGAATTTATCGGCACTTTTTTTCTTGTACTTACTGTAGGCCTTACCGTAACTGGTGGCGAACCATTAGCGCCCATTGCAATAGGGTCTGTATTAATGGTTATGATATTTGCCGGCGGCCATATTTCCGGTGGCCATTACAATCCCGCGGTTACACTGGCAGTGCTTGTGCGTGGCCGCATTACCATTAAAGATGCGGTACCCTACTGGATTGCTCAGTTTATTGCCGGCGTGGTTGCAGCGCTGATCGTTAAGTTTTTAATGGGCGATAAAGTGCCCGAAACGGCTGTGCCGCTTACCAATATTAGCCACCCGCTTATTGCTGAACTGATAGGTACATTTGCCCTTGCGTACGTAGTGTTGAATGTGGCTACATCAAAAGCCACCAATGGAAACAGCTTTTACGGCCTTGCCATTGGGTTTACCGTGGTGAGCATGGCATTTGCATTAGGCCCTATTTCGGGCGGCGCATTTAACCCCGCCGTGGCATTGGGCGCCATGCTGCTTAACCTTAAAGGGCTGGGTGATATATGGGTATATGCCGTTGGGTGCTTTGGCGGTGGCCTGCTGGCAGGGATTGTTTTTAGGTTACTTAACCCGGATGATAAATAGCCATGGCAAGTTCCAAAAATTAAATTCCAATTGGCAAAAATCAGTTGATTGGTTGATCTGTAGGTTGAAAGTTGACTGGTAAAGGAGTAGTTTATTGGTTGCGTGGTTTGCAATTCATGTAACCGGCCTGCGGCAAGCAGGTTCGTCTTAATTCGTGTTAGTAAGCGTTTAAATAACGGGCAAAGAACAAGGGATCCCGGATGTTGTATTCAACTACAAACTATCATAAAGTGATCCCTTTGGGGCAAACTGGAAACTACAAACTGGAAACCGGAAACCAGCAACCATGACAGCGTATATTCTGTTTCACCCGTTTAAACACCACCTCGGGTATATTAAAGCATGGCTGTATAATAATGCCGGGGATATTAGTGATCAAAATATTATAACCATTAAAACGCTGGGCAGCTCGCAATTAGATATGTATTGCGGCAGCCTTGGTGTGAATGATATATTGCAACAGGTTAGCGGCTATTTGCAAACATCAGGCATTAGTGATATTGAAGCGTATAGGCAATGGATAAATGATGGTTTCAAATTATGCCAGCTTAGCGATACATCCTGTTTCACATTGCGATATTTAAATAACGAAAAACCTATTCACATTCATCCAGCAAGGCATGCACCGCATACTATACGTATAAAAGCCAACGCATTAAAAAGCATTGCCTGTTATATGCTGACTAATGGTTGTAACAACAGCAATATAAATATCAATACGCTAAATAGTTTACGGCATACATACCTGCAATTGCCGCCGGTTGCCCCATCATCAACTATAGCTGAGCTTGAAAAAGTTTTTCGTTTGTTGTGCGGACGGGAGAACGTTGATTGATAACGGGGAACACAGAACCCAAAACACAGAACCTAAAAACTGTAAACCGAAAACTGGAAACTACCTATTACAAATCATCATACGCATACAGCGGGTCAATATACGAGCCGGCCTTCATTTCAAAAACAGTATTTATAATGCCATCCTTTAAACCATATATCCATCCGTGCAGGTCGGGGCGCTGTTCTTTTTTCCATGCCCTTTGTATAATAGATGTTTTAACCAGGTGCAATACCTGTTCCTTCACGTTCAGTTCTGCAAGGCGGTCGCCTCTCTTTTCTTCATCTTCAATGGCATCCAGTTCATCGCGGTAAAGGCGGTACACGTCTTTAATATTACGCAGCCACATGTTTAGCACATACCGGTAATCATGTTGTGTAAGTGCTGCTTTTATGCCGCCGCAACCATAATGCCCGCATACAATAACATGCTTTACTTTTAAATGGTTAACCGCAAAATCAAGCACGCTAAGCAAGTTTACATCGGTATGAATAACCAGGTTGGCTACGTTGCGGTGCACGAATATTTCGCCCGGCTGCGTACCGGTAATGCGGTCTGCCGGTACCCGGCTGTCGCTGCAGCCTATCCATAAAAACTCAGGGGTTTGTATTTGTGCAAGATTGTTAAAGTAATCAGGGTCTTCTGCAAGCTTTTCTGAGGCCCACTGTTTATTTTCTAATAATAGCTTTTCGTATGATAGCATGTATTGTGCGTTATTACATACAAATGTATAGGATTGTGTTGAATTGCCCCGCCCTTCAGGACGGGGATAATAAGAACTCCATTTAATTCCGGCTTTAGCCCAAACAGAGATGGGGCTAAAGCCTGTAAGTTCTCTTTGTTAGTCTCTTCCCGCCCAGAGGTGCGTGGCAATTAATAACACCTGCTAATTAATATCTTCATCCTTCCGCTCATCCTCTCGCACATCTACCAATAACCTTACAGCACGGTTTATGGCAGTGCTTACATTAACATCGTGGTCGTTTATATACTTCTCAAATCTTACCGCCAGGTTAGGCTTCAGGTAGCCCTTAATCGCCCTGTTATGCGAGATGGAATTTATCGCTTTCTTATAAATATTATTCGCTTCCATATTAAATAGAACTTTATTAAGAAGTTGTATAAGTTTCCCCCTGTGTAGCAGGGCTTCCGATTTTTCCCGGGCTCACATTATCAATAGCCAGGAAAATGTTTATACTCTGTGCTCCACCGCCGCTGCTAAACCCTATCTGTATTGCCAGGTTATAGGTTCCTGTTCCGTCAAGGGTTTTAGTAAATGTGTCATTCAGCACATACGTGGTGCCATCTACCTTTAAAAATGGCGTGCCTGGTGATGCAATGTATGTTGTTACCTGTAAATAAACGGTGGCACCGGGCGCACCTTTTAAATCAACAGTAAAATTGGCCGTTAAGCTCGTAGTGCTTCCGGGCGTATTATTAGCGAAATAGCAAGGCGCCAAATACTTCCCAACTCTAAACCTTTTTATCATGCTGTTTGATTTATGCTGTAAGAAACTTCATCGTTGCCGGCAGTGTTTTTACCTGCGTACAAAAAGTAAGCGGTGTTTGTGTGGCTCGCACATTTGGTAAGATCGCCGCTGTCTAATAAAACAGTTTGCCCTGTGCCTGCGGTTACTGTTAATGTGCGCCCGCTTCCCCACGTCCATTTTAGCCTTACAACAGCTCCGGGTACTGCGTTGGTAAAATCAAAAGTAATGGTGGTATCAACGCTTGCGGTAGTAAACTCCTCTGTTTTATCCTGGTCAAATTTTACTACGTAGCTGCTGCCAAATGTGCTGCCTGTAACTACATTCAATCCCAACCCGCACATTTTTAAATTAGCAAAGTCAACATTGCCACTGCCGCTTGTGCCGCCGGCAAAAACTATTTGACTTATGTTATGCACGTTGCGGCTAACACCGTCAGTAAACAGCACCGCGTCGGCATTGCTGGTATATTGTGTGGTTTGTATAGTGCCCACCGCGGTTTGCCCGCCCGCCGCCGTAAACGATGCAGCAGGCACCAAATAGGCAACACCGTTGTAATAAATGGCGCCCGCGCTAATGGTAAAGGTGCTGCCGCTGCCGCTGTTAACACAGCCAAACAAAATATAGTAGCCGGACGAATCGGCCCTGGCGCCAAGCAGGTTATTGGCAATGGCATTCATCACCTCCTGGTAAGCTAATTGTAAAAAATTTAAAGTACCTGCCTTTACGGGAAAACCAACTGTTGATGAAACCGCCGAGAGATCAAGATTTTTCATGTATGTTTTTTATTGTGTTATTATTTTAATTTGAGTTCGGGATAAACAAAGGCATAAATTATATATTAACCCAACGGGTTCAAATGTTTATAGAAAGAAAAGTGACATGATCTGTACGACCCCATCGGGGGTCGAATGTCCCCGTCACACAATCACTGTAAACATTCAATCCTTTCAGGATTGGTTGCGTCATGTATTATCACTAACTCATGCTATTTTTATTTAAAATTTTCAAACCGCGCGGTTTTTGCTTTTATTATATGATCTTTAAATTCATCCTGCCATCCTTTATCTGCGCCATAATTGCCACCGCATATAAAAAAGATGCCATGTTCAGGGCATATAACATTGTACAGCGGCACTACCGCTATAACATCACCTATTCCCTTTATCAATGGGGTTGTAAGGGCATTGGGTAAACCATAGTGCACTACTAAAGGTTTTTTAATTAATCCGGCAAAACGCTCCCATCTCTCAAAATCGTTTCTTTTTTCAGGGCAAGGTTTTATCTCAACATAATAATCAAGTTGAGGAAGATAAAAGTCAGGCAAATATCTCATCCCGTTCCCCAGGTCATATCCCTCGCTTTCATATTCCCATTTTACACCAAGTGCATCAAAATAAACAGCCCATCGTGCCTCAAGCCTCGACCTGAATAAATGCTGGTTGTAATATGTATCAATGGCTTTTATCATCATTAATAAGTTGCTATTGAATAAACCAGGCCGCTGGGGATATACTTACCCGCAAACGACCTGAATATCTTATCGTTATTTGATCCTGTTGTATCCAATGCATTGTACACGGCAACCGGAACATTAATAGTGAAATTGGTTTCCACCGAGAATGAATAAGAGTTGATGATATACGCACTTGAATGGCCGGTAAACGACTGGCTGCTTGCCGCCTCGCTGCCGCCTGCAATAAAAACACCCGGTGGAATAGTATTATTACTAATATAAATATCGCTCGTTCCGGTCGGTTGCCTGAAGGTTGTTCCAAACCATTTATTTAACGCGTAGGTAAGCACTATGCATTGCCCGTTGTAGCCAAGCCTTTCACTCAACCCAATAAAATTGGCCTGTACCAGCATCCAGTAAGTGCCGCCGGTTGCCGGAAAATTGGTTGATGACGCAGTATTCGCCACGAGGCATTCCCAAACCTGTTTTTGATATTGCACACGGCCGCCAACTGAATAAATTGTGCCTGTTAACCATTGGCTTGATGTGTCCCCTAAACGATAGGTGCCCAGCCACAGGTCGCGCAGCCATTGCAGCGGCGCAAAAAGGCTTTGTAATATACGCGGGTTAGGCATAACCCTTTTATCAACAGACAAAAGCTGTAGCGATTGCTGCGATGGCGTTGCATTGGCAGCAGGTTGCGCAAGGTCTATATCATAAAAGTCGCTCATTATTCTGCTATAAGGGTTAATTGATGTATTAGGTCATTACTTCCCGGATCTTCCGGCACTATGTACCCCGCAACGGTATTCCACAGCCTGCTTATAACAGCTTCGGATTGTACAAGATAGGTGGCAGTTCCGCCGTTTGCCCTTGCACTCACATTCACCAACACCACATCATTCACACCGGCAACATTGCGTATGGTATTTTCAAGGTCAGATATTTTTACCTGCCCGTTAAATGGCAGCACTGCCAGATAGTTGTTTATAGCATTAATTACATTCGCCTGTATGATGCCCGAATACTGCCCCTGGTAATAAACATTGGCCTGCACAAATAAAATATCGGCGCTGCCGGATGAGCATATGTAGTTAACCCCGGCAATACCAATACCGTTTGGCGGGCTTATATATGCCTGTAATGCCGATAGTTGTGTTGGCGATAATGCAGCAGGCGTTGTACCTGTAGCCACTTTAATAAGCACGTTATTGGCCGATGTGGTTGTTACACTGCAGCGTGTAATAATTTGCAGTGTGCTGTTAACAACAGGGTAGTATGGCGCCAGGCCTGCTGTAAACTGGATGATCTGCGGCGTAGTGGCCGAATACTGAAATTTAAATACCTGTGCCTGTATCCATGCATCTGTTGCAGGTGCTGCCGATGCTGCAACAGCTTCCACATTAGCGGTAAAAACGTCAATCAGTTGTTCAAGCACGGCTATCGCCGTGGCAACACAAAAACACAGCAGTCGCAGAATGTTTCTTTTACTCCATTGTGTTGTATCTAAAGTAATTCCAACTGTTGCAAGGTTAGCCTGCAGGCTGCTGTTTATTTGCGATTGTATTAACGATATTGATCGTGCCATAGCTTTATACTCATGGTAAGTTTATACCCCTGCTGTACCTGCAGCAAAAGCGGTTAAATAAATGTGTTTGTGTTATAGTTTTTTTGCCTGGCGGCTGCCCTTACGGGGCTGGGGTTTCTATTTGTGCATCATAGGGCGGCACGCTGTATATAAACTGCCCGTCGGTGCTGCCTCCTGTATCGGTAAAGTTGCAAACAAAGTCAATGGTGTAATGGTATATGTTGGTATGGTCATATTCCTGCTGTTCTTTTACCGCATTCAGCGGTCCGCACCCTGTGGGGCAGTGCAGGTGCAGCAGGGCAATCACCGCGTCCCTAAGGTCAAATATGGCAAGGTCCTGTTCAAGGGTGCCATCAATGTTGTAATATTCGTGTATTAAATGAATACGGAAAATTATATCCGCACTGCGGTAGCCCTGCCCCAACACTGAATATGCGGCCTGGTTAACCACTTCAACAAACGCAGCCGGTTTGGCATAGCTGTATAATTTGCCATCCTGCTCAAGCTTATACTGGTTGTTCCAAACACGCGTGTAGAGCACAACGGTATTGCCATCTGCATTTACCACCTGCATATTGCCCAGCAGCGTTAAAATATCCTGTACCGGTTGCTTAATTGTTGCCATGTGTAAGTTTACAGTTTACGGTTTTCAGTTTATAGTTTTCAGTTTGTCCTAAAGGGATCACTTTGTGATAGTTTGTAGTTCAAAATCCCTTGTTCCTTGTTCGATATTCATTTCTCTTCATCCCTTCAACATTCAGGATTCCTTGCTCGATATTCATTTCTCTTCTTCCCTTCAACATTCAAAATCCCTTGTTCCTTGTTCAATATTCATTTCTCTTCTTCCCTTCAACATTCAGGATTCCTTGTTCCTTGCTCGATATTCAAACCCTTGTTCAATATTCAACCTGTTCTCAATTTCAATCTCAAGCAATTTACTAAAAAATTTAGTAAATAAAAAATTTATTTTAAAGTTTTTTTTGGGGGTGCATTTCATTAACCCCAGCTTTAAAGCTGGGGCAATCGAAAAGCATAAACTCCGGGCTTTAGCCCAAGGCTTCACGCCAAAGCTTTATATACGCTGGCAATGGCTTCCGCAGCCTTTGCCTCGGTTATGCCATAGGCCTGCGCTACCTATGCGGCCTTAAAACCTTTTGTTATTTCAGATACTTTATTGGTTAGTTCAAATATATTATTGGCCAAATCCATCACCTCGTTCCACGAGCTTATAAAACTGTCTTTGGTTGCCTCGGGCAACGTTTGCAACTGCCCCTGTACATGCATTATTGTATCGCCAACAGTAAAAATATTGTCATGCTAATTTTTTTATATATATTAGCTTTCAATACCTTAAAAACATGAAGTACATTTTTTTACTGCTTACCCTTTCTATATTGTTCTTTACCTGTACTCAACAGACTACAGAAGAAAAAATAACTCAGGCTTTAAAAAAATTCGTCACTAGCGAAGTTTCAAAGGATGGTTCTTTAGAAAGCCTTACTCTGGACAGTGTTCGCTATAGTGAGCAACCTATGAGTAGGTACTTTGAATATTGGAAGGGAAAAATATTAACTAATAAACACATAAACGAGGAACAACTACCAAGCGTATCACAAGATTTTGATACGTTGATAGCTAAGTCAGATACAGCTGTTAAAATTTATGAAGTTGATTATCATTCAATAATCAGGACGAATAAAGAAAATACAGATAGCCACAATAAGCTTTTTATGAATGAGAAGGACTTAAGTATTGTTGAGAATGATAATGTAGTCAAACTTATTGATAAAGCTTTTCAAGCAAAATAAGATATTGAATTACCTATATTTGTAATAGGTTAATTTTAAAAATTCAATCCCCCGTTGCGATCTGGCTGTCATTAACCGCACTTACCAGGGCTTGTGCTACCATATCTTTTATTTTGCCTACTCCTTCGGTTAAATTTGTCGTTTGAATTTTTAATTCATGCACTAGTTCTTTAATGTCAATTTTTATAGATACATTTTTTGAGGCGTTTGCTTTGTGCCTGTTATTGGTAACTCCCCCCAATTTTATTTTGCTAAAAATTTGCGTATTTAAAAAAGAGGGTTTAATTTGTCGGGGAATTAGGAACTAAACCTAAAAACAAGCTGCAATATGAAAAAGCTTTACTTTATTACATTACTATCATTGATGTATGCATGCCATCAGCAAACCCTTAAAGAAAAATTAACAGCGATTGAATTGAATTCATGGAAATCAAATCCACATATCGAAAATGAACAAATTGACTCAATGAAAATAGAAGATTTGCACTACAATTTGGGGTCAATAAAGGACTATTACAAATACTTAAATCAAAGGGCATCTTCAATAGCTGGTCGTATCGAAAATAACGTTAAAAACCCCCACCCGGGTATGGCGTCCGATACTTCCCAGCAAACTAAGGATTCAATACAGTTTTACAAGGGCGAAGAGGATTTTATAAACGATATTGCTCAAAGTGCAGATACATCGGTAAAGATATATTCACTTCGCTATAAGATTTCCTTTATAAAAGAGAAATCAAATCATATCTCACTACATTCAATTGGATTTGTTTATCAAAAAGATTTTAATAACATCTATATTAACATTGATAGTATTTATAGAATGCAAATAAAAAAATGACTATTCCATACCAATCTCTGTGTCATTAACTGCACTAACCAATGCTTGTGTTACCATATCTTTTATTTTGCCTGTTGCCTCTGTTAGATTAGTGGTTTGTATTTTTAATTCGTGTACTAATTCTTTAATGTCAATCTTAATAGTTACATTTTTTGAGCGTTTGCTTTTATGCCATTACCGGCAAAATTTTAATTTGCTAAAAATTTGCGTATTTAAAAAAGAGAGTTTAATTTGTTGGTCAATTAGCTACTAAACTTATAAACAAGCTGCAATATGAAGAAGTTTTATTTTTTTGCCTTACTATCATTGTTATATGCCTGCCACCAGCAAACCCTTGAAGAAAAATTAACGGAGGCAGAATTAAAGATATGTAAAAAAGGGCATTATATTAATGGTGAACAAATGGATTCTGTTAAAATTGATAAAATGGAATATACCTTGTGCACTTTAAAAGATTACTATAAATCGTTATCTGAAAAAGCTTCCTCAAAAGCAACAGCCCTGGAAAATAATAGCGAAAATCAACGTCCTGGCGTTCTCTCAGATGCTTTTAAACAAACTAAAGATTCAATAGAGTATTTTAAGAATGAGGA
>JABDFW010000073.1 GCA_013286305.1 Bacteroidota bacterium
ACATAGATAATTTTTTTTAAATCAAAGGAATTTCTGTTTAGGGATAATAAAAATAGAACGTTTTGTGAAACGTAAAAATTAAAATTGAAAAAAAAATTATTATTTATTTGCTAATTCTTCCGGCACTATTTTTGACCCAACAAAATTTACCCCGAAAAAAAGATACTCCCTTCTAAGCCCCTTTTTAAGCTGTATATTCCGTTCTAATTGTAACAGTTTATCCGGGTTTGAAAAGCGATAATAAAGTGGAGGAAAATAGCGAATATATTGTACACTCTCACTTTGTATATAAAAGCCATTTTTTTCAAATAATTGTTGCCAGTTAGCTAAACTGCGAATATTCTCATTACCAATAAGTATATTTTTTTGCAGTTTTTCGTCCCACATTGAAATGATAAGATTATTGCCGCGATCCTTATACCGTTGCAAACGAATCATTATATTATTGCCATTTTCTTCTACTGCAAGTATTTTACCATTTGCTTTAAGGCTTTTCTTAAATATTTGCAAAGCATCAGCAATAGGCTCTAAATGATGCAGGGTATCCTGTACTATGATCCAGTCATAGCTGCCTGGTTTGGGATGATTGTCAAACAGGTATTCGTAAGAGCAGGTAAATAAAGAAGTGTCCCCATATTGGCTCCAGTATTCTTTCCTTTTTTGTACGGAATCATAGTAAAATTCAAGTGTGGTGCCGTAAGTCTTAATGCCGTTCATGGCTAAATAAAGGCACACAGTGCCATAACCACAGCCGCAATCCCAAACATATAAGCCCTCAATGTTAACAGGTGCATCAACTATATATTTTTTAACATACCGGAGCCGCTCTAAAAAATAATTTCTGCGAAAATGCCAGTAAGATCTCTTTTCGAGATATTTATAATAGCCCTGCATTTCGGTATGCACTTCCAGCTCTTTAGCAAATAATTCAAAAAACTTTTCAGGCAACATAAGTAAAATTAATAGAATAAACATTAGATTAACACGCACGAATAACCCGGTAATCTTTTAAGCTGCGAATTGCCGCAGAGTTAATATGGGGATTAATATATTTTTATACACTACCGATGAACTGCTTTTATATTTTCTTATTCTACCATAAATTATTCCACGTGGTTCCATTCCTTGCCAGAAGTGGACACATTTTTGCAAACGATGCTGATTCATACAGTTAATGCAGTTAACCATTTTTCAATAAATTATTGTATAGTTCATCAAAAGATTTGCGCATTTGTTTATCTGTAAAAAGCTCTTTATACCGATTATATGCGTTTTTGCCATATTCTGCCCGCAGTTGATCATCTGACAGCAAGCTTATAATTGCTTCGGCAATTGAAAGCGGGTTTTCATTTTCTGCATTCAGGCCTGTAACTTTATCTAAATTTACCCAGCTTACACCCGAGCCAGGAATATTAGTTGCTACAACAGGCTTTTCAAAACGCATAGCTTCTATCAATACTATTCCGAACGCCTCTGACTTATGACATGAGGGCAGACAAAAAATATCACATGCCTTATAATAACTGCCCAGGTTTGAATTCGGTATCGTGCCCAACAAAAAAACACTCTCTTCCAGGTGCAATTCCGTTACCAGGTTTTTATGAAAATTATATAAAGGGCCTGTTCCGCCAATAAGTATTACAGCTTCATCTTTTAAATATGCAGCAGCTTTAATAAGATAGTGAA
This sequence comes from Bacteroidota bacterium, assembly GCA_013286305.1. Classification (GTDB taxonomy): domain Bacteria; phylum Bacteroidota; class Bacteroidia; order Chitinophagales; family Chitinophagaceae; genus JABDFW01. Next base: position 1,687 of record JABDFW010000073.1, read on the forward strand.
AACCTTTGTAACTAACATGCCTGCCCAGTGAGAAGATGATTTTCTTATTTTTGTATTTTATTTTTATCTCATTTACTAATACTTCATCAGCTTTTAACGAAGCCTCGTTAATTGCACATGGGATGAAAGTGCTCTTAAAACTGAATTGCCGTATAACCGGCGACCCTGTAATATAAACCGGCGACGTAGTTACAATTTTGTCAGCTTTTTTAAGCAACGCTTTTTCCATTGGCGCAAAAACCTTGTAAAACAGCCCTTTGTTCAGAATATCGCTGTGCCAGTGGATAATAAGCCTGGCTTTATACCTGAAAAGTAAAAGACAAATAACGCCCAGTGGATTAGGATGATGAAGATGAATTATGTCATACGATCTTCTGATTTTTTTAAAAATGCAGAAGTAGCTAAGCGAAAATGGCATTGAAGCTAAAGTAAAGAGGGTACCGCATCTTATTATTTTAGCAGCCCCTATGTATTCAATCTTCGTTTTATATGAAGAAGAAAAACAAAGAGCATCTGAATGATAATTTTCACCATTAGTCTCTACAAGATCTTTTGTGATTGTTTCAATACCACCGCTTTCCGGCGGGAAAAATTTCCCCACTTGCAAAACACTAATGGTCATTATTTATTTTTTACCTGCAATACTTTACCCTGATAATATTGAAATGAGTACTGCAGAAATTTAAAACTTATGTAAGAGGTGGAAAAAGCTTTTTTAATTTTTTATAAAAAACATTCCAGGTAAAATACTTATCCGCAGTTATTACGGCTTGCTCTGCAATATTATAATATAGCGCAGAACCGCCAGCCAGTACTTTTTCAAATTTGTTGTTAAATGTTGTAAGGCTGTGATAGAGCAATACATTTTTTTCATCTTTTAACTCCGCGGATATATCAAGATCTTTTTCGGTTAAAAAAATAACGCAGCCTAACCCCAATGCCTCCAAAACCTTTATCCTTATGCCCGCACCGATTATTGTTGGTGAAAGAAAGAATTGCGCTTTTTGCATAACGGCGGCAATGTCATCAACAAAGCCAAGTATGCATATATTATACAGCCTTTCATATTCGGCGTTTAACTTTAGCCTGGTGGCTACAGATTGTTTATCCCGGTCACCCGTTATCCATAATTCGTAACCGGCCGAAGCCGGAAATTTTTTTTTCCAGGGTATCCAAATGAAGTGAATAAACTGATAAAGATTTATTTTATTTTGATAAGAGCCGAGACTCCCGGAAAAAAGGAAAGCTTTGCTTTTTTCTGAAATGCCAGCGATATTTTTGGCAATATTATCCGTTCCGTCGTAAATAGTATATCCTTCAGTTTTTCCGTAGCGCCTGAAGCATCTAAAATCTGTATCTGAAATAAATGCAACTTTATCAAAATACTCCCAGCACTTTATTTCAAAGCTCTTTGTTTTTTTATATTGCCAGAATGCAAACAGCCTGAGCAAAAAATTGCCCTGGTACCGGTAATATTGCTCAACCAGCAAATATTCAACATTATGTTCCCTCAGGATAAGCAATATGGAAGGGAATTTATTTTTTAACCCTTCACAATAATTTGCCAGGTGGGCATGATGGCAAATAAGAATATCGGGCTTCCAGGTATTGCAGATATCTTCAATAAGTGCCTTATGCTTTTTTGAATAATACTTGCTGAATTTAAACGGCAGGTTTGCACCAATGTTAAAAATAGCAGAAAAAATATTGTCTTTTTTATTAACAGGGGCGGTAACAGCATCTACCTTTATTTTTTTATATGCGGCTGCATCAAATTTTTCATTCTTGCCTATAAAAATCAGTGCTTTTACAGTAAACTCTTCTGCCAGCATCTGCATTGGTTTATAAATACCAATTTTACCTCCATCCGTTGCCGGAATGACGTTTTGCGGAACAAGCAACAAAATTTTTTTCACTTTATTATAAGTTGCCCTGACCGGCAGTTAATTTTGGTACAACAACAAGAGGGATTAAATAAAAATATGCAGTTTCAAGTATAGCCGTAAACATAAAAGTAATAAGCAACAGTATGCCGAGGGAAGAAAATATAAGCCCTGTCAACCTGTTATCTATCAGCCTTACCTTGCTTACATAATATCTGCAAACATAGTAAACGAATATTATACCAATAATGCCATTATAAACAATTTCATTTGCTATACCTGATTTAGCGGGAAGGTTTTTTTCCTGTTTGAACCATATCTGTAAGTTCTATATTAAGAAGGGGCAGCCCGATAATATGTACAATTTCATTATTTGTGGGTAATAACATAGGTGGGTAATACACAAGATAAGTTCCGTAGCCCTCACCAAGCGGATATAAGAAGAGGCTTTTGCAGGCTGCAACCAGACAGGTTATCCTGGTGCTAAAACTATTAAAATCACTGATGTCTTTTACCATAAGGGGGATAACATTGTGAATGATTACAAAAATTAGCGGTATCATTACAAGTAATGCAACAAATACTACTTTAAAAGTAAGCGCCTTTCTTACGGCAATAATAATGGCTAAGGGGAGTAACAGTAAAATACCCTTTGAACCAATTAAAACCAGCATCACAAAAATTAGTATAATATGAATGTACGAAATAAGAATATTTCGTTTAAGATAAAACCTTAGCCCCAGTGCTGTTGCTGCTATCGTTAAAAACATGGGCGCAGCATTAGACGGTTCAGAAGCCGTTAATGAAATTCTAGTTACATCACTTGTGGTGGTATTGATAAAAGGTATTCTTAAACCAAAAAATAATTGGAGTAAACCGTACACTACCATAAAATATACAAAAACTTCCAGTACACGGCATATTGTGTTAACAGACATGCACTGGCATAAAATGAAAAGGTTGTAAATTGTAAAGAAATAAGTTAAATTGTAATAAGATGTTTTCAATAACTTAACGGGGAAGAATTCCGAGTAAACATTCATATTACCATTAGTTACAAAAAAAATTGTAACCAGCATTATGAGCAGGGAACTTATGATAGTTATGGCTGCATAATTGAAATAATATTTTACTAACCGGCTAAAAAATACCTTTTTTTGATAAACCAGAAGAAAAACAAATAACGCAGGGGAAATAAATACAATTGGCGATCTGGCGATAGTGCCAAAGTAATTTTGCAAAATTAAATCCTGCATTATTATGCTGAAGGTTAGAAAGAAAAATAAGACTGCCGGCACTATTTCGGTTTTTTTAAAATTATCCTGGGTTTGCATAAATTATTTTCTTGTCGGGATCAGGAGTTAATTGAAATGCAGTTTATTATTTTGCCTTTAATTTAAAACCATCTGCAAAGCCGGCATTTAGTTTTTTAATAAGGTTTCTTTTGTGCGAAATAAGGAGAAGCACGGACAGGCTAAACCATGTATAAAAAAGAGCTATTGGCTTAACCGGAGCTCTTAAAAATTTACGTACAAAAAATATCCTGTTGCGCGTAACATAATATATGCCAAAAGCGCTTAGTGTGCCGCCGGTTGAACTGCTTATTTTATGAAAAATAAATGGGTTAGGAAGATAGTATAACCTGAAACCATGCTGTAAGGCGCGATACATAAAATCAAGATCGTCACAGTAAACAAAATAAGTTTCGTCCATTAACCCAGTTTTTTTGAAAACCTCACCTTTTATATATACAAAACACGTTGGCGCGTAGGACACATAAGCCGGCTTATCATATAAGCCTTTGTCTTCCTGTCTGTCCCCAAAATGCTTTATGCCTCCTTTCCACTTATTAAATGAGCCTCCGGCATACCATATTTTTTTAGTGCCGTAATAATAGATTTTGGGAGCAATTATGTCAGCTATATTATTATTGGCAATATCAACGAGGGTAGCAAATGTATTGACATCCTCAAATACGATATCGTTATTCAATATTATAAAGTCGGTACAGCCATCTTCAAAAGCTTTTTTTATACCCGTGTTGTTGGCCGCAGCTACGCCTGTATTTATTTCATTCTCAATATGTGTTATGCCTGTAATTTTGAATTGAGTATTTAATTGTTTTAATAAAGACCTTGTTGCAGAAGATGGAGAGTTGTCCACAATATATAATACATAATCAGTGTATGACTGGGATGCGACGCTTTTAAAAAAGCCTTCAAGCACGTCATCGCTGTTGTACAAAACCGTTACCAACCCTAATTTATTCATTTTAATAACCCTTTTTCGCGCATTTCGTTAAGAGAGTGCTCGTAATTATTTTCGGAAACAGTTTGTTGATCAACCCAGGATACAAACTTTTTGATGCCTTCTTCAAACTCAACTTTTGCAGTTATGCCTAACAGGCCATTTAACTTCGAAATGTCCGAAAAATTATGTCTTATATCACCTAAGCGGTACATGCCACTGATATCAGCAGGAACTTCTTTCCCAAAACATTTCATTAACGTTTTAGCCACTGCCAATACTGTAATTGCTTTACCCGTACCAACATTAAATATATTCCCGTTTGCAACCTCATTTTCAAGGCCTGCAATAGTTGCATCTACAACATCATCAATAAAAACAAAATCACGGCTTTCTTTCCCGTCTTCAAAAATATTAATACCCTGCCCAGCCTTTATCCTGTTTGAGAAAATAGATAATATGCCTGTATACGGGTTTGTTAACGACTGGCCGGGCCCGTAAACATTTTGATAGCGGAAGGCCACAGGAGCAATGCCTTTGGCATTACAAACATTTATAACCAGTTGCTCCTGTAACTGTTTGGTAATGCCATATACGGAGGACGGATGTACTTTTGAAGATTCATCGGTAGCCATTACTGTTAAAGGACCTGACCCGGGGTATTTTACCTCAAAATCGCCTTTCTGCATATCCGCATTCGTTCTATGTGCAGGATAAACAACCCCCAACTCATTGCTAAAATATTTTCCTTCACCATATATGGCCCTGCTGGATGCTACAACGATTTTTTCCACCTGGTGTTGACGGTTGGTAAGAATGTCGAGCATTAATGCGGTGCCCTGTATATTTATAGCCGTATAATGCTCTACCTGGTACATAGATTGGCCAGTACCCGTTTCTGCTGCAAGATGAACTATTGCATCCTGGCCTTTTAACGCCATTTCCCAGTCACTCCTTGATGTTACGGTACCTTTAATAAATTCAACTTTATTTTTTATTGATTTGTATAAGGGAGATGTTATTCCAGGCTCTTTGCCATGCACTTGCTCCGACAAGTTATCCAAAACTCTTACATTATATCCTTTTTCAAGAAGCCGGAGGGAAAGATGCGAACCAATAAAACCAGCACCCCCGGTAATTAAAATATTTTTCATTTACTCATTCATTTATTTTCTGCATTAAGCCACAATTCCCTTTTAAAATCATATTGTTTTATAACTTTTGCAGGTATGCCGGCAAGAACACAAAAGGCAGGGTATTCTTTACCTAACACAACTGCATTTGCTGCCACAACAGTGTGTTTGCCTAAAATTGTACCCGGAAGAATTACGGCGTTATTGTATATTTTACAATCTTCACCTATTTGCACCTGTTTAACTTTAATTTGCTGCTTTTCCGGTGGCAGTGAAATATCTGTATATGGATGCTCTATGTCTGTTATGGTAACATTTGCTGCAATAGCCGTATTGCTGCCTATCTGTATATTGGAGGCGCAGGTAATGTGCACATTTTGCTCAATACAAACCCGGTTTCCAATAGTGATTGAGGGAGTATAAAAAATACCTGCATAAGAAAATACACCCTCCAGCCTGGAATGGTCTCTTATAAATACATAATCGCCAAGGGTTATGCATGAGGGCGTTAATACAATAGGTTTTACAATCGTATTTTTTTTTGCCGCATTTTTTCATAAACAAAGCATACCAGCACCTTGTTTTTAAAGCATGCCACGCGTATTTTGCCCGCTGTAATTTTGTATAGAGATCACTGCGCATGTTTTTCGTTTTCGTTTGGCGCTGTTGCAAAATGCTGCATAAAATCTTTTATATCCCACAAATAAACTGCGTTCTTTTCGAGCCATTCTATATTATTATCCCACCAACGTTCTTTGAGAAGAGCTGCAATCTCGTCTTCAGTAAACCTGTAACGCACATGCATTGCCGGTACACCGCTTACAATTGAGTATGCCTCAACATTTTTTGTAACCAAAGCATTTGCAGCTACTATTGCACCATCGCTAATTTTTACGCCATCAGCAATAACTGCGTTGGCACCTATCCACACATCGTTGCCAATTTCAACATGCCTGTAAGGGTTATGTTTGTCAGTTGCGGAAAAGTTCTTTTTGTAATAAGGCGGATTAGAATAAATAGCCGGATGTGTACTTACAATAGTATGTGTAGGATGTTTACCCGGCGCTACTTTAACATTAGGGCCAATTGAGCAAAATTTACCAAAACTGGCTTCAAGTATAACGCTGTTTGCCGAGAAATATGTAAAGTCGCCAACGGTAACGTTATGCAAAACAGTATTATCATTCACCCAGTTATATTTACCGAACTTTACATTTGTAAGTCTTGTTTTATAACCAATACGCAAGTGGCTGCCACGATTTTTTGTATGGTAGTTTATTTTGTTAAACAGCCAGGAAAAATATTCTCTTAAAGGGTTCCGGAAAAACGATTTGTCTATAAAAGCCATTGCTATTTGTGTATTTAAACTTTTCTAAACCTAAACATCGTTGAGAATTTAAAATATTTTTGTGTGATCATAAATGGAATAAACGCAACCGAAAGAATAACTATGTCAATAAAGATTTGCCAAAATATCCCGAGGGATGTTATGTGGTCAAAGGAAAACTTAGCAGCTATTATTGTTAAGGCGGCACACAATAATAAGCCAAAGTTTCTGAATGAAAGTAAGGTGTTAAAATTGAGGCCTTTGCTTTTCTGGTAATAATGCATAACAAATAATGACCCTCCCGTTAATATTACGCTCCATGTTCCTATAATGCTGTAAACGTTTAAAAACTTGCCTGCCAATAAGCCAAACGCAGCATTTGCCACAGCCATTGAAAAATGAATTTTAAGAAGGCTACCCAGCACCCCTTCCCCCAGGAAACCAAAATAGGCCGGCCCGCATAAAATATTGATAAATATACCGCCGCAAAGCAGATAAACTGAAATAACAAAGGCAGGTTCATAATGGCCTATCCATAAAAAAGATATTGCAGGTGCAAAAACAACAAGGGAGGTAATTATAGGAACACAAACCAACATTATAATTGAAACAGAATTCAAATAAATATTTTTTAGCGATTTGATATTATTGTGCATGGCAGATGCTACGACAGGAACCATTACCTGGTTGGCGTTAACAATTAATGCCTTAACCTGCGACACAAGGCGGGATGCCATTTCATAAAACCCCAGTATTGATAAGCCGGATATGCCGCCAAATTTGCTAATGAGTGCTTTTGTTGTGGGCTCATACAACATTTGGCAAACTGATATAAACTGAAACTTTACACCGTATGAAAATATTTGTTTAAATACCGGTTTACTCCACTTACTGGTGAAAAAACTTTTGACATTAATTAATTTTGATGAAAGAATAAACGCTGCAGCGGCAACAAGTAAAGATTGCCCAACCTGCGCATAGGCCATACCTATTATGCCAAATTTTGGCACAAGAATATACCCGGCAACCAGCATAAGAACAGAGGAAAATATATAGATCAGATTTCGGCGGTAATTTTTTTGAAGCCCGTCAAGCACCGAAGTAAACACTCCGCCAACTTCGTTAATGAATAAACTGAGTAAAGAAAAAGGAAGCATTTTTATAGCTACTGCAACATACTCATGTGCAACAATTTTTGAAAGAATTAATGAAATAAAAAAATAAAGGATAATTACCAGCAACCCAAAAAAAACTACTATTGTAATAAATGCTGTAAACAGAAGCTTGTGCAATTCTTCCATCATTCCTTTAGCGTTAAAATCTGCTACAAATTTTACCAGTCCTGCAGTTATACCAAGATTAGCCATTGTTGCCAGTGAAGCCGTGGCTAATACAAGCGACCACACACCAAGCATTGCAGGGCCTAATTGCCTGAGTAAAAACCTATACAGAAAAAAAATATACAAGGCCAACAACCAGTACCTGGGTGGCAGATGTAAAAGCATTAATACCAATTCTCTGGCTTGTTGATAACGGGGATTTAGACATATTTTTTAAGAAAGGACTATATGTTAGGCTTCAACGCTTTTTTGTTTAAAAGCTTTTTTCGCGGTTAAATATATTACACATAACAATCCCATTATGAAACCTCCTATCAGCCCCCCCAGCAGCCTGCCCAACTTCTTCTTTTCAAGCGGTGCAACCGGTTCATCAATAACCTGTATCAACGGAGTTTCATTTAACAGGTTAAACTTTGCTATCTCCAGGTTCTTAAGCAGCTCCCCATAGGCAGTTGCTAATACGGTTACATCTGTTTGTTTGCGCTGTATGCCAACAGCGGGCAATTGCAGGGCCGTATTAATATTGGCATCACTTAATTCTGCCCTGCCAAGCAGCGCATTATTAAAGGCGGTTTTTACAGAATCTGCTCTTTTTTGAAGGATATCTACAATTTTTGCCGAACGCTTTGTTTTTGTATCAACGTAAAATTCTGATACGTTCTTTATAAGTTGCTTGCAAAATTCAATGGAGAACGTTTCATCTTCACTTTTGCATGTTATTGAGTAAAGATTCATTCTCGCCTCAGGCTTTTCGGTTTTTAAGGCGCCTTTTTGCATCGCATTTATCACCAGCAATAATACACTATCCTGCAGGCGCGTAAAAGTTGATGGATCCTGCTTATCAGGGAAGGTTAAATTCCTTAATTCTTTATCAGGCGATTTGCTAAATCCTTTTTTGAAGTCATAAATATCAAGATAATAATTGAGCAGGGATTCCTGTTTTCCGTTAACGGAAATATCAGATAGCAAAGTTGACTCAATCATCCTGTTTGATTGAACCAGCACTACTATATTTTCACCAGTAAAGGCGCCTCCAACGGTACCGAGGTCAAGGCCAAATTGAGCGGCTAAACCGGCAAGGCCACCTCCTGAAGATTTTTCATCTTCCATTGAAAATGTTAAAACTGCGGCATATTTAGGTGTTTGCATCCATGCGTAAGTAATACCTGCAATACCCCCTATAAAAGCAACAATTAATATGATCAGCCACTTTGAAAGAAGATAACGATAAAGCGATCTTATTTTTTTGGTAACATCTGCCAGCGATATTTCGGGAATATTTGTTGTAGTTTGCTCAGTCATATTTTAAAAGGGTTAGCTTTTATTTATAGCTTTAAATTATTTAGCAGCGCTATTATTACGGATGCAAGCCCCACAACTGCAGAAGATATCCCTATAGTTTCACCGGTATCTAATCCTTTTCGTTCTGGCTTTTTTGGAACAAATATTTCATCTCCGCCATATATTTCAGGGTAGCTTTTAAAAAATAAAAAATGCTTTACCCTTCGGGCATTTCCGTTAGCGCCTAAAACAAATGACCTGCGCCTTTGCGCCGTACCTGCAAAGCCCCCTGCTTTATCTATATAATATTTCATGCTTTGGCCTTGTTGAAAAGCAAATTGTGTAGGAAATAATACTTCACCTCTCACTTTAACAGCCTGGTTCTTTTTAGGGATAAACAAAATATCCCCATCTTCAAGAATAAGATCGTTAGTAATGCCAGGGTGTGCCATCACTTCTTCCAGGTTAATACCAATAACGTCATAGGGTTTTCCCGCTTCTTTAGTAAGCGAATCAGAAACAGTAGTATCCCTTTTGTTAATGACTGCGAGCTTACCTACTTTTTCTGTTTTTATTTCTGTTTGAATATCAATTTTATTTAAGCGCTTTAATGATGCGCCTGAAGGGTCGGCAGTATTTTTAAAACCGCCTGTACGGTTTATAATACTGCTTAGCTTTTCATCTATTGAGTTAATTACATAAGGGCCCGGGTACATAACTTCTCCATCAACTGTTATGGTTTTCTGTGTAAAGTAGCCGGGATTGTTGCGTACAATTACTACATCGTAAGGTTGCAGGTAAAAATTATTGGCTGTGTATTCAAGATCTTTTGCAGCATCTACCTGCACTATTTGTGCGATTTCCGTTGAGTTGCTGTTCACATCCGCATTACTTACCCTTCTCGCAATTTCAATACGCTTGCCTGTTGCCGCTTCGGTAAAACCACCTGCCTGGAAAATAATATCTTTAATACTTGTGCTGTCTTTGTACTCGTATGTGCCGGGAAATCTTACTTCGCCCTGTATTACAAGGGTCATTTTATTCTTAAGGTCAAATATAGAAGATATCGTTATTTTATCTTCGCGTTTTAAGGGAATGTCCGGTTGTGAATTGTTTAAAATACCAGTAACATCAAACGCCAATACTTCTGGCGACAGGTCTTCTTTCAATCTTGTTATAATACCCCTGTTCAAAAATGCATCTTCCTTTAAACCGTCTGCTTTCTGAATAAGTTGTTTCAAAGTTAAGCCGGGTGTTAATTCAAAGGTTCCGGGCCGCATTACAGCGCCTTCTATCGTTATGCGGTTTGTATAGCGGTCGCTAACTTTTCCAACATAAATAGAATCGCTTCCTTTAGGCATATAACTTGCAAAATCCTTTCCATCAACATCCGCAACCTGCTTTTCCTTGTCAGTTATTTCAGTGATCTTTACTGCAGAGCGGTATGCAGAGTCGGTAAAGCCGCCGGCTTCATCTAATATCTGCTGCAGGTTATCACCAGGAATTGTTTCAAAAATTCCGGGGCGCTTTACCTCGCCTCCCACTGTAACCCTTGTTTTGTAAAATGGAATATGGATAATATCCTGGTCCATTAACCTTACATTATCTTCCGTATAGCCGTTTACTAAAAACTTATACAGGTCGATAGTTTTAAAAAACTTTGTTGTTACGTACAATATCAATATTACGGTAACTGCCAATTTTGTTAGGTCCCCCGCATAAAGACAATGCGTTAAATGCCGTAGATAAGGAGGATAGCGTATATGAGCCGGGTTTTTTAGCCTGTCCTATTATAGTTACACGTATGCTTTTAATATTACCAAGACTTACCTGCACTTTTGTATTTCCGGTTACAATGGCTTTATAAATAGTGGAAGCCAGTTTCGCCTTTATTTTTGCAGTGGCATCTTCTATCGTTAAGCCTGCGACATATATTGGCCCTGCGTTGGGGATATAGATATTTCCTTCGGGGCTTACCGTAAGTGTGTACCGGGCCTCCGAAAATCCAAAAACTTCAATAACCAGTTGATCATCCGGGCCAAGCACATAATTGGCAGGGGTAGCAATGCGGAGGTTAGGCTCAAACGTAAGTGATGACGTGTTGAATAATTCAGAGCCAAATATTCTTTTGTCAAACTCTTCATCCTGGGTTAAAAGAGTTGTTTGGCTTTCAGACCTGCCGGGTTGAAGTGTATCAGTTGCTGATTTTTTACCCGTAAGTGAAGATGAAGATAGTTTTTGAGAATTTTGTAATGTTTGTATCCGCTGTTCCAATTTGGTAATTTCATCCTGCGGCATACCTCTTGAAGACGCAATTTGTATGGCCTGGTCTAATGAAACACCGGATTGTTGCAATTTATTGTAATAAGCAATTATCTCATCATCGCTAAGCTGGTCAACATGTATTTGCCTCAGATCCTGCTTTTGCAGATCCTGTGCGAACAGGATGGAAGAACTCATCAACAGGCAAAGGGACAGAATTATATTTTTCATGAATTGAGGTTAGAAATAGAAATTTTGGCTGTTTGAAATTAAACAAATGTAAAGCTCCGCCACCTGGGACACATAAACTTTTTAAAAAAAGTACCGGTTTTATTATTTTATCGGCACATTTAGTACGCAATGATGTTTAAAGTCAGCACCCCCGTATTGGTATTTAATCTTTCGACCGGCACAAATATAAGGATTTTGATATGTGCTAATGCCTGTTTAACAACCTTTAGACAAATAGAAACGCAAGATACCGTTGGCCGGTTGCTTGCTCTTTTTCTGCGCCTGTTGGTTTATTCGTTAATTTTAAATGTTTATAATCCCAAATAGCTATAATGAAAGAAAGATATTATTCGCTGGATGTTTTCCGGGGCGCTACTGTTGCTTTAATGATATTGGTAAATAACCAGGGAGGGTCCACTTATGTTCCGCTCGATCACGCATCATGGAACGGCTGTACGCCCACTGATCTTGTTTTTCCATTCTTTTTATTCGCTGTTGGTAACGCCATGGCCTTTGTAATGCCAAGGTTTCAACAGGCAGGCACAAACGTTTTTTTGACTAAAGTTATTAAAAGAACGCTGCTTATTTTTTTTATCGGTTTATTTCTCAACTGGTGCCCGTTTTTAATGTGGCAAAATGGAAGAATTGTTTTTAAGCCCTGGGAATGGGCCGGCAGTGATGATGTTATACACGGTGTGAGGATACTTGGCGTATTGCAACGCATAGCTATATGTTATTTTTTTGCATCCCTTATCGTTTATTTTTTTAAACCCAAAATGGTGTTTGCTATAAGCGCGGCCCTTTTGCTTTTATACTGGATACTTTGCGCGTGGCTGGGGGCAGGCGGTGCGCCTTATAGCCTGTCAGGGTATTTTGGCGTTGCAGTTGACAAGGCTGTTTTGCATGAACCCCATATGTATCATGGCGAGGGTGTGGCGTTTGACCCCGAAGGCATCACGAGCAATTTAACCGCTATTGTACAAATAATAGCAGGGTATTTTGTAGGCAGGTATATTCAGCAAAAAGGCAAAACTTATGAAATGCTGAGCAACCTGTTTATGGCTGCCGTTGCATTGATCTTTGTTGGCTTTTGCTGGGACCTGACTTTCCCGGTAAACAAAAAAATATGGACAAGCAGTTATGTACTTTATACAAGCGGGCTTGCCATTCTTACATTGTGCACCGCCATTTTCTTCATTGAATTTAAGAATGCGCGCGGCGCCTGGAGCCGCTTTTTTGATGTGTTTGGCAAAAACCCCTTATTTATTTTTGTACTGAGCGGTTTTTTACCGCGTGTTTTGGGTTTGATAAGGATAAACAATGGATTGAATAAGGACGGTATAATGCGCCATACCTCACCTTTTGGCTGGTTTTATGAGCATATTTGCAAACCCTTGTTTACAGATGAGCGAAATGCATCTTTATTATATGCCCTGTAAACGTTTTATTTTGCCGAGTGTTGAATAAGAAACAAGGTAATTTAACACAAGGTGTGAATTGGGGGGATAGTCTTCAAAAACACCAGTTACTTCATAATGCTGAACCATACTGGCATCCCTGACTGTAAGCATTTTGCCTATAGCTTCTTCATTCCCGAAATATTTTCTTGCCATGCTTGCGCTCAATATCATCTTATCGTTGCCTGTTAAAACATTTGCAGGATTGCCTTTTAGAATATGTATGTTAAGCAGTTTGATGGATGATGCATCTGCGAAGTATCCTTTGGTTTCAGCAAATTTTACCTGCTTTGGATCATTTGAAAGTAATAGCGGTGCATTGATGAGACGGCAAAAATCTTCTACTTCAGGATAATCTTTTTTCATATCCGGCCCGGTAATAGGATAGGTGGTTGCTGCCTGCCAGGCAAGTTTACCCTGCTGATAAGAGTTTAATTGAGCCCGGAAAAGATGATTTCCTTCGGCATAACTATCATAACTTTTTTCGTATGATACATATTGGAATAACAAGAGGCAGCAGGCAATGCCAATAGCCAGGCCTATTATATTAAGAAAAGTAAACCCTTTTCTTTTTAGCAGGTTGCGAAAAGCAGTTACCAGGTAGTTTTTAAGCATGGGTTATTTTCAATTCCCCATAATTAAGATTTTTAATTGTAAAAAGCAAGAGATGGTAAGAAGTTTCAAGTTTCCGGTTGCCAGTTTCCAGTTTAAGCGAATGATAGTAGAGAATGATTCAATGCCCGTCCGACCAACCATCCGGACGGGCGTTCAATTCATCCCCATAATAAAAATCGTTCTTCGCTTTTTCCCCCTCTACACCGCGTGGAGAGGGGGTAGGGGGTGAGGTTACTCCGTTCTCAAACTCTTTACCGGGTTTGAAACCGCCGCTTTTATCGCCTGGAAACTAACCGTTATTAACGCTATAAGCATAGCTGCAATGCCTGCCAATATAAACACCCACCAGCTGATCTCAACATGGTAGGCATAATCCTGTAGCCATACATGCAATGTGTACCAGGCAATAGGCCATGCAATAAGGTTTGCTATTAAAACAAGGGTTATAAATTTTTTTGACAGCAGGGTAACTATGCTTTGAACCGATGCACCGAGTACTTTGCGTATGCCAACCTCTTTTATCTTTTTTTCTGCAGAGTACGATGCCAGCCCAAACAAGCCAAGGCATGAAATAATAATAGCCAGCCCGGCTAATATGCCTACAATACTGCTTACCTGTATATCTGCACGATAGACATCATTGAAATGATCATCCAAAAACTGGTACGTAAAGGGATGGTCGTTGTTAATTTTCTTCCACGTTGACTCTATAAATGCAAGTGCGTCTTTACTTTTTGCCCCGTTTATTTTTACCGACACTGTGCTGAAATATCCGCTATACCCCTGGTTAAATATGAACATCGTTTCAATTTTATTGTGCAGGCTGTTAAAATTGAAATCTTTTGCAATGCCAATAATAGTACCTAATGAATCATAGCCAAATTCTTTGCCAAGCAGCCAATCCATATTTTCTTTCGGGTAATCTTTCAGCAATTCTTTTGCCAATGCCTCATTAATAATATATTCACGGTTAGCTGCTGATTTTTCTTTTGAAAAATTTCTGCCTGTGGCAAGCTTTATTTTATACAAGTCCAAATAGCCGGGGTCAACAACAAGTTGCGTTACTGCCAAATCCCGCTTTGGGCCATCACCTTTAAAATGCACACCAGATTGGTCAAGATGGCTGCCTAATTGGTCTTGCGCTGCTGTTACGCCGTTAACAAAATTGCTGGTAAGGAGTTCTTTTCTCAGCAATTCGTATTTTTTATAAGTAATGCCATCTAACGGC
>JABDFW010000074.1 GCA_013286305.1 Bacteroidota bacterium
CACTAAAAACAGCGGGCAGGCCGATTGTTTTTAGCTTGTGCGAATGGGGCCAGAACAAAGCCTATGAATGGGCTGCGCCTGTTGGTGAATTGTGGCGTACCACAGGCGATATTGGCGTGGCATTTGACTCGAGCAAATCTTTCAATGGCTGGACACCCATGACCGTAATGCACATCGTTGATTTTGAAGCAGGCATACGCCAATATGCAGGCCCCGGCCGCTGGAACGACCCCGATATGCTTGAAGTGGGCAATGGCTTAACAGTAAGTGAGGACAGGGTACATTTTAGTATGTGGTGTATGCTTGCGGCCCCATTAATGATGGGCAACGACCTGCGTAAAATGAACGATGAAACCCATTTTATATTAACCAACAAAGATGCCATCGCTATTGACCAGGACGCCCTGGGCATACAGGCTTTCAGGTACAGCAATAAAGACAGTGTTGAAACCTGGTTTAAACCGTTAAGCGACGGCGGCTGGGCGGTATGTTTTGTAAACAGGAATGATAAACCCGCAAAACTTTCCTTTAACTGGAAGGGCGAAGATGTAAAAGACAACCTTTTCTCCAAACAACTCAGCGCTTCTTCAATACAATATAAAATAAAAGACCTTTGGTCAAAAAGAGATATAGGCACAACGGCAGATAAATTAGAATCTGTGGTTCCGCCGCATGATGTATTAATGTTAAGGCTAATCAAATGAAGAGTTGACAGATGATAGATGACGGTTGACAGAAAAAAGTCAATGGTCAATAGTCATTAAGTCATTGGTGCTAAAGGATTCGTCATTGCGAGGCTTTTTAAGGGCTTTGCGCGAAGGTAAAAGCCCTGCCCGTTCGGTCAGGCGGGCGTGGCAATCTGTTAAGACCTGCGGGAGCAATTATTGTTCTGAAACTGCGGGTCGATAGATAGTAAAAGATTTATACATTGCATATACCTTTTCCATAAAAGATTTGACGGAGGTTTATTATGCCCGATTCACTACATGTAAATAACAAAGCCATAAAGCAAAACACCTACGATGCCATTGTAATAGGCTCGGGCATCAGTGGCGGATGGGCTGCAAAAGAGCTCTGCGAAAAAGGCCTTAAAACGCTGGTGCTTGAACGTGGCCGCATGGTGGAGCATATAAAAGATTATACCGATACCAGTACCGACGAATGGAACCTGCCGCACCGCGGCGCCATTACACAGGAAGACTATAAGACCAGCCCCATACAAACAAAGATTTATGCCTACCACGAAGTATCAAAACACTTTTTTGTAAACGATACGGAGTGCCCTTACACACAAACAAAACCTTTTATCTGGATACGCGGCTACCAGGTGGGCGGGCGCTCGCTGGTGTGGGGCAGGCAATGCTACCGCTGGAGCGATCTTGATTTTGAAGCCAACGCAAAAGATGGCCACGGTGTTGACTGGCCCATACGTTATAAAGACCTAGCGCCCTGGTACGATTACGTAGAACCCTTTGTAGGTATCAGCGGCTCGGTGGAGAACATTCCGCAGTTACCCGACAGCAAATTTTTGCCACCCATGCAGTTGAACTGTATGGAGGATTATATGGCTAAGCGGTTCCAGGATCTATATGGCGGCGCCCGCAAGATGATCATCGGCCGGGTAGCCAACCATACCGCTAAAGTGGGGGATCGCGGCCCTTGCCAATACCGCAATAAATGCGAAACAGGCTGCCCGTTTGGGGGTTATTTCAGCAGCAACTCCGCAACGCTGCCGGCTGCTGCTAAAACAGGCAACCTAACCATAAGGCCGCATTCCATTGTAACCGAAGTGCTGTACGATAAAGATAAAAAACGCGCAACCGGCGTACGCATTTTAGATGCAGAAACCATGCGAACGGAAGAGTATTATGCCAACATTGTTTTCATAAATGCATCTAACATTAATACAGCGTGGATACTGTTACACTCAATATCAGATGCATTCCCTAATGGGTTTGGCAACAGCAGCGGGCAGGTGGGGCATAATCTGATGGATCATCACCTGGGCGCGGGTGCCAGCGGCCAGCTTGATATGTTTGCCGACAAATACTACTACGGCCGCAAAGCGAATATCTGCTACATGCCGCGCTTTCGCAATGTGGATGCAAACAGCAAGCACCCGGACTTCCTGCGTGGTTATGCCTTCCAGTGCGGCGCAGGGCGCGGTGGCTGGGGGCATTATACCGATGGCGAGGCGATAGGCCCTAAATTTAAAGAAGCCATCAGCGAGCCCGGTATATGGCATCTTGATATGGCCGGCTTTGGCGAAACACTGCCTTATTACGATAACCAGGTAACGCTGGACACAACTAAAAAAGATAAATGGGGGCTGCCTATAATAGCCATTGACTGCAGCGCACGCGATAACGAGTGGAGCATGCGCAAAGACGAGGTGAACACCGCAGCCGAGATGCTGGAAAAAATTGGTGCAAAAAACATAAGCACGCGCAACAGCTACAAACCCGGTGAGCGTGTTTTTAGCGTACACGATATGGGCACCGCACGCATGGGCAAAGAGCCTAAAACATCCGTGGTAAACAGCAACAACCAAATGCACGATGTAAAAAATGTGTTTATCACCGATGGCGCATGCATGGCATCCTCTGCCTGTCAAAACCCATCACTAACCTATATGGCCATTACCGCCCGCGCCTGCGATTTTGCAGTAAGGGAATTGAAGAAGGGGAATCTGTAGGGACGGTTGATTGGTAAAGGAAGAGTTCCGCCGTCGTTGGTGTTTTCACCAACGATGATAACCATTATTGTTGCAAGCCAAAAACCACATCATAATAAAATAACCTCACATGAATAACACCAATGAAACACTTATCAGGCAGCTTGTTGAAAATTGGGCGCAGGCTGTCCGCGACAGAGATATCAACGTAATACTTGCCCATCACTCAAATGATTTGGTAATGTTTGATGTACCCGAACCTTTTCAGTCAATTGGTATTGATGCTTACCGAAACACATGGGATATGTTCTTTAAATACTCAGAACCCGGTGTGTTTGATATTCAGCAATTAAAAATTGTTGCTGATGAAAATGTTGCCTTTTGTATTGCAACCATGAAATGTTCAGACAGTAGCGCCGGCGCCGGCTACGTGCCACTGGATTTTAGGCTGACCATCGGGCTAAAAAAGATAAACAGCCAATGGGTGATCATTCACGAACATCACTCCATTCCTGCAAAGTGAGGTTACATGTCCCGCATATAAGGCTATGATCATAATTACCGGCGCAGATAGATAGCGTAATATTATTTTTTCCGGCAGGCTGACTATTCTGAATATTACTTCGGAGATTTGATGTATCACTAAAACATCATTTTATGATCATCGTACACGACATCTTTGTTTGCAAACCCGGCAATGCTTCTAAGCTTGCCAAAATGTTTAAAGAAGGTATGGAGGGCAATGAAGAACTGGTAAACATTATGACGGATATGACGGGCCAATATAACCGGGTAATTATGGTAAGTAAATATGAAAATCTTAGTGCTTACGAGCAAAGCTGGGAAAAATATATGCAAAACAGTGAAGAGATGAAAAAGATGCAGGAAAAAATGCAAGGTTATCACGATATGTACCTAACGGGCTCCCGTGAGATTTACAAGATTTGGTAAAGCAATAATGCACTGAATAACAAAAGCCGCGAGGGCGGGCTCTGGCGCAGGTATTCATAATCCGGCGCGGGTCTCTCAACCTGTGCTTAGCCGTTGCTTAATTCCGTTTTGTTAGGTGCTATATTTATAGATGAGAAAATTTCCGCCGCCGCAGTTAAAAACCCCGCCACAGTAATGGCAATGGCGAAATTAGCGCTACTCGAGTTTTATAACTGCATGTTCTTTTAATTTCCTGTTGGCTTTATCATCATAAAAAATTCTTTCAAACATAAAATTATCAATGGCCATGTTGTTGGTTAAATAATTGCCTTTGGCCGTTTTTACATACAGGTCAGCGTCGGGCGCGTCAGCCCACTCAAGCGTATATTGATAGGCACTGATGATTTTGTTTTTCCTATTTGTTTTGGCAATTAAAATGTCATGAAATTTCTTTTGTTTATTGGTAAAAGATGTGCCTTCAAAAGTTGCTATAAATCTATAAACCGTAAACGTCCCTTTCACCGGTTTAAAGGCATTATCAAGTAAAGATAACCTGGACCTTGATGTATCAAGTATATTAAGAAGATGAGGATTTATATTTGCATCAGCCGTTTTATCTAACAATTTATACTCCTTTATCTGCGCGCAAATTTTACATGTAGGGCTTAATAACAAGGCTATTATTATAAATTTTAGCATGGTAACGACAGAGATTATTTTTCATCAATATACTTTAAAGTAGAGCCAATTGTTTTATATCTGCGGTTGTTCATAGGTACATATGATTCAAATAAAAAATCAACATTTGCTATTATTTGCAACTTGTAAAAGCCTTTTGGCCTCAAATGAACCCAACCTGTTTTATATCCATTTCCGAAATCAACTTTAATACTGTCAATTGAAACAATTTGGCCAATGCATGTATCAAAATAGGGAAAGCAATAAGTAGAATCGCTGTTGATATAAATTCGTGAATCCGGGAACCGTTCTCCCTTTGAATTTACCGGCACCTGGAATTTTGTTCTATATATTTTTCTAGCTGTGTCATCGTTGCCTAAATATCTTAAAGATATTGGTATTCTATCTTTCATGAAATCGCTGTTAAGAATAATGTACTCACCATCTTGTGTCCATTGCCCTCTGCTAAAAGCGCTATGACCACCGGATCCTTCGTAGTAATAAAACGCCCCGCTTTTATACATAATCACGCCGTCGAATGCAACGCTGATAGTATCTCTCCACTCGTATTTGTAAAGCGCTCCAGTAAGTGAATCCTCACCTGAAAGGATAATTTTATGTAAGTCCTGGCAATAAATTTGCGAAATATTAAGGCAGGAAACTAAAAAGCAGATCATTACTATTTTATTCATTACATCCAAGTTTTAGGGTGTGCGCAGGTTCCCGCTCACTTATCCTTCCCTTCCCCGCAATATCTCTCCAATAGACGTTGCGTTTGAAAAAGGGACGTTACGGTATGTACAATTTACAACTAAATTATTTTACCAATGCGCATAAAATTGCAGGCAGTATATCTTTGTTGGGCTTCGGTGGTAAACGTGTCGCAGAGTCGGCAGGCTATCGCACAATTCTTACAAGCCAGACTCTGCGAGGAAAGGAATATTGAGTTTTGTGAGCGGGACGATAGAATGGAAGAATCATTTAGGCATGCAGGAAAAGTTACCGGGGTAACCGATGGTTTTCTTAATGAAATTGGAAAGCATACATATGTTATTTACATCTACGGTGAAACTGGGAACATGGACGAAGCAAAACATATTGCTTTTGCGGGCGCTGCTATTCTCAAAGCAGGAGGCCTTGGAATTAAAATTGAAACAGCGGGCAAGGCATTTGAAAAAAATAAGTGGCTTGGTTTTATAGAGACATTTAAACCCGCTTATTTGTACAAGATGTTTGTTGTTGACTCAATTATTAATATGGATGGTACAGTTTATTCTTGTGGAATGCACAACCTGGGTTATATGGACACTATTATTTCAGGAGAAGAATTTCAAAAAGCTGTTGGCCTGATTTCAATGTTTGGCTATTATCAAATTATTGACAAACCAACAATACTCAAGGGACAAACTTTTAGCACTGAAATAGGATCGCCGAGGTATAGAATCATGGAAGAGCAAAATCAGCCAAACAAGGGGCATGAACTATTTGAAAATCCTTTGGGCATGTGGAGATTGACAAGGATGGATTCGCCGAAGCAGTAAAATCAAATGTTGTGCTACCGTTCCAAATTATCCTTCTGCTTAACAGGACTCGAAGGAACTCAACAAATAACAATTGCCCTATTTGCTTCGCTTCCCTCCAAAATCTCCCAAAAAAGGTGTCCCACTTTTGCAAAAAAGTCAATAATTTTTATTAAATTACAAGATATGTGCAGGAGTAAGAAAAGCGCTTCAAGAGCCTGGGAAATCTTATTTTAAAGAGCTTGTCCGTACAAAAACGTTGTCATTGGCGTAAACTTGTAAGATTGGCGGGTAAAAGTTGATTTGTTTATTGGTAAAGGGTGTTGATTGGCGGGAGAGATTTGCTTTGCCTAGGTTGAGAGCAGGTTGCGTTGCTTTAATCGTGTTATAAACCACGCCTGTGGCAATAAAAAACCTGCGTTAGTCCAGATGTTCCATTCCTGTCAAAAGTATTTTACCTTTAAATTTCCAAATTTTTATGCAGGTCATCAGGATTCCTGCGGTTGTCCCATATGCCCACTATAATAATTTCTTCCTCCTGCACTTTGTAAAAAATGGAAAAATGGCTTACCAAAGAAACCCGTACATCTTTAAAGTCAGTAGGTCTGCCTAAGTAATGGCCAGATTGAAGCAATGCAACTTTTCTCTTGAATAACCCTGAGAGCTTTTTGGAATAGGTTTTTGAACCATTGTGCTCTATCCAATATGCAAGTATGTCGCGTCGTGCTTTTCGTGCGGTATTTGTCCACACTATCCGTTTAGCCATTCGTCCTCTTCAGCATTTAAATCGTCATCAGAAATTAAATGCCCGTTGCGAATGTCTTCCTCGCTTTGCAGAAGCATTTGCTTTTGGGGATCTGTTACTTTGAACACCGGGTTGTTAGTATCCACATTGCCGATAAGGTCGTTGATCTTTTGCAGCAGGCCAATGTCCCGAACAGCTATCAGCTTATCCACAAGATTATATTTCAGTTCATCGGTTTGCATAGCTGAAGTTGGCACGTTTAGCTTTTTATGTTGCCAAGTGCAAATGTAAGCAATATTTTATGCTTCGTTAATCCAGGCGTTCGGCACAGCATCTGTATTTCCTGATTAAACCCCTTCTTTGAAGGATATTGAAAAACCCGGTGATTTCTATACTTCCGCAGGGCGGCGAAGGATTTCAATATAAAAGCCTGCACGAAACTTCGTGGTTCGTCTGAAAAGAATATTTCATAGCAATTACCTTTTCCCTAAAAAAAGGTGTCCCACTTTTGCAAAAAAGTCAATAATTTTTATTAAATTACAAGGTATGTGCGGGAGTAAGAAAAGGACTTTAAGGGCCCGGTTGATTGGTATAAGAAGGGTTGGTTAGTTGCCTGGGAAATCTAACTTTATAAGGGCATCCGTACAAAAAAATTGTTATTGGCGTAAAGTTGTACGGGTTTTTGCTTAGTTGGCCGGTAGAAGAAGTTGATTGGCTGCATTGCAACGTTTTTTTTGGGCAAAAAAATATTTTCAAATTTTTTTCAGGGTCAACGTATGTTTTTTTTGTCCTGCAGGGGCTACCCATTGCTAAGTTTAGTAACCATAAGTAATATCCGCCGCCCCTACCTTATTAGCTTGATACGGCGGACACAGGTAAATACAATTGTTATGTTGAATAGTGTATTGGCAAATTTTTATGAGAGAGATATCCGTAAGCTGATCGAAGAGGTGAACTTATTTAGAAATGAAGAAGACCTGTGGAGAACCCATGGGTCTGTGAAGAACTCAGCCGGCAACCTGGTATTACATATCATTGGGGGCCTTAATCATCTTATCGGAGCTACACTTGCGCAAACCGGATATCTTCGCGACCGCGGCCAGGAATTTATTCGCAAAGGTGTGGAAAGAAAATATCTCGTGTCTCAGCTGGAGGAACTTGTTCCGATGATCAACAAAACGGTCAACGGCCTCACGCCGGAGAATATGGAGGCTGAGTACCCGATATTTTTCGACTATCCGAAAGCTTCTACCAGCTACGTATTGCTGCAGTTGTTGCTTCATTTAAATTATCATCTCGAGCAGGTAAATTATCTCCGCCGCATTTTTGAATAAGCCGGCAACGGTTTACCCAAAACACAGAGCATAACCGGCGGCTGCTTTGGCAACAGGCTAAAAAGCAAAAGCCGCCTCAATACTGAAGCGGCTTTTAATCACTGTTTTTTAAATTTCCCGTTATTACCTTGCCAATAACATTTGTTTGGTATCGATCAGTTTATTATTCACATATAATGAATAATGGTATGCCCCGGCAGATAAGGTATTGGCATCTATGTTTAAAGTGCCTGCACCCTTGCCGCTAACGTTTACTGTTTTCAATATTTTGCCACTGGCATCTGTAATTACCATGTATGCGTTACTGTAGTCAGATGGCAAAGTATATCCAATGGTAGTTGAGCCCCCAAATGGGTTTGGTGCATTTTGGTTTAAAGACGCATCGCTTAATGAAGCGGTGTTTGAAGGAGTGATCTTAAGCATCGCTTCAACTCTTGATAACCTTGCTTCCAGGTCAGCATTCTCCTGTTGCAGTGAATCATTTTTTGCGCTTAACTGTTGCACAGCTTTTACAAGGGGCACAACAAAATCGCTGTAGCTTAAACCATAAGGGTCCTTATCATTCTGGGGGGTGTGCAGGCCGCTAAAATCATAATTAATGTTCTTGGCTGCGGTTTCCACTTCCTGTGCTACAAAGCCGGTGTATAATATCTTTTCTTTCGCGGTAATGGCAGCTTCCTGGGCCTGGTTATTTTGTGACATGTCGTCAGCATTCCCCTGGCTTTTATCTTTTAAAGCGCTTGCATTTGCACTGGCCTTTATACCCATGTGGTCGTTCAGGCCATGAATATCGTAATGGTATGTAACCGGCCGTAGCTGGTTAATAAACTCAAGCCCGGGCACATTGGCCTGTATGTTCTTTTTAAAGCGCCCGTCGGAGTAGATAACAAAACCGCCTGCTGCCTCTACAGATGTAACGGAAGTGTTACCCAGCATTACCTGGTTTGATGTGGTAGCAATTGCATTATACCCAAGCGCGGTTGCATTGCTGTAACCATCGTTATTAACATTGGCATAAGCACCAATTGCGGTAAGGTAACTGCCGGTGAGGTTGTTTGTTAAGGAAGAAAGGCCATTAGCAGTGTTGTAAGAACCGGTAGTGTTATAATACATGGCTGACAGGCCTGTAGCTGTATTGCCACCCCCGGCTGTGTTTGATGTAAGGGCATAACCTCCTAATCCGGTGTTATAATTGGATGTAGTACTGGCCATAAGCGCCTGGAACCCTACACCCGTATTGGAAAAGCCTGTGGTATTTGAAAACATGGCCTTGCTGCCCACAGCGGTATTTACATAATAACTGCCAACACCCTGGTTGTACAAAGCAGAATCACCTATGGCTACCATATTACTGCCTGCAGTGCTGGCATATAATGCATGGGTGCCTATAGCTACATTACTGTTGCCATTGTTATAAAAGGCGGCGTAAAACCCGCTTGCAACGTTATCATTACCGGCTGAGTTTTGCTCAAGCGCATACACACCATCGGCCACATCGTTACTGCCGGAACTGTTGTTAAGCAACGACCACACGCCCGTAGATGTATTGCGCTGCCCGGTGGAGTTTGCATACAGCGCCTGGAAACCATCGGCAGTATTGTCGTAGGAACTTCCGCTGTTTAAAAACAATGCCTGGTAACCCGTAGCAGTATTATAACCGCTTGCTGTATTGTTGTATAATGCCTGGTAGCCCACGGCTACATTATAATAACCGCTGGTATTTGAATACAGCGCTTTACTGCCTATTGCGGTATTATGATAGTTATTATTATCATTGAACAAAGCAGAATCGCCTATGGCAACAGTATTACTTCCAAAGGTATTTTTGTACAGGGCGGATGGGCCTATTGCGATATTAGAATAACCGGAAGTATCGCCGTAATTGGCCTTAAACCCGACCGCCGTATTTGACTTGCCGGAAGTATTAGAATAAAGTGACAAGTAACCCATTGCAGTATTTTGGCCCCCCTTGGTAGTAAAGTTAAGCGCGTTGCACCCAAACGCTGTATTCTGGGTAGCAGAGGTATTGGATTGCAGGGCGAATGCGCCAAAGGCCGTGTTTTGACTGCCTATATTGGCAGTCAGGGCTTTATGGCCAAATGCAGCATTTTGAGAACCTCCAATATTAGCATAAAGTGTCCGGTAGCCCATGGCTGTATTAGAATTACCTGTAGTATTGGCAGTTAGGGCCTGGTAGCCGAATGCAGAATTAAAAGGCGCCGTATTGGCATTTAAGCTAAGGTAGCCAAAATTAGTGGCTGCCGTTCCGGCCGTATAGTCAAGATACCCCGCCTGCTGGTTGTTTACCCTGAACCTTAATCCCTTGGCGTCAAGGGTCCCCACAAAATTAGTTGTAGGGTTTGTGCCGCTGTTACCCGCTATTAGCCAGTTTTGGGCCTTGCTGTTTGCACTGTAGAATAAAAAAAGGAACAAAAAAGCGCGAATGTAAGTTTGTGTTTTCATGATGTTTTTTTTGGTTATTGAATAATAGATTACCCTTATGAAAAAAAGCTTTTTTCAATACTATTGCGTGGGGCAACAATGCTGGTAGCCTGCATAACGAGAGCTCATCATTATGCATCTGATGCGGGGATAACTGCCGGGATTTTTTAATGGAGTAGAGGGAAGACAACCAGGATAAAACTATAATTTGAAAATGATTTAATCCTGGGCAAAAGCGTGTTTACGCAAATCCCGTTATACGGTAAAATAAATGGAGCCGTAAAAATGTAAGAATGTAAAGGTGTGCTTTCATACTGTTTTTATTGGTTATGCAATAATAGATCCCTCAAATGAAAAAACTTCATTTTCACAAGGGTGCGAATAAAAGAGGATTCATTAAGCGGGGCTATGCAATTTAAATTGGGAATGTATTGGCTAGCTAATCTTCTTAAGTTATCAACTGTTTGTTCTAATGGTGTCTCATATTAAACCGGAGTGCTAAGGTAAAATGAATTATTTAACTTTAACAAATTTTTCTATAAATTTAATTTGATTTTTTTGGATGATGGGTTTTGTTGGGAAAACCTATACCGCTGACAATTCCCTTACAAGATTATCTGTTTTTTCCTGGTCCTCTGCATTTAAGCAACGCGTTGCACTGGTATAACTCAAAGCGCTTATTAGTTTGTTCCTGTCTTCGTTTGAGCCAAGAAACTGTAAATAGGCAGGCAGTACTAATGAAAGCGGTTTTAACTCTTTTCGTTCGCACCAGTTATTGATAAGTTCATCCAACGCGGGAATCTTGAACTCACTGGCATCAGTCCGTTTAAGCCCTTCATTAATACCGCTCCTTATCATATTGCCATAATTGCCTGCAGGTAAATAGGCGCTGAATTCCAGGGCTTGTTGATAATATTTTTTGGCGCTGTTAAGGTCGTTGATGTCCTCGTATGATTTAGCAACATTTAAATAGAGAGATGGGTAATGGGCTTTTATCGTTTCGTCTTCAATCATAACGGCAAATTTCAAAGCTTCCAGGTTCCATTTCAACTTATCTAAATAGTTATCCTGGTTTCTTGCAACATAATGTGCGGACGTAAATCGTTCAAAATTGTTTTCAGAAACTTCCCATGCCTGTAAAAAAAGCATGTGGGCCTCTCCTATCTTGCCTTCTGCTTCTAATTGCATTCCTTTAGCGCATAACTGTATTACCTGGTTGTTGGGGTCAAATTGCATTGTACTTTATAATTGTGGTGCTAAATTACAGCACAATGATAGCCTGTGTACTGCTTTGGGAAAAAAATAAAACAGGCACTCAAACATCTTGTTTACCATTTACCTTAAACATGAAAAGCCTGTTTAAATAAGGTTCTAAGTAAATTTTGTGTTAATTTTGGGCAACAAAACTTAAACTATTATGAGATTTAAGGCCCTTCTCGCATTACTCGTAATGCTAACCATATCTGTATTCACAGTACATGCCCAAAAAAGATCAGTTTCAGGTAAAGTTACAGATGCCGTTACAGGTGCTCCTTTGGAAAGTGTTACCGTAAAAGTAAGATCTACAGGCGCAGCCACCCAAACCCGCAAGGATGGTTCTTTTGAAATTGTTGCTGATGCTAATGACGTGCTTGTTTTTACATTTGTTGGTTTTGCCGACCAGTCTGTAAAATTAAATGGCGAAAATAACCTGGGTATAAAACTTCAGCCCGTTATAACCGATGTTGGCCAGATAGTAACAGTAGGTTCACGCAGCGGGGGCAGGATAAAAACTGAATCACCTGTTCCGATAGATGTTATCAATATTAACCAGGCGGGTGTAACTACGGCTAAAATGGATCTTGTTTCCCAGTTAAACTATGCGGCTCCTTCGTTCAACTATAATAAACAAAGTGGCGCCGATGGCGCAGACCATATTGACCTGGGTACTTTAAGAGGCCTTGGCCCCGATCAAACACTGGTATTGATCAATGGCAAAAGAAGGCATCAAACTGCTTTTGTTGCATTGTTTGGAACAAGGGGGAGGGGAAATTCAGGTGCAGACCTCAACGCTTTTCCCGAGGCTGCTGTTGATCATATTGAAATATTACGCGATGGCGCTTCAGCACAATATGGTTCTGATGCAATAGCGGGCGTAATAAATATTGTACTTAAAAAAGATGTGAACCACTGGAGCATCAATGCAGGATGGTCAGGCTATGATGATCATAAATTTAATTCATTAAACAGTGTAGACCCCACCCAATACTATACAGGCCACCAAATTGACGGCGGTACTTTTTCTTTTTCTGCTAACAATGGCGTTGCTATTGGTAAAAACGGCGGGTTCATTAACGTGTCATTCGATTTTCTTAACCAGGGTAAAACCTTCAGGCAGGCCCCCGATTCAAATGTAATGACCAACCCCAATGCCTTGCCCATAAACACCCTGCGCAGGGCTTTTGGCGATGGTTCATTAACAAGCTATGGCGCTATGTACAATATGGAAGTGCCTTTTAGCGCCACCAGTAAAACCACATTTTATTCTTTTGGCGGGTATAACTTTAAGGCTTCTGATGCGTACGCATATACAAGAAACAGCAGCGATCCTTCCCGCTACCCGGTAGATGCCAACGATAAAATTATTTTTGACCCCGCTATAATGCATACAGCCAGCGATGGCACTGTGTTTTACAATCCCCACATTCAAACGCATATTATAGATGTATCCCTGGCTGCGGGTATAAAGGGCATTACGAATGATAACTGGACCTGGGATTTGAGCAATACGATAGGAAGAAATGATTTTCATTTTTTTGGTGACCAAACCTTTAATGCTACGCTGGGTGCGGCATCGCCAAATCATTTTGACGATGGTGGTTTTTATTTTCTTCAAAATACCCTTAACCTCGACTTTAGCAAGGCGTACAAATCCATTGCCGAAGGTGCTAATTTGGGTTTAGGTGCTGAATACAGGTACGAGCAGTATAATATTTATTCAGGGCAGGAAGCGTCCTATACAGCATATCCTAACAGTACAGGGCAGGCTGCGGGCTCAGAAGGTTTTCCCGGCTTCCGCCCGTCTGACGAAATAAGTGCCAACAGGTCAAACGTGGCTGCCTATGCCGATTTTGAATTGAATGTAACCAAAGCATGGCTGATAGATGTTGCGGCAAGGTTTGAAAATTATTCAGACTTTGGATTTGTAAGCACCTATAAGTTTGCTACCCGCTATAAGGTTACCCACAACTTTAATTTAAGAGGCTCTGTCAGCACGGGTTACAGGGCGCCGTCATTACAACAGATCAATTTCAGCAATACGCTTACCACTTTTGTAGGCAACACACTAGAGGAAGAAAAAGTAGCGCGTAATAGCGACCCTATAACACAGGCAGCAGGCATACCCGCTCTGCAGCCTGAAAAATCAGTTAACGCCAGCATTGGCGCCACCTGGAAACCCATACCTGAGCTAACACTTACAGCAGATGCATACCTTGTTAAAGTAAAAGACAGGATCGTGTTATCAGGCTTATTCAGTGCAAGTGATAATACATTGCCGGCAGACTTTACTTCAAAATTGCAAGAACTGAATGTGGCCCTTGCCCAGTTTTTTGCAAATGCGGTTAATACTACCAATACGGGAATAGACTTTATTGCAGATTACAGTAAAAATTTCAGCGGCGATCAAAGAATTAAAATATTATTCGCAGGCAATGTTCAGCAAATGAAGATTGACGCAATTAATGTACCCGCCAAGCTGAACGACAGTTACCTGCACCGGGAAACATTTTTCAGCGACAGGGAAGAGGCGTTCCTCGTAGGCTCGGCGCCCAACTCTAAATTTTCTTTGAACCTGGAGTATGGCGTTAAGAAATTTGCAGTAGGCACACACCTCACTTATTTTGGCGATGTTAAATTGTTAGGCTTCGGCTTTACAGGGCTTGCAAGCGCAACACCAGGCGGCCCCGGTGACCCCAATATTTCAGGAAGCTTTGCAGGCATTGACCCTTATGTTGACATTGATGGTTACAGCGACCAGGTGCATGTAGTACCGGAAGTATTTGACTACAGGCCAAAAATAACCACCGATGTTTATATGTCGTACAAGATATGTAAGGCCGCTACTATATTTGTTGGCGCGGATAACCTGTTTAATGTACACCCGGATTATGGCGCAGTACCTAATGCGCGTTACGAGGCATTTGACAATGAATCAGGCGGTGCATGGGATTCTGTTCAAATGGGCTTTGATGGCTTAAGGCTTTTTACCAAGCTTTCGTTTAATTTTTAAGATAGTAATTAGCAGAATATATTGAAGAACTGCTCTCCACAACGGGGAGCAGTTTTTTTTATAGTTACAGGGGCTTGAAACGTTGATAGTAAATAATTGTAATAAATTTCATATAAGCTCCATGTATATAGCATACATTAGCCTGAAACGATATTGTTCTCCCAAATCCAAAAAATAAATATATGATCACGCTATTAGTGCTATTGGCAGTTGCTTTAATGGTTACCCTTTTTTTAAGAAACCGTTTATTGGCAAGATTTAAAGAAAATGGCCATGACTACCTTAAAAACGCTGCAAAAGCAGCAGGCATCGCCGCCTGGTTATTTGTTTTACTTATGGTTATTACTATAAGCTATAACTCCTTTTACTCAGTTGATTCCGGCAATGTAGGTGTGGAAAAATTATTTGGCAAAGTGCTTGACGAAAGAGTTCCGGAGGGTTTGAATGCTGTTAACCCTTTTGTTTCTGTAGTGGAGATGACGTTGCGCACCCAGTCATACACAATGTCTGCAGTTTCTACTGAAGGGCAGGTGCCCGGCAACGATGCTATTGATATAATTACATCCGACGGTTTAACGGTGCAGGTTGAATTATCAGTATTATTCAGGCTTAATTCGTCTGCAGCATCCTGGGTATTTAAAAGTTTTGGGCCGGATTATGTAAGCCAGATAGTGCGGCCTGCCATCCGCAGTTCTGTGCGCGATATATTTTCAAAATATAATTCACAGGACCTGTATTCCGCAAAACGTGAAGAAGCTACAATAAAAGCCCAGCAACATTTACAGGATGCTATTGACCTGCTAACAAAAAGGAGCGGATATAACCTGCAGGCAATTATGGTTGAGAATGTTTTAACCCGGGATATTAAGTTGCCCGATGCCGTGAAACTGGCCATTGAAAACAAAATTACTGCCCAGCAGCAGGCAGAGCAAATGGAATATGTAATACAAAAAGAACAGAAAGAAGCCGAAAGAAAAAGGGTTGAAGCCCAGGGTATCCGCGATTTTCAGCTAACAGTATCACAAGGTATCAGCCCGCAATTATTACAATGGAAAGGGATTGAAGCTACCACAGAATTATCAAAATCGACCAATGCAAAAATCGTGATCATTGGCAGTGGTAAAGATGGCCTGCCAATTATTTTTGATTCAAAACAGTAGGGGTTGATAGCCTTAGCGAGGCAAAATGTTAGTAGTAAATAATGATAGGATATATGTCTTGAGCTCCAGCGGAGCGTGGATGTTATCTTTTGCGCTGAAATGGGCGGAGAATCTGGGAAATGTTCGGCACTCAGTTTACAAAAGCATAAATGCTGGTTATTTTGAAAATATAAAAAGGGTAATTGCGTGAATAACTGCTTTGACGCTAATAATAACACGGAGTGCCTTCCCCTTCATAAAGCCATCGCTAAAGACGGTTGAAAGAAGGAAAGCTCCAAGAACTATAATACTTTTTTCTTCGGAATAACTAAATTGTTCTAAGAATTGGCAGAGCCAACAGAATATTATAACTTCACTACAAATTGTTGTGTATGTGCAAACCCCTTAAAAATAATGCTCTTTTACTTTTATTACTTGTTTTGATTATTATAGGATGCCAAAAAAAAGCTGCTAGTCCAACTCCTCCTCCGCCACCAAACGAGATAAAAGTTAATATTGATAATTATGTCGCTTTTAACAGCGAATATCCTAACAGTTACGGGCGGCTTTTTTCTACCATAGACACTTCCTTTCATCATCCAATAAGTAATGATTTTGATACTAACTTTACTCCAAAAAATATAAAGAACATTGATATATTTTATTTTTGGGACTATGCTCGTGATGCTCCCGGATTTGTCGATCCTGTAACGGCTTCCCAGCTTAATTATAGACCAACTCATCCCAACATCGGGACTGATGATCCCGATACTTACCAGCCCGCATTAGATTCGGCGGTGCAAACACAATTTTATATTACACATATAACAGCGGCTATGTTTGATTCAGTTAAAATCGATCCCGCAAAAATTGATATTTACTTTAATGACAGTACAATGGTGCAACTGTCACCTTATGACGTTTTTTACCCTCCTGGGACTTGC
>JABDFW010000075.1:0-691 GCA_013286305.1 Bacteroidota bacterium
CAAATATTTTATGCAATGCCATGCTGCTTTTCTTGAAGCGAATTATGATGAAGAAATGTTAGCGAACGGCGGTTACCCATACCATCTTAAAAAACGTATCAGCAGCGATAACGGCCATTTATCCAATACGCAGGCGTTGCAATTGGTTAAGGCACATAAGCCTGCTTTTATGAGCCATCTTATTCTTTCACACCTGTCAAAAAATAATAATAATCCCGGGCTTGTACAGGATCTGTTTGAAAAACATGCGGGCAGTACAAAAATAGTTATCGCTTCGCGGTATGAGGAAACACCGGTATTTTATATTACAGGGGATAAAGCAGCAGCCGGCAAACCAATGCGAAGGAGTTATACTAAGAGGGAATTACAGCAACAGCAGCTTTCGTTGTTTTAAAAGAATTTACTGTCCCTTAATCTCATCATACAGTATTTGTATAAGCCCGTCGGCCAAACCTATTTTGGGCACGTAAATCTCGTTGATATCTGCCCAGCGCATTACGTTTACATATATCTGCAGGGCAGGTACAATAACATCCGCGCGGTCTTCCCGCAGTTTGTAAATGCGTATGCGTTCTTCAAGGGTTACATTTGATAGTTCTTTGTAGTAATCCTTCAGCAATTCAAGGGACAGTGGTTTACCTTCCTTTTTTTTGCTCATGGAGAATACTTTGTTGATATTGCCACCTGACCC
>JABDFW010000075.1:749-16015 GCA_013286305.1 Bacteroidota bacterium
TTTAAGTGGTCGCGCATTTCATCCCATTTGTTTTCACTCACCATATTTTTTAAAAGGCGTATTGTGCCGATATCGAAAGATTCTTTATAGCGTAATTTTCCTTCGGCAAAAAAAGTAAGCTCGGTACTGCCACCGCCAACATCTATATACAGGTAGGCGTGCTCCTTATCTAAGTTTTCCGCAATGTGGTTTTCATAGATAAATGAAGCCTCATCATCACCGCTGATCACTTTTATTTCAATGCCCGTTTCAAGTTTTACTTTTCGTATAATGTCGCTGCTGTTAACCGCATCGCGCATCGCGCTGGTTGCAACAGCTTTTACGTGGGTAACACCATAAACATTTATCAGGTGGTTATAGGCCTTCATTGTTTGAATGATCATACCCACCCTTTGGCTGCTGATCTCCC
Source organism: Bacteroidota bacterium (assembly GCA_013286305.1). Taxonomy (GTDB): domain Bacteria; phylum Bacteroidota; class Bacteroidia; order Chitinophagales; family Chitinophagaceae; genus JABDFW01. The sequence goes on from JABDFW010000075.1 coordinate 1,159, forward strand.
CCTTTTCAAAAACATCAAAACCCAACCTTAAGGGCACACGAACCAGGTTAACCTTGTTAAAAAGCGGTTTGCCGTCATTGCCTATAGTTACTTCTGAGATAAGCAGGCGCGCTGCATTACTACCTATATCAATTGCTGCCAGCTTCATTCGTGATCGTCGTCATTTTATGGTGTAGATAATTATATGTTTCAACCTGCGAACGTATTTTCTTTTTACCGGTGGAAGTTACATAGTTATTTGAAAGTTCCTTCTCAAGAATCCGGGCTTTTACATTATCAGCAAGCTGGATGCCGATAATTTCTTTAATTTCTTTCATAATAGCGCTGTCTGTAAGCGGTACCGCGGCTTCAATGCGGTGGTCGAGGTTACGCACCATCCAGTCAGCAGAAGAAATATACATTTTTTCATTGCCCCCGTTACAAAATATCAATACCCTTGCATGTTCAAGATATTCATCCACGATACTTACGGCATGCATATGGCCTTTAAACTTTTTTTGCTGCGGCACGGCACAAAAAATACCCCTTACGATAAGTTTAATATCCACCCCGGCAGCAGCGGCCTCATATAGTTTAAAAATAAGCTGTGTATCGCTTAACGAGTTTATTTTAATAACCATGTATGCTTCTTTGCCAGCCTTCGCATTTTTTATTTCAAGGTTAATGAACTTGATAAGCTGTTTGCGCATGCCGCCAGGGCAAATCATCAGTGTTTTACAGGCATTTAAATGTATAGCCCCTGTTTTAGGGCTTTCTATATAGCGGAATATCCTGTTAATATCAGCCATTACATTGCGGTTACTGGTAAGCAGGCAATGGTCGGCATACACCTTTGCCGTTTTTTCGTTTAGGTTGCCTGTGCTTACAAACCCATATTGAACAATTGACTTATTAACGCGCTTTTTTATCACACACAACTTGGCATGCACTTTAAGGTTGTCAACGCCAATTAATACTTTTACGCCTTCTTCCTCCAATAGCTCTTTCCACTCAAGGTTTGCTTCTTCATCAAACCTTGCCCTTAACTCAAGCATAACCACTACTTCTTTCCCGTTTCGTACCGCATTAATAAGCGCATTAATGATCTTTGAATTAGATGCTAACCGGTAGGCGGTAATTTTAATAGAGGTTACAAGCGGGTCCATGGCGGCTTCCCTCAATAAGTCTATAACCGAATCAAAAGAATGATAGGGGAAATGCAGCATTACATCCTTTTCTGCTATAATATCCGTTACCCGCAAAGCATTTCGCAGGTCGGGATGTGTAAATGCCTGGCGCCTGGTGCTTTTGTTTTTAAAAACATCAGGAAAGTCCATAAAATGCCTGAAATTATGTATGCGGCCACCCGGAATTATATTGCCCTTACGGGCGAGGTTTAACCTTTTTATTAAATACTCCAGCAGGCCCGCATCCATTTCTTTATCATATATAAAACGCACGGGTTTACCTTTTCTGCGGTTTTTAACACCGCTTTCAAGCTTCTGGACAAAAGAAGTGGTAACATCATTATCAATATCTATTTCAGCATCTTTGGTTACTTTAAAAATATGCGCGTCAAAATGGTCATAGCCAAAATAAGAGAAGATGTAGGGAAGGTTAAAACGTATTATATCTTCCAGCAAAATAATATTGTGTTCCCCTTCCTTCGATGGCAACTGAACAAAGCGCCCTAACGCCCTGCTGGGTACTTCTATAAGGGCGTATTTCTGGTCGTAGGCAGATTTCTTCTTGCGCATCACTACGCCGAGGTAAATGCTTTTGTCCCGTAAATAAGGCAGTTGTGGCAAGGTTTCTATAAGCAGCGGTATAATGTTTGAGCGTACCTCTTCATCAAAATGTTTCTTAACGAATATCTTTTGCTCCTTATTCAATTGTTTTTCATCCACCAGGAATATTTGCTCATTGCGTAATTCTTCCAGTATCCCCTGCCATATACGGTTAAATTCATTTTGCTGCTGTAATACGATAGTTTGAATTTGATCTAGTATTGCCTGTGGATTTTTTTCAAGATGCATATTGCCCTTTTTGCCACCCAGTTCTATCATGCGTTTTAGGGTAGCAACCCTTACCCTGAAAAACTCGTCAAGGTTATTGGAGTGGATGCCCAAAAAACGTATCCTTTCCCGGAGAGGGACGGTAGGGTCATTTGCCTCCTGCAATACTCTTGCGTTAAAGCTTAGCCAGCTAATATCCCGTGCAATTAAATTCTTCATATACAAGCTAATATTGATCTTTGATCAAAAATAAAGAAGAAGCCAACAGGCCAATGTTAAGTTTAAGTACTGATTATTCCGGGGGTCGTTATTTAAGATGCTTTATTTTATCAATAAGCCCCGTTGTTGAAAACCCTTTAAGAATAGGATTGATGATCACTTTACCCCCGTATTCCATCACCTCTTTTGCACCAACAATTTGTTCAAGGGTGTAATCACCGCCTTTTACCAACACATCGGGTTTTACCAGGTTGATAAGATCAATAGGGGTATCTTCTTCAAAAATAACCACGGCATCAACAATAACAAGCGACGCAAGTATTAAGGCCCTTGAATGCTGGTTGTTTAATGGCCTGCCTTCGCCTTTTAGCTTTTTAACGCTGGTATCTGAATTTACGCCTACAATAAGAATGTCGGCTTCTGCTGCGGCCTGCGACAGGGAAAAAATATGCCCTTCGTGCAGAATATCATAACAGCCATTGGTAAAAGAGATCATTTTGCTGTTAAGCCTTGCGGCTAAAATAAATGGAAGTAATTGCTGGTGCGATAAGATTTTATGTGGTACTGATGCTGTGTTTTTCATAACGCCTGCTTCTCATGTTTATTGCTATATATGCTAAAGTACCAAATATTATGGTGAACAGGAACTGCGCCAGCCATAACAGCCAGCCGAAAGCTTTGGCAATACCCTCACCAATGCCGTATAAAAGCAGGGTTTGTTGAATGGCCCAGGGGTAAGCGCCCAGGCCGCCCGGCGATACAATTATGCCAAGCGTTCCTGAAATTAACAGGGTTACGCCGGTAGATATAGGTAAATGTGTTGTTTCTTTAAGCCCGAAGCAGCCTATCCAGGTAGTGAAAATATAGCAAACCCAGATCAGGACAGTGTAAACCCCAAACTTCCACTTATTTGACACACTTTTTATGCTTACAAAACCTTCCCAAAAACCTTTTAACAGTTTTGAAAAAAAGGCAGCGGTTTTTTTACTTACTTTTTTAATGATATATAAAATAAGAAAGAAAGCCACTAAAACAGATAACCCTATCAGCCAATGAGCCAGGCGGTTATCACTTTTAAAGGTAGAAGTAAAGGTTAGGAAACTTTTTTTAACATAAAAGCTTAAGGATGCATAATGAACAAAAAAAACGGCGCATCCAAGAATGAGCAGGCATAAGACATCTACAACCCGTTCGCTTATGATAGTACCTATCAGTTTCTCGGTTGGAATTTTATGTTGCCGTGCAACAGAAGTGCAGCGCACTATTTCACCACCCCTTGGAATAAGCTGGTTTGTAACATAACCCACAAGCAAAGCACAAAGCAGGTCAAAAACAGGGGGTTTATAACCCATAGGCTCAATTAGCTGCTGCCAGCGCAGTACCCTGAATATATGGCTTAACATCAATAAAATAAAGACCGGGATAATTAGTAAATATTTTGCATGGGCAAGAGCTCCTCTCATGGTGACCCTGTCACCCGGTGAAATGCTGCGCAGGGACAGCCATACTAAAAAACCGGCGAGCCCAAATGCGATCACATACTTTAATATGAAGGGAAGTATTTTTTTCATGCCTTAAGGAAGGCGCAATTTAAGGAAGATTACTCAATAAGGAAGGTTAAACTAAGGTTAGCTTAATTAAACCAAGCTTAGTTTAATACTTTACAGCTTATTACCCTGTTTTGGAAATACGATCGCCGGTTTAAAAAGCTTAGCTTCCTCAAAATCCATAACAGCATAGGATATGATGATAATAATATCCCCTACGGCACCCTTACGGGCCGCCGGGCCATTTAAGCACACTGTACCGCTACCGCGTTTGCCTTTTATTATATATGTCTCAATCCGCTCGCCGTTGTTTATATTAACCACCTGTATCTTTTCATTTTCAATCAGGTTAGCTGCTATCATCAGCTCCTCATCAAGGGTAAGGCTGCCCACATAATTAAGATTGGCTTCTGTAATTACCGCCCGGTGTATCTTGCTTTTTAATACTTCTATTTGCATATACATGCAAAGGTAAGGAAAGGGAAAAGTGAAGAGTTAAAAGTTAAAAGTAAAGAGTAAAGGGAAGTGAAGAGTGAAACGGCAAGCGAAGAAACAAATAGCCATTCCAACCCGAAGGCCTGTTATTTGCTAATTCTCTTTTTTTTGACTTTTGACTTTTCACTTTTAACTCCTCACTCTGTCACCACCATATTATCTATCAGCCTTACGCCATTAATAAAAGCCGCTACCAGCGCTATAAGGGGCGCGCCGGCATTAACATCGTTTACGGGTAAGAGTGTATTTGCATCGCGTATTTCAACGTAATCAATTTTGGCAAACCCTGCCTGCAAAATTACTTGTGCGGCTTGCTCCTGCAGGATTGCAACGGCAGTAGTATAAATGTTTTCTTTAATATAACAAAGCGCCTTATAAATGGCCTGAGCCTTTATCCTGTCTTCGGGCAGCAAGCGCTGGTTGCGGCTGCTCATGGCTAAGCCGCCCTGTTCCCGCAGGGTATTTCCTATTTGCAGTTTGGCAGGTATATTATATAATTCCATCAGCTTTTTTATCACCATGCATTGCTGGTAATCTTTGCGGCCCAAGAATAAAATATCAGGCTCAACAATTTTTAACAATTCGTGTACAACCTGGCAAACGCCCTGGAAATGGCCCGGCCTGTAATAACCCTCTAAAATATCTTCCAGGTAGCCAATATCGTAATGCACAGAGGAGGTTAACCCGTTTGGATAGATTTCTTTTACCGATGGGAGAAAAAGAATAACTGCTTTATTTTTCTCTAATTGTAATATATCATTTTCAATGGTAACAGGATATTTTTCAAAATCTCCGGGATCATTAAACTGGGTTGGGTTTACAAATATGCTGCAAACAGTGGTTGTGCATTTTTCGTTACTTTCTTTAATAAGCGACAAATGACCGTTATGTAAAGCACCCATGGTTGGCACAAAACCAATGGTTTTACCGGGTTGTTTTAACCCTGAAATGTAATTTTTTAAAGCTTTAACCTCTTTGAAAATGATCATTTATTTGAGTTTAACTGGTAATAAACAAGCCAAGCGATTGAATTATACGCATTTTTTGTACCTTTGCCACCTTATTTTTTTGCCTAAACATTGCATGCGAATGTCAACAAAGAAAAGAATTTTATTTATTGCTACGGAAATGTCGCCTTATTTAGAGCTAACAGAGTTTGCAGAAATCGTAAATAAGCTGGCAATAAAAAGCAACGACAGCGGGTTGGAGGTCAGGTGTATAATGCCGCGTTTTGGAGTTATTAATGAAAGGCGGCACCGCCTGCATGAGGTGGTTCGTTTATCGGGGATAAATGTTTCTGTAGATAATGACGATTATCCATTGCAAATAAAAGTAGCGTCCTTACCAAATGCAAGGCTACAGGTGTATTTTTTGGATAATGAGGATTTTTTTAAACGCAAGTTTGTTTTTGCAGATGAAAATGATGTTTGGTTTGATGACAATGACCTCAGAACCATCTTTTTTTGCAAGGGCGCACTTGAAACAGTAAAAAAATTCGGCTGGCCGCCCGATATCATTCATTGCAGCGGCTGGATGACAGGCTTAATACCCATGTATCTTAAAACGGCTTATAAAAGAGAGCCCGTATTTGCACATAGTAAAGTTGTTTTTACAATAGGCCAAAATACTTTTAAAGAAAAATTAGGCCCGCATTTTATTGAAAGAGCAAACATACATGCTGTTATAAAAGAAAAAGATCTTGAATGCTTTAAAGAAGGTACTGATACTGCCATGTTCAGGGGTGGCGCCGCTTTTGCTGATGCTATTACCTTTGGCGCTGAGAAGGTTGATAAAAAGCTTGCTGATGAATTCTCTAAGGTAAAAGGAAAGAAAGTATTGTCCTTTGCCGGTTGGGAAAGTGATTTAACAGACTATTTAGAATTGTATAACGAGCTTGCAGCGAAGTAACTAAACCAATGAATTCAGCTATTGTGAAAAGAAATTTTATCCTTTTTTTTATTTTATTACCTGTTCTCTTCTCGTCATGTACCAAAATTGTAACTACTGATATTGGCGGCGGCTTATTACCGGGTGTTGATGGTATTAATGCAAAAGACAGTTTTTTAACCGTTATAACAAAAAATATCGGGGATAGTGTTAACCATGTTACCAATACACAGGATTTTTCACTTGGCTATATAAGTAATGACCCTCTTTTTGGCAAAACTTCTGCCACAGTTAATGTTCAGTTAGTACCTACAACTTTTCCCACCGAGTTTAACACATTTAACCGCGACAGTACATTTTTTGATTCTATTGTATTGGTTTTAAGCTATAAAGGCCCGTATGGCGATTCTTTTCAAAATCTCGCATTCAGGGTCTACCAGATATCTAATGATGAACCATTTTTAGCTGATTCAGTGTACTCTTCTGCACATTTCTTTCAAAAAGTAAATGAATTAACGGATGGGCCGGTGTCTGTAAACCCAATAAATTTAAAGGATTCTGTTTATCCCAGGGGGGAGGCAGCAACCAATCAAATAAGGTTGCGTTTAAACCAATCATTCGGAGAATTGATCTTACATGGTTTTGATACTGCACACGCGTATAAAAGCGATTCATTATTCAAGCAATATTTCAGGGGCTTTTCGGTTGTTCCGGAGCAAACGGGCAATTGCCTGTTACGGGTAAATCTACAGGATACTAACACGAAACTGGCTGTTTACTATAGGTTTCAGAATGGCGGTACTATAGACACTACTGTAAGCTATTTTAAAATTAATAGTTCAGCAGGGGCAAATAACATACGCCGGGACAGGTCAGGCGCCCAGGTTGCAAATTATTATCCGTCGTCCAATACCCAGGATAGTATTTTGTTTTTGGAGGCAAGCCCGGGCATATTTACAAATGTTACATTTCCGCCATTAAATACTTTATCTAATATCGTTATTCAAAGGGCAGAGTTAACGATGGAGCAGATACCTGACCTTACCTATGGATCGGATATATTTTTTACTCCGCCCCAACTTTTTTTAACTCCATACAGTACCGATTCGATGAGGCGTTTTGCTACGCCAAATGTAGCCGTGATAGCAGCCGACAGTGCCTCTATTACCAATACATCATCTATGGGTTGTGTTCCATTAAAAAAGACGGATGTTTTAACAGGCTATTCAACCTATTCTTATAGTTTTGATCTCACACGGTATGTGCAGGGTATAGTAACAAAAGGGCAAAAATCTTATAATTTTGTGCTTTTTGCACCTGGCAATGATTTTATTGCAGCAAGTGAAACCAATCCATTCAGGATACCTATAGCCGCGTCCCCTTTAAACCCTCCTGCAGCCGGCAGGGTAAGGTTAGGGGGAGGGAATAATACGGCTTACAGAATGAAACTACATATTGTTTACTCTCCCTTACCACACTAATGGTTTTGAATACTATATTTGCAATCTGAAAAACAAAATAAAATAACTATGCCTTATTTATTTACTTCTGAAAGCGTTTCTGAAGGCCATCCGGACAAAGTAGCCGACCAAATATCCGATGCATTAATAGACTATTTTCTTGCATTTGACCCGGACAGTAAAGTAGCCTGCGAAACACTGGTAACAACCGGCCAGGTTGTACTTGCAGGTGAAGTAAAATCGAAGGCATATCTTGATGTACAGGAAATTGCCCGTGTTGTAATTCGCCGCATAGGCTATACCAAGAGCGAGTATATGTTCGAAGCGAACAGTTGCGGTATTTTATCGGCCATTCATGAACAATCTGCTGATATTAACCAGGGTGTTGACCGTAAGAAAAAAGAAGAACAAGGCGCCGGGGACCAGGGAATGATGTTTGGTTATGCTACGGATGAAACAGAAAATTATATGCCCCTTGCATTAGACCTTGCACATAAGATTTTGCTTGAATTAGCTGCTTTGCGCAGGGAGAATAAACAAATAAAATATCTGCGCCCTGATGCAAAAAGCCAGGTAACCCTTGAATATGATGATAATAACCAACCTGTACGAATTGATGCTATTGTAGTGTCAACGCAGCATGATGATTTTGATAAGGAAGATAAAATGCTCGCTAAAATAAAGACTGATATTATTAATATACTTATACCAAGGGTAAAAGCCAAGTATAAAAAGTATGCTAAACTTTTTAATGATAATATAAATTATCATATTAACCCTACCGGCAAGTTTGTAATAGGGGGCCCTCATGGCGACACCGGTTTAACTGGCCGTAAAATTATTGTGGATACCTATGGTGGTAAAGGTGCACATGGTGGCGGGGCATTCAGCGGCAAAGACCCGTCGAAGGTTGACCGTTCTGCAGCCTATGCTACCCGCCATATTGCCAAAAACCTTGTGGCTGCGGGTGTTTGCACTGAAGTGCTGGTACAGGTTTCTTACGCAATCGGGGTAGCTAAACCAATGGGTATTTATGTAAATACTTATGGTACCGCCAAGGTAGGTTTAACAGATGGGGAGATATCAGAGAAAGTGGAAAGTATTTTTGATATGCGCCCTTATTTTATTGAGCAACGCTTAAAGCTTCGTAACCCTATTTACAGCGAAACAGCAGCTTATGGCCATATGGGACGCAAAAACGAAGAGGTTACCAAAGAATTTATTGCGCCTGATGGTAAGGTGTTAAAGAAAAAGGTAGAGCTTTTTACCTGGGAAAAATTAGATTATGTTGATAAAGTGAAAAAAGCTTTTAAAATAAAATAGAGATAGAAATAACAAGAAGCCCCGCATTGATGCGGGGTTTTTTATTTTGGTAGCGCAAGGACATTCCATGGAATGTCCCTACGGGATCAATCACACATATTTATTTTATGATGAATTAATTCGCGTTCAGCATTGGAAGAAGTTAATGACAATGCTTTGCCAAATTTTTTCCTTGCTTCTTCCTTATTGCCACTCTTTAAATACAATTCACCCAGGGAGGAATTATAATAGCAATTTTCTTCAAGGGCAGTGAGTTTTTTTAATTCGTTTATCGCTTTATCAAACCCCTCCAGTTCACCAATTACAAGACACCGGTTAAGCGCTACAACAGGGTTTGCAGTAATGTTTAAAAGCGCATTGTAAAGCTGCAGTATCATTTTCCAGTCAGTATCCTCATACGATGCAGCATTTGCATGAATTGAGGCTATACCTGCCTCAATATGAAATTCATGAAGGGCATTGCCTGCTGCAGACCGGTTAAGGTATTCATTGCCTTTTTTAATTAAAAACTTGTTCCATTGTTTCCTGTCCTGGTCTTTTAATAAAATAATATTTCCTTTTTCATCTATTCTTGCATTAAACCTTGATGCCTGGAAACACATAAGTGCAAGCAGGGCATTTACTCCCGGCAGGTTGGTTTTAGCATTTTCAGTAAGCAGTATAGTAAGCCGCATCGCCTCTTCACACAGGTCTTCCCTTATAAGTTTCTTTGGGTGGGACGAATTATAGCCTTCATTAAAAAGCAGGTACAGCGTTTTTAGCACTGCATCTATTCTTTCATCCATTTCATCTATACCGGGGTGGTTAAGCGCGATATTTTCAGTTCTTAATTTTTCTTTTGTCCTGTAAAGCCTTTTTTGTATGGTGTCTTCATTGGAGAGAAAAGCATCCGCAATTTCTTTAACACTCAAGCCGCAAAGGGTATTCAACATAAAGCTTATTTGCACCTGCTTTGAAAGAGCGGGGTTACAACAGGCAAACATCATTCTTAACTGGCTGTCTTTTATTTCGTTCTCTGAAAACATTTCATCAAGTGCAGGCAATAAGGTTGTTTCAGACCGTAACAAAAAAGAAATTTCATTTTGTGCCTTATATTTTACTTTTTTTCTTCTTATTACATCAATCACTTTATTTTTCGCGGTAAAGTAAAGCCATGCCTGCGGGTTAGCGGGCATGGCTTTATATTTCCAGGTTTCAAGGGCTGCAAGTATGGTATCCTGCACAATATCTTTTGCAACTTCTATATTATAAAAGCCTAATAACCTGGTTAACACCGCAACCATCTTTCCCGCCTCATGGCGAAAAAGATGGTCAATTGTTTTATTAATATCTTCGTTATCGCCTGGCATCATCTACCTTTTTCTTATTTGCCGTACCTCTAACCTGCCATCCACTTCAAAAATGGGGCAGTCTTTCGAAATTTCAGTTGCTTCGTCAAGGCTTTCTGCATTAACAATAAAATAACCGCCAACCATTTCTTTTGCTTCAATGTAAGGGCCGTCGGTTACAACCTTGTTTTTGCCGGTTACCTGTTTGCCGCCGGGCTGCAGAGGATCCCCGCCGGCATAAACGCCATCTTTACTTAATGTTTCTACCCACTTAAACCATTTTTGCATGTGCACTTGTGTTTCTTCGGGTGAAAGTTCGGCATAGTGGCCGCCCCTGAATAAAAAAACGAACTTTTCCATTGTTTTTGTTTTAACAGTTATAAAATTAATTATTACACTGTTATTACGAGCAGGTTTGGAAAAACCGGACAGAACAATAAATTTTTTTAGCATTGAAGGTTGACTGTTATCAGTATTTGACAATACGAATTATCATAGTTTTGCAAAGATTGTGTGGTTTAAATTATGCATGAAATAGAACCTTTTTACAATTGGCGTCATTTATATACAGCGGAAGAAGATCCGCTTTCGCCCTTTTATGGCCGCACTTACAGTGAATTTGAATTTTCGCATACTGTGTATAACTATTATATTCACCCGCAATGGGATGAGTTTGGCAGCAGAACATTATACCTTAAAATTTTATATGCTGATTATGAGCTGCATTTTGTTATCATAGAATTGATAGGTGAGTGGAATGATGCTATTGAAAATGATATAATGACGTTAAAGCGCGATGTTGTTGATAAACTTTTTTCTGAAGGCATTACCAAGTTTATATTGATAGCAGAGAATGTGCTTAATTTTCACAACGGCGATAAAGACTATTACCAGGAATGGTTTGAAGAAGTAACGGATGAAGAAGGATGGATAGTTGCTTTGAATATGCCTGAAGGAACCCAATATGATTTTAGAAGAAAAAAGCTAAACTATTATATTGAATTGATGGAGATACCCAACTGGCGGGTATATAAACCCGAGCATCTTTTTATGAAAATAAATGATGAAATAAGCAAAAGGCTTCAGTAGGTTGTGATTGAACGCCGCCCGGATGACCGGTCGGACGGGGCAGATTATCAGGATAGAAAGGAAAATCCATAAAACCTTTCAATCTGCGTTCAATCAGTTTACAAGGCTTACCTTTGCCGACTTTAAATACAGGATAATAGAAAGAGATGGATTGTTCCGGACTTTCTGTCTTTCCAACTTTCGGACTACAAATTATGAAATACGGTAAGGAAATAAACAGACGTAAAACTTTTGCGATCATATCCCACCCCGATGCGGGCAAAACAACCTTAACAGAAAAGTTTTTGCTTTTTGGGGGCGCTATACAAGTGGCAGGCGCCGTAAAAAGCAATAAGATAAAAAAGTATGCCACCAGCGATTTTATGGAAATAGAACGCCAGCGTGGAATATCGGTTGCAACCTCAGTAATGACCTTTGAATACAAGGACACCTTAATAAACCTGCTTGATACTCCGGGCCATAAAGATTTTGCCGAGGATACTTACAGAACACTCACCGCTGTGGATAGCGTAGTGCTTGTTATAGACAGTGTTAATGGCGTGGAAGAGCAAACAAGAAGGTTGATGGAAGTATGCCGCATGCGCGATACACCTGTGATAGTATTTGTTAATAAAATGGACCGTGACGGTAAAAACAGGTTTGATATACTGGAAGAAATTGAAAAGGAGCTTAAGATTCAATTACACCCAATGACCTGGCCTATAAACAGCGGCAAGGATTTTAAGGGCGTCTATAACCTGCATGATAAGAGCCTGTTGCTTTTTACGGCCAATACTAAAGCGATGGATGAAGATAGTGTGGAGATAGAAAATTTAAACGATTCATTACTTGATACTAAGATAGGAGACAAGGATGCAGCTCAGTTGCGCGAAGACGTTGAACTGATAGATGGCGTTTATGGGGAATTAAAAACCCAGGATTACCTGGAAGGCAAGGTTGCCCCTGTTTTTTTTGGGAGCGCCATCAATAATTTTGGAGTAAAAGAATTGCTGAACGTTTTTATTCGCATAGCACCTATTCCCCGCAGCAGGGAAACAAACGTGCGCAGTGTTGATGTAGAAGAGGATAGATTTAGTGGTTTTATTTTTAAGATACATGCAAACCTTGACCCCAAACACCGCGACCGTATTGCTTTTTTACGTGTTTGCAGCGGCAGGTTTGAGCGGAATAAGTATTATCATCATGTACGGTTAGATAAGGATGTTCGTTTCAGCAACCCGTATAGTTTTTTGGCGCGCAGTAAGGATGTAATTGATGATGCTTATGCCGGTGATGTAGTGGGCTTGTTTGATACAGGCAGTTTTAAAATAGGCGATACGCTAACCGAAGGTGAAGATTTTTATTTTACGGGAATACCTTCTTTTTCTCCGGAAATATTTAAAGAGCTGGTGAATAAAGACCCAATGAAAACAAAGCAATTAGAGAAAGGCATAAGCCAGTTAACAGATGAGGGTGTGGCACAATTGTTCACCCAGTTTGGCGGCAATAAAAAGATAATAGGCTGTGTGGGAGAATTGCAGTTTGAAGTGATACAATACAGGCTATTGCATGAATACGCCGCATCTTGCGAGTTTCGCACACTGCCTTTTTATAAGGCCTGCTGGCTTACCAGTAAAAACCCGGACAAGCTTGAAGATTTTCTTCGGTTTAAGCAACAATATTCAGCCGAAGATAAAGACGGACACCCCGTTTATTTGGCCCAGAGCGAGTGGTTTTTAAACACGGAAAGGCAAAATAACCCGGACATTGAATTTCATTTTACGAGCGAAATACATAAGTAGTTGACAGATGGGAGTTGACAGATGACAGGTGGAGGGTCATTGGGTAATAAGTCAATAAGTCATTGGGGTGGTATTATTTCTTTTGGTTTTACGATTCATGTAAATTCGCTTCGTACGTCTTTATTTGCGCTATATGCTCATTTTTGAAACAGAACGTTTAATTGTACGGCAATACAACCTCCAGGATGCGGGTATTTTTTTCCTGCTTAACAGTAATGAGGAGGTGATGCGGTACATCCGCCCGGTAGTATCAAAAGAAGACAGCTATAAATTTCTTGTTCAAAATATTTGGCAATATGCTGACTACCCCAAAACGGGCAGGTGGGCAGTTACTGAAAAAACCTCAAATTGTTTTGTAGGCTCATTTTCGTTATTGGTTATGGACAATGATAAAAATAAACTGCATATTGGCTATGCATTGCTTCCCGATTTTTGGGGCAGAGGATATGCTTCGGAATTGTTAAAGCAGGGTATAGGTTACTTTTTCAATAATCACCCCTTTGATCAACTTTATGCAATCACCGAAATACACAATGTTCCTTCGCAAAAAGTTTTATTAAAAGCAGGGTTTCTTCAAACCAAATCAGCTAATGAAGGCGAAAAGGAAATATATATTTATACCATAAACAGGGAAGAAGCGCTAAAGCAATTATGAGTGACTCAATCATTATAAAACAAATTACCCTGGCAGATGTAAATGCGCTTAGTGTTATTGCTTTACAGGCTTATTGCGATCATTATTTACACCTGTGGCATGATGGGGGAGAATGGTATAAACAGAAAAGCTTTTCTGTTGAGCAGCTTTCTGGAGAATTAAAAAATACCAACGCGAAATTCTACTTGATCTGCATAAATAATGACGCCTGCGGTTTTTTAAAACTAAATATTGATGTTGTATTAGACAGCTATGAAGATATAAATTCACTTGAGCTTGAAAGGATATATATAGCGAAGTTCGCAACCGGTAGAGGTGTTGGCAGGTACTCAATGGAATTTGTGCTGGGGTTAGCCAAAGAGTTAGATAAAAAGATGATCTGGCTAAAAGTGATGGACAGCAGCGCAGACGCTATTTCGTTCTATAAAAAACAGGGCTTTGAAATTTGCGGGACATATCACCTGGATTTTGAACAGATGAAAGAAGAGTTCCGGGGCATGTATGTTATGAAAAGGAACATTGCCTGAACGGAAAATTATCTGAACCGGGATTTGTCCAATGGACTCCTCCGGAGGGTAGATTTTAGGGATTTTGAGGATATTAACCTGATATGATAAGCCCTCATTTTAAGAAACTTTTTTAATATTCAACTCAAACTAATTCTGCAAATATTGTGATAGCTAAAATGCGTTTTATAATATATCTAAAAATATCCAATATTAGCATCTCGTTTTTTTCTATATACTTTTGTGCATTAAATTTTTGCTTTGAATACTGTTTTGGTTATAGATGATGAAGAGAAGATAAGAACATTGTTAAGCCGTATAATTGGATTGGAGGGATACGATGTTTTACAGGCGCAAGATGCAGCAACGGCCTATAAAAGGCTTGAGCATAGCGATGTTGATATTGTAGTATGCGATGTAAAATTGCCTGATGCCAATGGTGTTGAGCTATGCAAAATCATTAAAGAAAGATACCCTTTTTGCGAGCTGATCATGCTTACAGCGCACGGCAATATTGCCGATGGGGTTCAGGCAATTAAGAATGGCGCTTTTGATTATATAACAAAGGGCGAT
>JABDFW010000076.1 GCA_013286305.1 Bacteroidota bacterium
GTGTAATATCATTTTCTGTTTGTAATATATTAAGGTTGGCCGATTGCAGCAGCAGGCCTTTTTGTGTTATATCGTTGTTTATATAAGACCCGTTATACAAGGTAACAGATGAATTAAGGGAATAACTGCCTGATAAACTTGACTGGCCTTTTAACAAGCCTGTTACAGGGTCAGCAACTTTGGCGTGTGTTAAAGATTGGCCTGCATCACCAGTGAAGTCGGGCAGCCTTGCGGCTTTTGATAATAAAAGGTCTTGCTGCGCAGATTGTGAACTTAAACGTAAACTCGTTATTTGGATGTTGTTCTTTTTTGCATAATCAACACATGCCTGCAGTGTCCATTTACTGTTTGATGCTAACCCTGAAACAATTATTACAATTGCCTGTTGACACAACTTTTGAAGTTAATGCACCTGATTCAATAGCTGCGGAAAGAATATTCCCGGCGCTTGATGAGGCTGAAAATGAAGCCCTGCAAACACGGCCCGAAATACAGAATGGCATCCTGGGCGTGCATATAGCAGAGCTTGACCTGGAAAAAGCCCGCGCACAACTGAGGCCAGCATTAACGGGTAACGGAACGGTGGGTACGTCAAACTCTACTCAATTTGGATCTTATTTCAGGCAATTAGACGACAACTTTTTTCAACAGGTGGGCCTAACCCTGGCCATACCCATTTTTACCAAACGTGTTGGTAAAACGGCAGTTGAAAAAAGCAAAATTGAGATCGCGCAAAATGAATATAATCTCCAAAACACAAAGATGGTTTTATCGCAGGCGGTAGAGCAGGCATATCTGAGTGTACAGAATGCGGAAAGCCAGTATGATGCTGCAGTATCGGCTTTAACATCGGCGAAGGAAAGCTATCGTATAACCATTGAAGAATTAAAATTAGGCGCTGTAGATGCCGTTGACCTGCTGGTGCAAAAAAATCTTTACATACAGGCAGTTCAGTCATACATACAGGCAAAATATAATACCGTGCTTTATATAAAAATATATGAGTATTATATGGGCAACCCTGTTACACTATAAAAAAGAATAGCGATGAAGAAATACAAATGGCTTATCATAACAATTTTAATTGCCGGCGGTGGCTTCGCAACCTGGTACTTTCTTATCAGGAAAAAAGAGCCCGTGGTGGTAGTTGTAACTGAAAAGCCGCATTACGGCGATGTTGCCAACAGCATTAACTCAACCGGAATTGTAGAGCCGGTTGATACGGTAGTTGTTGGGTCGCAGGTATCCGGCCCCATCCAATATGTATATGCCGATTTTAATTCAAAAGTAAAAAAAGGGCAGCTTATCGCGCAAATAGACAAAACAGTATTAGAAGCGCAATTAGAACAAATACAAGCCAACCTTGCAACCGCAAGAAGCCAGTTGGTGTATGAAAAAAGTACTTACGACAGGCAATCGAAATTATATAATGTTGGCGCTATAAGCAAAGCCGATTATGAAACGGCATTAAACAATTATAACAGTGCTGTAGCGCAGGTGGCTAATTTACAATCTCAAATAAAAGCCGCGCAGAAAAATCTTTCCTATACGGATATATATTCACCTATTGATGGCACCGTACTTACCCGCAATGTAAGCGTAGGGCAAACGGTAGCCGCAAGCTTTAATACGCCAACGCTGTTCATCATCGCGAAAGACCTCACCAAAATGCAGGTACAGGCGGCAGTGGATGAAGCCGATATAGGAAATGTAGATACAGCGCAAAATGCAACATTTACTGTAGATGCTTTTCCTGATGATGTATTTAAAGGGTTAGTAAAACAAATACGGCTGCAGCCCACCGTATCTGCTAATGTTGTTACCTACTCAACCATAGTGGGCGCCGCCAATGACGACATGAAATTAAAACCGGGTATGACCGCCAGTGTTACGATCATAACAAAAGAAGTAAAAAACGCTTTACTAATACCTGCAAAAGCACTTGCATTTGAACCTGATTCAACACAGTTAAAAAATTATGTGATCATAGGCAAAGGCGAACGGAAGAACAAAGGCCAGGGTAAAATCCATAATAAAACCGATTCATCAGCCAAAGCCGGTACAAAACACGCAAAACTGGTGGATTCAACTGCGCAGGTTGGTTATGTATGGTTAAAATCCGGAGATACCTTAAGGATAAAGCGCATTTATACAGGGTTAAATGATGATACTAATGTGCAGGTGATAAGCGGGCTTACTGAAAATGATGACGTGGTAACCGGCACAGAACAGGAAGGCAGCGCCCAAAAGGGAAGCAGCGCGGCAGCCCGCAGCCCATTTATGCCGGCCAGGCCGGGCGCAAGGCCTAACAGCAGCAGCGGGGGTGCAGGCGCTGGAACTAAAAAGCCATGATAAGCGGCATTTTTTAAGCATTAAAAGCAATGAATGGCTGATACTATACTGGAAATAAAAGACCTGAAACGCGAGTTTTTAGTGGGCTCCGAAATCGTACATGCATTAAAAGGGGTAAGTTTTAATATAAGTGCAGGCGAGTTTGTTACTATTATGGGTAGCAGCGGCAGCGGTAAAACCACTATGCTTAATATTTTAGGTTGCTTAGATAAACCCAGCGGCGGAGATTATCTTTTGGATGGAACCAACGTAAAATTGCTTAACAAGAACGAGTTGGCCCGTTTGCGCAATAGAAAAATAGGCTTTGTTTTTCAGTCGTATAACCTATTGCCCAGGACATCGGCGCTGGAAAATGTAGAGCTTCCGCTTTTATATAACAGTGAGGTATCATCCAAAGAAAGGCACGAAAAAGCAAAATGGGCACTGGAAGCGGTAAAATTATCTGACAGGATGGATCATACGCCAAACCAATTATCGGGCGGCCAGCAGCAGCGTGTAGCTATTGCAAGGGCTTTGGTGAATGAACCTGTGCTGATACTTGCCGACGAGGCAACGGGCAACCTTGATTCAAGAACGTCGTATGAAATAATGGCTTTAATGCAGGAACTTAATGAAAAGCAAAACAAGACCATTGTATTTGTAACCCATGAGCCTGATATTGCCGGTTTCAGCGGCAGGACTGTAACCCTGCGCGATGGCAGGGTTATGAAGGATGGCAAAAATGAAAACATACGTTCTGCAAAAGAAGTACTGCAATCGTTGCCCGCAAGCGATGATTATAAAACATAAGCTATGAGTATCTTTAATCTTGTACTAATTGCATTAAGGGCTATGCAGCGTAATAAGCTGCGGGCCTTTCTTACCATGCTTGGCATCATCATCGGGGTGGGTGCTGTAATTGCCATGGTTGCTATTGGGCAGGGGTCAAAAAAAAGCATACAAGACCAAATATCTGCTATGGGCTCTAATATGCTTACAGTACGCCCCAGCAGCAATGTTACCGGCCGCGTTAGGCAGGATGTAACCACGCTGCAGCAGATACTTACCGAGGACGATATAAAGGCCCTGCAGAAAAAAGCGCAATATATAAATGCAGTCTCTCCAGCTGTTTCAACAAGGGGGCAGGCGATCAATGGTTCTTATAACTGGGCAACTACCCTGCAGGGGGTAAGCCCTGAATACCTTACTATACGCAGCTGGCCTTTAAAGGATGGTATAACCTTTTCAGATAAAGATGATATAAGCCTGGCTAAAGTTTGCCTGATTGGCCAAACCGTTATTGATAACCTCTTCCCTAATGGGGAAGACCCCTTGGGCAAGGTGATACGGTTTAAAACCATCCCGCTTAAAATTATAGGGATATTAAGCAGCAAAGGCGAAAATGCCTTTGGGCAGGACCAGGACGATATAATTATTGCACCATATACCACAGTACAAAAGCGTTTGATGGCTATTAATTATTTTCAAAATATTTATGCTTCGGCCAATGATGAAAACTCAACCGATTCAGCCTTAAGCGAAATGTCGCAAATATTAAGGGAATCGCATAAATTAAAGCCCGGGCAGGAAGATGATTTTGCTGTGCGCACCCAGCAGGAGCTGATCAGTACCTTTAGCTCAACCAGCCAGTTGCTTACTGTTTTACTTGCCGTTATCGCCGGCATATCGCTTGTTGTGGGCGGTATCGGCATCATGAACATTATGTATGTTTCTGTAACAGAGCGTACCCGCGAAATTGGGTTGCGTATGGCCATTGGCGCAAGGGGCAGGGATATACTAATGCAATTTTTAATTGAAGCCGTTATCATCAGTATCACCGGGGGTTTGCTGGGAGTAGCCCTCGGCATCCTCTCCACACAATTGGTTACCCTGTTCTTAAAATGGCCAACCCTTGTAACAGAATCATCCATTCTGCTCTCGTTTTTGGTTTGCGTGGTAACCGGCGTATTTTTTGGGTATTATCCTGCCCAAAAAGCATCGTTGTTAGACCCCATAGATGCTTTAAGGTATGAGTAGAAGAAAAAGTCCATAGTCCATGGCCGATAGTCCATGGTAAATACATGCGAATGTTTATGATATGAGAAGTGTCCATAGTCCATGGCCGATAGTCCATAGTAAATACATGCGAATGTTTATGATATGAGAAGAGTCCGTAGCCCATGGCCGATAGTCCATAGTAATGAAAAGTCCAAAGCCTATACCAACGCCCAACAGATTGCCACGACTTTTACCTGCTCACAATGCCTCTGCAAAAGTCTCGCAATGACGTGTACCTCATAGCAATAAGGCGCAAAAAAACAACCCGCTGCCTTTACTATGGACCATTGACCATGGACAATGGACTTTCTTCCCACCTCATCATAACAAGGCGCAAAAAAAAGCAACCTGCTGCCTCTCCCATGAACTATTAACCATGAACTATGAACTTTCTTTCCCCGCCCTCCCCTTGAGGTAACAATTTCTTAACCTACCTTTGCAATTAAAATTGTATCAGCATGAAACTAAAGCAAGTTGATATAGTGGATAATATATCTGCAGAGGATTTTAGAAAGAATTATTATGAACCGGGAGTGCCGGTTATAATTCGCGACCTGGCCAAACAATGGCCTGCCTATAATAGATGGAACTGGGATTACCTGAAACAGGTTGCAGGAAACGAAAAAGTGGGTATTTACAATAATGTAAAAAGCGACGCCTATACCCCTGTTAACAAAGCGGATGATTACACAACCTTTGGTAAATATATTGATATGATTAGCCACGGGCCTGCAGCCTGGCGCATATTTTTGTTCAATATTTTCAGCCACGCACCCCAGTTAACACAGGATTTTACCTGGCCCGAGCATTTGATGAAAGGGTTTGTAAAAAGGGTGCCTATGCTGTTTGTAGGCGGCCAGGGTTCCATCACGCATATGCATTTTGATATCGATCTTAGCCATATTGTTCATACCCAGTTCATGGGTAGAAAACGAGTTTTACTTTTCCCCTACCAGGAGCAATTTAAATTATACCGTAAGCCCTTTGAAGTGCTTAGCGTGGCTGATTTCAGCAATTATTACGATCCCCAAAAAACAAAATTGGATATTACCCAGTTTCCGGCGGTTGAATTTGCCAATGGCTACGATATGATACTCGGCCACGGAGATACCTTATTTATGCCCGGCGGGTACTGGCACCACATGGAATACCTTGACAGTGGTTTTGCCATGAGCCTTCGCGCCTTGAATAATTCCGTTACAGGCACCTTAAAAGGGGTATGGAACCTGGTGGGTATGCGCAGCATAGATACGATGATGAAAAAAACGATACCCCTAAAATGGTATGAATGGAAAAAGAAAAAAATATATGAGGCGGCTGAAAAGGAGATGCACCCGGCGTAATGGTTTGCGATGCTTATATAAAAAAAACAGCGGTTAGAAAACCGCCGTAGCTTGTCAGCATATAACCCCCAATGAAAACCGTTTATAATTATTTTATCTTATTTGTTATCTGTTTTGCTCCACAAAGATGGGCCGTATGTTTTGGCGTTTCAAGGTGATTTTTCACTTAAATTGATGTGATTTTACACTTTTGTTCGATAGAAAAGAACTTATTGATTTTAAAAGTAAACGGCGGTTAGAAAACCGCCGTAGTGTGTGTCAGCATATATAACTCCAGTGAGAAAAATTGTCGTGTTTCATAGATAACAACGGCTGGCTCGGTTTGCTATTCTTATACAAAGATGTACTGGCCGGTGCAGCTAAAAATTGTGAATTCACACAGAAACCGGTGTGATTTTTCACCTGGCAGTATGTGATTCTTCACCTTTTTATTTCTCTCATCATTCAAAAAACTTCTTATTTTACCAAAATAAATTCATGGGTAATGAAATGTAATGTTTTTGATGACGGCCTTTTCCCGGTTATATGCCTGGAAGATGATGAAAGCAATTGCTCTGTAGAAATATATTCATTTGGGGCCTTGCTTAATGGTTTTACAGTTACAAATGGCAGCAGGCGGCATAATATTATTGATGGCTTTACTTCGCCGGAAGATGCAAAAGAAAATATTACTAATGGCTTTAAAAGCGCAAAGCTGTCGCCCTTTGTTTGCCGGGTAACCGAAGGCAGCTACCGGTTTAATGATAAGCAATATTCCATCAACAAATTTTTTCTGGGTAAAGAAGCCATTCACGGCTTACTATACGATGCGCCTTTTAGCATAAAAGATAAAGGCGCTGATGATACAAATGCTTATATAATATTGGCGTATGAATATAATAAACCGGGTGAGGGTTTTCCATTTAAATTCAACACAGAAATAACTTATACATTACAACATAACACGCTTTCCATCATTACAACAGTTACCAATACGGGTACAACTAATTTACCTTTAACTGACGGGTGGCACCCTTATTTTACTTTTGACAGCAAGGTAAACGAAGTGCTGGTACAGCTGAACACCAAACAAATGCTGGAATTTAACGAACGCCTGGTACCCACAGGCAATTATATAAATTACACAGCTTTCAGCACGCCCAAACACTTAGGCGAAACATTTCTTGACAATTGCTTTGTGCTGGATGGAATTGAACAGCCTGCGTGTATTTTAAAGAATGAGGCCAACGGCTTGCAATTAACCATTGTTGCAAAAGAAAACTACCCTTATTTACAGGTATATACGCCTCCGCACCGCAACAGTATTGCCATTGAAAACCTTAGCGGCGCCCCGGACGCTTTTAATAACGGCATTGGATTAATTATTGCCAAACCCAATGAACAATATACTTTTGCCGCTGAATATAAACTGCAGTTATCGCATTAATTGATTACCCATGATCCTAAGTGTACAGGAAATTGCTGCCCTTTTTAAAGAAAAATTTTATAACGACCCCAGGCTCTTTTTCTCACCGGGAAGAATAAACTTTATAGGTGAACATATTGATTATAACGATGGCTTTGTTATGCCCGCCGCCATTGACAAAGGGATATTTTTTGCGGTTGCCCCAAACAACACCAATACTGTAAATATATATAGCGCGGAAATGCACGAGGAGTTGCATATTGCATTACACGATATACATAAGATAGATGGATGGAAAAATTATATTCTTGGAGTGATTGACCAGCTGCTTAAAAGAAATTACCCTGTAAAGGGTTTTGATGCAGTGTTCGGCGGCTTTTTGCCGGTTGGCGCCGGGTTATCTTCTTCTGCAGCGGTTGAATGCGGGCTTGCGTTTGCACTAAATGATATTTTTGATCTTAACATAAGCAAGGTTGATATAACGCTCATTTGCCAAAAAGCCGAACACACTTACCCCGGAGTACAATGTGGCATTATGGACCAGTTTGCGAGCGTGATGGGTAAAAAAGACCATGTACTGCTGCTTGATTGTAATACGCTGCATTACGACCTTTTGCCCTTTAATACAGACGAATATGCTATAGTGCTTATTAACAGCAAGGTGCACCATTCACTTGCCGGTGGTGAGTATAATGTGCGCAGGCAACAAAGTGAGAAGGGTATGCAACTGCTGAAGGAAAAATACCCATTTGCAAAAACGTTCAGGGATATAACACCGCAACAGGTAAAAGATATAAAAGCCACATTTGATGATGCAGATGTTTACAAAAGATGCCTGTATGTTACTGAAGAAATTGAACGCACCCAAAAGGGAGCATTGTTACTAAAGGCACGGAATATAAAGGATTTTGGAGAACTGATGTTTAAAACCCATGAAGGGTTAAGCAAGCTGTACAATGTTAGCTGTGAAGAACTTGATTTTTTAGTTGACCGCGCCAAAGAGCACCCGGAAATAGCTGGCTCAAGATTAATGGGGGGCGGTTTTGGCGGATGTACCATTAACCTTATTAAGCACGATAAGGTTGAAGAAATTACTTGCGCTATTGTAAAACAATACAAGGAAAAATTTGGGATAGAGGCAGAAGTTTACAGCATGCGTTTATCGGATGGGACGCATATATTGTAAACAGTAAATTGATTGCCGGGTAAGCAGGGGCTGGGTTGGATGCAGGGATTACTTCTTCTCAGTCATGATCTTATTATTCAGCAAAATGCGCAACTCATATTTAAATTCGTCGCTCATATTATCCTTTGGTACCAGGAAGAAAGATTTGGGAGAAAAATACAAATGAAAAAAATTGGGGCTTTCGGTAAATTTGGTAAACTGCTGCCAGTTCCAGTTTACAGCGCCTCTTGCATTTTCCAATATTATATACTCATCTTTAAAGATCATGTGAAAAGTGTCCTGGAATGTTAAGGCACGTTTATAAATACTGTTAGGTAATATATACCAAACGGAAACAATAAAAAGCAACCATATACATGAGCCGAGCAAAAACGGTTCCGGCCTAATTTTACCAATAAAATAAAGCACGGCCGTAGCTGCATCAAAGCAAAGAATAACTACGAGCAATATCCTCATTTCGGGCTGCCATACAAAATGGTAACGCAAAGCCTGTAGCACTTTCTTTTTATCATATGAAAAACGTAACTGCATGTGATGTTTTGAATAGGCGATAAAAATATATAAATCCAACTTGCCAGCCAACTTATAAATAAAACGGGTTTATTTTTGTTGTAAGGCACCTGTGCATTGTACAATGATCTTAATTCTTTTTTTCCAGCATTTAGAAAACCTTCTTCAAATTTGAAGAATAGAAATGACCGCAGATAATATTTATAGTGAGAACAGCGTGTACAAATAAAAATGCCCCCGCAACCGCGGAGGCATCACTCGCAAACAATCAAATCTTTTTTAGCTGCAACCCATGCTGTTGCCACAGTTCAGGCATTTATAGCAGGTTCCGCTGCGTAAGGTTATATGCCCGCAAACGTTACAGGCGGGCGCATCGCTTTGCATGCTTTTTGCTGCTGCATTTACTGCATCCAGGCCGCCGGATTCAGCTTTAACAGACGCCTTTTGCATCTTGTTCTGGTAGGCAACCGGTATTGTGTTAGAAGGTGCTGTAACCCTTAAATTGCTTAATTCGGGCTTGCCAAGCAAGGTTACATCATCATCGTTGCCAAGATTACTTATTTCAGGCTTGTCCAATACATGCACAAGATCTGTCCTGCCTAAATACTCATACGCAAGGGCGCGGAACACAAAGTCAACAAGCGAAGTGGTTGTTTTAATATTGGGGTGATCAACCATGCCTGCCGGCTCAAATTTGGTGAAGATGAATTTTTCTACAAATTCTTCCAGCGGCACTCCATACTGCAGGCCAACAGAGATTGAGATGGCAAAACAGTTCATCAGGCTGCGCAGGGTAGAACCTTCTTTGGCAAGGTCAATAAATATTTCTCCTAACGTACCATCTGCATATTCACCCGTGCGGAGGAAGATAACCTGGCCGCCCACTTTTGCTTTTTGGGTAAACCCTCTGCGTTTGGCAGGTAAAGTTTTTCTTTCAACAATGGTAGATAATGCGCGTTTCAATTGCGTATCGGGCGAGGCCTGCACACGTTTCTGCACTTCTTCCAGCAATTCTGCAACAGTTAATTTGCCCAGGTCGACTATATGAGATTCCGGTACTTCGGTAATGGTTGATAATTTGGTTTCTTCTTTCTGCTCTGCGGGTTCTTCTGTTTTTTTCTTTTTATCGCTTTTATTACTTAACGGCTGGCTTAATTTTGAACCATCGCGGTATAAAGCGCAGGCTTTTAGGCCCAACTGCCAACTGAGCATATAAGAATCCGCAATTTCTTCAATAGTGGCTTCGTGGGGCAGGTTAATGGTTTTAGAAATAGCGCCGCTTAAAAAGGGCTGGCAGGCTGCCATCATCTTAATATGGCCGTGGGCATGTATGTACCGCTCGCCTTTTTTACCGCATTTGTTGGCACAATCAAATACTGATAAATGTTCATGTTTAAGATGCGGGGCGCCCTCAACGGTCATGGTGCCGCATACATAATCATTGGCTGCTTCTATTTGGCTTTCGGTAAAGCCCAGTGCATCAAGCAGGTCAAAATTCCAGTCGCTGTACTGTTCCGGTGTAAAACCAAGCCTTTCAAGGCATGCATCCCCCAGTGTGAACCTGTTGAAAATAAAAGCTATTTCAAATGCGGCCTTTGCGGCGTCGTTTAGCTTTTTAATTTCTTCGGCTATAAACCCTTTTTCGCTTAAAGTTTGAGAATTGATGAAAGGCGACCCTTCAAATGATGCAGAGCCTACCGCATATTTGATGATGGTATCCATTTCTTTTTTAGTGTAGCCTAAGTTTTTTAAAGCCGCCGGTACTGACTGGTTTATGATCTTGAAATAACCGCCGCCGGCAAGTTTTTTAAATTTAACCAATGCAAAATCAGGTTCAACGCCGGTTGTATCGCAGTCCATTACCAGCCCAATGGTGCCTGTGGGTGCAATTACAGTTGTTTGAGCATTACGGTAGCCGTACTTCTCACCCAACTGCACTGCATCATCCCACGCTTTGGTTGCGGCCTTTAATAACAAGTCAGGGCAATATTTAGCGTTTATGCCAACCGGCTTAACGCTTAAGCCCTCATAAGCTTCGTTAGCATCGTATGCGGCAGCCCTGTGGTTGCGCATAACACGCAGCATATCTTCTTTGTTTTCTTCGTATTTGTCAAAAGTGCCTATTATCCCGGCCATTTCTGCCGAAGTTTTATAGGATATACCCGTTAATATTGCTGTAATTGCGCCTGCTATACCCCGCGCTTCTTCGCTATCGTAGGCAATACCGCTTACCATAAGCATGGTGCCAAGGTTTGCGTAACCCAACCCCAGCGTACGGTAATCGTAGGATAGCTGAGCCACTTCTTTTGAAGGGAACTGGGCCATAAGCACAGATATTTCCAGCACCACCGTCCATAAACGGCAGGTATATTCAAATCCTTCAACATCAAATTTATTATTACTTGTATCAAAAAACTTCATCAGGTTGGCGCTTGCCAGGTTGCATGCGGTATTATCCAAAAACATGTATTCGGAACATGGGTTTGATGCATTTATGCGGCCGCCTTTAGGGCAGGTATGCCACTCGTTAATGGTGGTATCGTATTGGGTGCCGGGGTCGGCGCAACGCCATGCCGCGTAAGAAATTTGATTCCACACTTCACGGGCAGGAATTTTTTTCATTACCCTGCCATCTACCCTTGCTTTTAATTCCCAATCGGTATTTTCTTCTAATGCTTTAAAGAATGAATTAGGTATGCGTACTGAGTTATTAGAATTTTGGCCTGAAACGGTTAGGTAAGCTTCCCCTTCGTAGCTGCTGTCGTAACCGGCCGCAATAAGAGCGCCTACTTTTTTCTCTTCTTCCTGTTTCCAGTTAATAAATTTCATTATTTCGGGGTGGTCAAGGTCAAGGCAAACCATTTTAGCCGCACGGCGTGTTGTTCCGCCTGATTTTATAGCACCCGCAGCACGGTCGCCTATTTTCAAAAAGCTCATTAGCCCACTTGAAGTGCCGCCGCCGCTCAACTTCTCCCCCTCGCCCCGTATATGTGAAAAGTTGGTACCAACGCCAGATCCATATTTAAAAATGCGTGCTTCGCGTGTCCACAGGTCCATTATGCCGCCCTCGTTCACCAGGTCGTCCGATACGCTTAAAATAAAGCATGCATGCGGCTGTGGCCTTTCGTACGCGCTGGAAGATTTTTTTAGCTTGCCATCGTTTGCATCTACAAAATAATGCCCCTGTGGCTTACCTGTGATGCCATAACTCTCGTGCAACCCGGTATTAAACCATTGGGGGCTATTTGGCACACATGCCTGGTTTATTATACTATATACCAATTCATCATAAAAAACCTGTGCATCATTTTCACCGGCAAAGTAATTATACCTCTCCCCCCATACACGCCAGCAATTTGCCATACGGTGGGCAACCTGCTTAATGCTCGTTTCCCGGCCAAGGGTTCCATCCGGTTGCGGAATACCTGCTTTACGAAAATATTTCTGGGCCAATATATCCGTCGCTATCTGGCTCCATTGCTTAGGCACTTCAACATTATTCATTTCAAAAACCACTTCGCCGTTTGGATTGCGTATAACGCTGGTGCGGTAATCGTATTCAAACAGGTCAAACGGACTTACGCCATCTTTTGTAAAGCGACGTTGAAACTGCAGGCCTTTTTTAGGTTGTATCTGTGCCATAGTCTAAAATATTTGTATGTTAGGTTTTTTATTTAGTGTTCCCCGTAGATTAACGAATTGTTAAGCGGTTGACGAAAATATCTTTCTAAAGCGAAAAAACAACACTTGAAATATGCACACCATGTGGAAAAGGAATGTATATTTTTTCACAGGTCGTGCCAGTATTGTGTTTGATGCATTTTGCACACATGTAGATAACAATATACGAAAAATAATATTGCAGATTAAAGAAAAAATGTTAAATGAATTTATTTTAATGCTGCCTGATAACCATTGCCTTAATAGCGTAAAAAGTACCTTGGTTTACAAAATTACAAGCACAGGGCGGCATTGGAAAGGCGGCAAACAAAATAAGGCTAACGGGAGTTTACAACACGTTAGCGCAAGATCGCTGGCTTGTAAATTAAAAATAAGCTTCCCGCAAGATGTATTCAGGGATAAGATTTTGTTTATGAACTTTGCCAAATTTTAAATAAAAAGCGGTTTGTGTTAAAAAAAATGCTTTTTAGGTGGACTAATTCAATGTATTTCCGTATTTATTTTAAAGAACGCTCCCAAAACAGAAAACTTTTTGCATTTTTGCATATAAGCACCATTTTAATAGTCAATCGTTTGCATGAAGCAGAAGCTCTATCATCAATTAACCGAAAGAAAAAGCCATGGCAAAAAGTCATTTACTGTGCTGGTTGACCCTGATAAAGTGGACTTGAACAAAACCGAGCAGCTTGTTTCCCTGGCTATAGATGCAAAAGTGGATTATTTTTTCGTTGGCGGAAGTTTAGTGATATCCAATACACTGGATGACTGCATCCGGCAGATAAAATCATTTTGCAACATTCCTGTCATCATTTTTCCTGGTGCACCTTCCCAGGTTAGCAAATATGCCGACGCTTTATTATACCTATCGCTTATTTCAGGGCGCAATCCTGAATTACTTATAGGCCAGCATGTAATAAGCGCCCCGTTTGTTAAGCAAAGCGGGCTTGAGATAATACCCACAGGCTATATGGTTATTGATGGGGGAGCGCCCACTACAGTTTCATATATCTCCAATGCCTCGCCCATTCCTGCCGACAAAAGCGAAATCTCCATGTGTACTGCCATGGCAGGCGAAATGCTGGGTATGAAAGTTATTTATATGGATGCCGGCAGCGGAGCCAAGCGGCCGATCACTGAGACAATGATAGAAAAGGTATCTTCTCATATAGAAGCCCCGTTGATCATAGGTGGCGGTATTACCGACCCCGAAAAGGCTTATCTTAACTGCAGGGCAGGCGCTGATATTATTGTTGTAGGCAATGCCATTGAAAAAGATCCCTCGCTTATAAGGGAAATGAGCGATGCTATACACTCCGTATCTGTAACCGCCAGGCAATAATACTTGCCTTTTGATTTTCTAAATGTATTTATTGCCCCGGAGGGCCAAAACCGCCCGGGCCACCAGGAAATCTGCCTCCGCCACGTATGCCCTTTCCCTGTTGTTGCTGGCCTCCGGTAAAATTTCTAAGGTTATAAGTAAAAGTTAGCAGCACATACCTGGTAAGTACTTTTGTTTGTATATCCTGGATATAATTTTCAGAAACATTCCGCTGAACACTAACATTTTGGTTTAACAGGTCAAATACGGTTAAGCGCAGTTCGCCTTTTTTGTCTTTCAGGAACTGTTTTGCCACACCAAAATTCAGCAAAGGAACGCTGGTATTATAACCCGCTGCACGCCCTCCATAATAAGTATAGTCAAAGCTTGATGTTAATATCCACCCGGTTGTAGTGTACCAGGTTGCTTCTGTTGATAACAGTAATGAAAAATAATTGATGCTGCTGTCCGAACTTGTTAATGAATATTTTGCAATATTATAAGTAGGCGCAGCAGAAAAATTCATGTCAAAATTTTTCTTAAGGTTGGTGGTCCATTTAATTGTTTCGCCCATTGTATAATTGGTCGTAAAGTTCTTTTGCGGTGTTGAATTAGGGGCTGTGGCACTGTCAATTTGGGCAAGCGCGCTAACACCTCTTGTATCGGTAAAATTTGTAGTGAAATTCAAATTGGATTTGGGTTTCTTTAAAGGAAAGCCATAGTTAAAAAATGCTGATAAATTGTACGTCCCGTTAAGGTTAACTGGCCTTATACTGTCAACCCCTGTTGCAAGATTGGTGGTAGTGGCGTTAACAATATTGTTGCTTACAAAGTTTGCATTAATGGATGCAAACATGTTAGTGAAATTTGTATTATTAAAAGAAATAAGCAACAGCCGGAACGAATTGGTGAACGATTGTTTTAGATCAGGATTACCAATTTTTATATTCATGGGATCGCTGTTGTCAATCACCGGTTCTAATTGTTGTGCAGTGGGCTGACTGGTCCTCCCGGTATAATTAAACCGCAGCGTTGTAGATTTTGAAAAACGGTAAGTAAGGTTTGCCGTTGGGTAAATGTTGGTGTATTGCTGGGCTACTGTAAGATTTTTACTTGTATTTATGCTTGTTAGTTCGCCAAACTGAACGCCAGAGCCAATACTCATATTCATCTTGTCATTCTGATAACGGTAACTGACCGTTCCGCGGTTTGAATGATAATTATTTTCGTAAGTATTGGTAAGAAGGCTGTCTGGCAGGCTGAATTCTTTTGCCGAACTGTCGTAATTAAAGGTGTACCTGTCAGCAATATTTTTATTGTAGCTATAATTATAATCCAGCTGTATAATGGAATGTTTGCCAATGGGCTCAGTATAAGCAAGTGTGGCGCTTATATTTTGGCTTTGTACTTTGCTCGTGTAATATTGGTTAATGGTACTTAAAGAATCCCCGCCTTTCAAAAAATAATTGCTTTGCGAATAGTTATTTCCGTAGCCGTCATTTGAGCTTCCGCCAAAGTTTATATCTAATGAAATAGTCCTGCCTTTTTTTGCAAACTTATGACGCAGCAAAACGTCCACATTACCATTGTAGCCGCTGTTATGCGTATTTGTATGGGCAGTTGAATTACTTATATCAACAGACTGGCCTTTTGTAGTAGCGGTAGTGGTTTGCGATGAACCGTCAGACTGCTGAACGCTAACATTGGGCCTGATGATCATAGAATTTGAGGAATCGAAATTTGTTTCAATATTAAAATTAAAACGCTGG
Organism: Bacteroidota bacterium; assembly: GCA_013286305.1. GTDB lineage: Bacteria > Bacteroidota > Bacteroidia > Chitinophagales > Chitinophagaceae > JABDFW01. Next base: position 15,602 of record JABDFW010000076.1, read on the forward strand.
TTAACATTGCGGTTCTTAGACGATTGTTCCTGGTTGTTAAAGAAGGATGAGTCGCCGTTCCTTAACAGATCTTCTGTCGCGCTTTTTTGATCTTTATCAACCAGCAGGTTGTTATAAAAATAGCTGCCGTAAGCATCAGTATTCTTGCTCCAGGCATCCCTGTAATTAAGGCCGCCTGCTAATGTGGTAGTCAGGCCGTTATTGTTGTTACTATTGGCAAGGCTTACTAAGCCATTACCTGCCCTGTTACCGCCTGCGCCGCCAAAATTTCCTCCTGCGCCGCCACCTATACCTCCGGTATAACCGCCTCGGCCGCCACCACCTCCTCCATTGCCGCTACCGCC
>JABDFW010000077.1 GCA_013286305.1 Bacteroidota bacterium
GACCTAAGGCTATCGGGAATTAAGGCGTCAAATGATGTTGTATTTTTTGGTATATGTATCGTTTTTGGGGATGGCCATTTATAATTACCCTGTTTTACAAAACGCAGAAAAGTAGAAAGCTGGCGCTGGGTTTCTTTATGAAATTCTTCATTAACGTCACCCAAAGAGTCAAGCGCTTTATTTAATTGAAGCACTGTAAGCATTTTTGGGTCGTATTTAAACAAGCTGTCGGCAGTATGATGCGAATCGAAAGTGGTTAAGTCAAAATCTTTTATGTACTGTTTAAAGCCAAAGCGGATGAACTGAGTATTGGGGTTAAAGCGGCCGCCGTCTTCCTGGTAACGCCAGCCATTGTATAATTTGAATTCAAGAAATTTATCTTTTGTAACTTTCATTACGCCATGGTCAGCAAGGAGCAGGTTATCCTGTAGCCCGTAATTTTTTTCGTAAATAACCACATTGCGGATGGTGCTGTCGTCTTTTTCCTTTTTTCCCACTTTAATAACATACCCTTCTATCTTATCAAAAAAAACACCCTCTTTTAAATTAAACGCGGGTTTTTTTATAATAATATCATACTTAAGGGCATTAAGCTTTAGCTGGGCAACGGGTATAAGATTATTGGCAAACCAAAAAGCTATGCCGCTTATAAAAATAGCCACTATAAACAAAGGCCTCATAAACCTTAATAGTGGGATACCTGCAGACTTTATAGCAACCAACTCAAAACTTTCGCCAAGGTTACCAAACGTCATGATGGAAGAAAGCAGCAATGCAAGGGGCAATGCAAGCGGCACTGCTGTGGCGGCAACAAAACCAATCAATTGCAACAGCGTGAACATGTCAAGCCCTTTGCCCACAAGATCGTCAAGGTACAGCCATATAAACTGCATGACCAATACAAAGATGGCTATTAAAAAAGTGGCGAAAAAGGGGCCTATAAATGCGCGTATGATGAGTATATCAAGTTTTTTTGCCACCTTGTAACTTGTTTAATGTAAATTATTATGAGCCTTGCAAATGTAAAGCTTTCAAAAACTGAATTGGCGCTTGTTACAGATAAGGAAATTATTTTAACAAAGAACAATATTATTTCAAAAGTATATGAAATGTTCGGGGCATTGAGTGATGAATTTCAGCAGTACAGCGCGGATAAAAAAGAACTGTTGCCTTCTGAGCTGCTTTCTGTTTCGCCCAAAATTTACAAAGGCGAGCAGTATATAGGACTGCCTTATGTAATGCTTGACTACCCAAGGGTTTACTCAAAACAAGATGTATTGGCCATACGTTGTTTATTTTGGTGGGGTAATTTTTTCAGCATTACCCTGCACCTTTCGGGCAAATTTCTTGCTTTGTATAAAACAAATTTGCAGGCATGGATGGAGAAAAACAGTGGGCATGACTGGCACATAGGTGTAAATACCGATGCATGGCAGCATCATTTTGAAAATGATAACTATTTACCGCTAAAAGAAGCAGGTGATATTATTTTGAATAATGGTTTTGATAAAGGGTTTATAAAACTGGCAAAAAAAATACCGCTTCATCAGTGGGATGATGCCATCATTTTTTTTACAAAGCAGTATAACGAATTGCTGAGTGTATTTGAAAATTAGTTGCCCAAACGGTGAAAAAGATCTTTCACCTGGTACTCCCATAATTGGGATTGGTCTTTTATTTCTCCTTTTTCGGCAAAATCTTTAATAACGAGTATTGTTTGATTGGTTATTTCTGCTTTTTCTATTTTAAATTCAAAGTATTCGTCTTTTGTTGAAGTAAGCCACCTGAACCGTATAAATTTATCCTGTTCCTTATCAATTACGGCTGCTTTTTCAACAGTACCGTTCCATGAAAAACTAAAAACATTCTCCCATTCATCAACTTTATCTGCAAACCATTCCTGCAACCCTGCGGGGGTTGATAAAAACTCGTACAATATCGGTGGCGAGCATCTAACTGAGTATTCTAAAGTAAAAAGCTGTTTTTTTGCCATTAGTGATCTTTTGTTCATTCCAACGTTTGATGGCTGCAATAATATTAAATAATTCACTCCGCCAAAACATTTTTTCTGCAAACCACCCTGCTCAGGCTTATTTATACTGAATTTGAACGGTTACAAGTGCAAATAATCCTTTTTTTAAAGTAGCAGCATAATTTTTTTTGCTATTTTTTAATTTTTCCTTAATTTGCTGATACTTCAGCATATTTCCTTCCATTGAGATACTTGCCTTATAAAACACCCGCATAAACAATTTATCACCCTTTAAAGAGCGCACAATGAGCATGCGTCAATTGAAGATCACGAAATCTATTACCAATCGTGAATCTCAAAGCCTGGAAAAGTATCTCCAGGAAATAGGAAAATTGCAACTGATCTCCCCCGAAGAAGAAGTTACTCTCGCCGGCCGTATAAGGCAGGGGGATGCGCTTGCCATGAACTTACTGGTAGGCGCAAACCTGCGTTTTGTTGTATCTGTTGCAAAACAATACCAGGGCCAGGGCCTATCGCTTAGCGACCTTATAAATGAGGGCAACGTTGGCTTAATAAAAGCTGCCCTGCGTTTTGATGAAACAAAAGGGTTCAGGTTTATTTCGTACGCTGTTTGGTGGATAAGGCAAAGTATTTTGCAGGCGCTGGCCGAGCAGAGCAGAATAGTACGGCTGCCTGTAAATAAAATAGGGCTTACAAACAGGATAAGCCAGATGTACCAGCAACTGGAACAGGAATACGAGCGTGAACCAACAACTGAAGAAGTAGCAGACATGTTGCAAATAGATATTGAGGAGGTATTTTTTGCAACAAGAATGGCGTTAAGGCATATAAGCATGGATTCACCAATAGGTGGGGATGGGGAGGAGCAAACATTAGCTGATACCATGGAAAACCCTAATGCGGAAACAGCAGACAGGGCGCTTGTGCATGATGAATCTTTACAATATGAAATTAAGCAGTTGCTTAACTCTTTAACGGGCAGGCAAAAAGATATAGTATGTTATTTTTTTGGTATTGGCCTCGACCAGTCGTTCAGCCTTGAAGATATTGCCAGGCGTTTAAACTTAACCCGCGAAAGAGTACGGCAAATTAAGGATAAGGCTGTTACCAAACTTAAAACCGGCAACAACTGCAAGGCATTAAAGATGTACCTGGAGTGATTGCCCTGCGCAGGTGTTATACACGAAAACATTATGCACGGCCTGTATGTTTCTTACCGGCTACAGGCATTTTCTTGCAGAAATAGCATACATTTACAACACCTGCAAGCAATGTAAATGAAAATATTTTTTCTATCTGTAGTTTTTACGGCAGCTTTTATTTTAGCCCGGGCGCAAGACCCAAAAGTGGTGGGGGATTGCACCATTACATTTAGTATATCCAGCAACGAATCATCAACTAATGATAATCTTTCAGGAGCGGTAAAAACACTTTATATAAAAGGCGATCTTACAAGAACTGATATTAACAGTACAGATTACCGGCAATCTACATTTTATGACAGCAAAACGGGAGAAGCTGTTATATTGAAAGAGTTACAGAATAATAAATATATGCAACGCCTTACGCCCGAAAAATGGAAACAACAAAACAGCCGTTTTGATGGTATGAATGTTTCTTTTACTGCGGAAACAAAAACAATCTTAGGTTACCCATGTAAAAAAGGCATAGCGCAATTAAAAGACGGTACTTCTTTCATTTTTTTTTATGCTCCGGGTATGATGCCCTCCGCTTTAGAAAACCCTTACGAGTTTAAAGGCATACCGGGCTTTGTACTGGAATACGAAATATCGGGCAAAAGCAATAAAACCGAAATAGCCTATACCGCCACAAAAATAAATTTTAGCCCCGTGCCGGAGTCAAAGTTTCAAATACCATCTTCAGGATACCGGGATATAAATAATTAAAATTCCAAAATCTAAATTCCAAAGTACAAAGTCCCAAAAATTAAATACCAAATCCCAACCTGAGAATTAAAGATATTTTAAAAATGATAAAATTGAAAATTACAGCTAAACCTATGCTTTATGTGTTGGAAAAAGGAGGGTACTAAGGCAAAGAAGGCGGTGCAGGGGTTTTAAACTTAGGCACCTGAACTTTATATTTGTAAGGATAAACAAATGTGGTATTTCCGCGTTGTATCCTCATCATTGACTGAACTTCAACGGTGTTATTTACTTTTTGCTGAGATACCTGTTGGTTGCCTACAAAGCGCAGGTTGCCAATTTTTAAATAAGTAAGGGAATAGTTTTTTGAAAGGGTGCTTAAGTTCTTAAGGCTGAACTTACTTGAATGTTCGTCAATGGAAGTACCTGTAAATGAGCCAAAACATACATTAGCACATAGTATAAGTACGGCTGCTGCAATCATTTTGGTATATAGGAACCTCCTTTTCATTAACACAAAATTATAACTTTTTCGCTATTATTAACAAATTTATTTTATTAAAACGCATTAATAATTAAAATGTTACTTCAAAAAATTGGAAATTTCAATTTTTGGTATTACTTTTCCTTAACATTATAATATGCAGGATTATCCATATCGGGAAGACAAGGAAGAACTAAAAGAATTATTAAAACAATACACTAACCTCCGCTCCGGAAAAAGCCACTCTTTTCTTGAGGAAGAAGCTTTTGAGAAAATAATTGACCATTTTGACGACGAGGATGACCTGGCACAGGCACTTGAAGCCGCCGAAACCGGGCTTGACTATTTTCCCTACTCATCTCAATTACTTATTAAAAAAGCCGATCTTTTAATTGCCACCAGGCGTTATAACGATGCGTTGACAACGCTTGAACAGGCATCCCTGTATGACAGCACCGACATTAACCTTTATATTTTAAAAACAGATGCTTACCTCGCCCTGGACCAACAGTTGAAAGCGGTGGAAATATTAGAAGAGGCCCTTTTATTATTTGACGGTGAGGAGCGGATTGACCTTTTATTTGAACTTGCTGATGTTTATGACGATTACGAAGAGTTTGATAAGGTTTTTGACTGTTTAAAGCTGATACTGGAGCAGGAGCCAACCAACGAGGAGGCATTGTATAAAATATGTTTCTGGACAGATTTTACCGGGCGGAACGAAGAAAGCATCAGGCTGCACCAAAAAATCATTGAAGATTATCCTTATAACGAGTTAGCATGGTTTAACCTTGCCGCGTCGTACCAGGGTTTAAAGCTATACGAAAAAGCCATTGATGCCTACCAATATGCTGTGGTGATTGATGAAAAATTTGATTATGCCTACCGTAACATGGGCGATGCATACATACGTATGCGCAAATACAAAGAGGCTATTGAGGCGCTGGAGAAAGTGCTTGAATTAACCCGCCCTGAAGAGGTGATATATGAGGCCATTGGCCATTGTTACCACCGCCTCGGCAAATTTGCGCAGGCTCGCTTTAATTACAGGAAGGCATCGCACATGAACCCGCAGGACAGCAAGCTTAATTATAAAATTGCACTAACCTATATTAACGAAGAGCAGTGGGAGAGCGCCATAAAGCAGCTTGAAATAGCTATGCGCGCCCAGCGCAATGCACCTGAATACAATATGGCCATGGGAGAATGCGCCATGCAACTCGGTAATTTTAAAGAAGCTATTCAGTGCTTTAGCATTGCCGTGCGCAGCCGGCCAAGGAACGTAGCCGCCCGCGATGCCCTCGTGTGCTGCCTGTACAAAGCAGGATATTTTGAAGAAGCCGGCGTACAATGTCTGGATGCACTAAAAGCCACAGAAAACAAACCCCTTTTTTACTTTTTATACAGTGCTGCCTTATTTTCAATGGGCAAGCCAAAAGAGGCATTGCTGCAGCTTGAGCACGGTTTAACCAAAGCCCCAAAACTGGTAAAAAAGCTTATTGAGCTAAACCCATCCATCCTTCAAAACAGCCAGGTGGTTGACATGCTGGCGAGGTATAAGAAAGGCAGGAAGCTGGGGTAGGGTTGTGGGGAGAAGGTCCATTGTCCATGGTCCATTGTCCATCGTTAAAAGTCAGCAGGTTTATTTTTAAAAGGCAATCTTAAATGGATTCAATACCAATAGGCTTTTGCCCGCTACCCATAAACAATACGCTTTAAATTCTTTAATATGGACTATTCAGTCAAGGTCGTCCATAGACCATTGTCGATAGCCCATCGTTAAAAGTCAGCAGGTTTATCTTTACCGGACAACCTTATATGGATCAATATTGATATGCCTTTAGTTGTTTTCCATGAACAATATACCTACGGTTCTTAACTATGGACCATGGGCCATGGACTATGGACATTTGTTACTTTATGCCCGATTTAACTAAGAACATATTTATTTATAACCCGTTCCCTTATTTTTGCAGGCATTAAAATACTTACAGACGATGAATTTTAATCTTACTCAAATGCCTGACCGTACAGCAAGGCCGAGAACCAATGGCTTAACCATGGTAATGGATAAAGGGCTTAGCCTTACGGAAGTGCATAATTTTTTAAGTATTGCCAACCCGCATGTTGATATTGTAAAGCTGGGTTTTGGCACATCTTTCGTAACGCCAAACCTGCGCGAAAAAATTGAAGCCTACCAGTCGTATGGCATGCCTGTTTATTTTGGGGGGACATTGTTTGAGGCATTTTTAATACGTAACCAGTTTGACGATTATATTGCCCTTTGCAAAGATTATAAGATAGATTATATTGAGGTGAGCGATGGATCTATAAACATCCCCCATGCGGAGAAATGCGGCTATATTGAAAAGCTAACCAATCATGCCACCGTACTTAGCGAAGTAGGCAGTAAAGATGCGGAGCATATCATCCCTCCCTATAAATGGATAGAACTTATGAAAGCAGAACTGGAAGCAGGTTCTGCCTATGTAATAGCCGAAGCACGCGAAGCAGGCAATGTGGGTATTTACCGTGGCAGCGGCGAGGTACGCGAAGGGCTGGTGCAGGAAATACTTACACAAATACCCGGCGAACGCATACTTTGGGAAGCCCCGCAAAAAGCACAGCAGCTATATTTTCTTGAGCTGCTTGGATGTAATGTAAACCTTGGCAATATAGCCCCCGCCGAAGTAATTTCGCTGGAAGCTATGCGTGTAGGGCTTAGGGGCGATACTTTTGACCTTTATCTCAACAAAGAAAACAGGTAGTGATGCGCGAATATGGTTTGATAGGTTACCCGTTATCTCATTCTTTTTCACAGAAATATTTTACAGAGAAATTTCAAAATGAAAGTATTGAGGATGCAATATTTCATGCATTCTCCATTCCGTCAATCGAAGGCCTTGAAGATGTATTAAAAGAGCACCCTTCTTTAAAAGGCTTTGCCATTACCATTCCCTATAAAAAGACAATCATCCCTTTCCTGGCGGAACAGTCAAATGCCGTAAAACAAACAGGGGCATGCAACTGCGTTAAAATAGATGGCAAAGACCTGAGCGGGTATAACACCGATGTTGTTGGTTTTGAAAACACTTTTATAAAACACCTGCAAACGCAGCATACAAAGGCGCTGATACTTGGTACCGGCGGCGCCGCGGCAGCGGTGGAATATGTGCTGCAAAAACTGGAATTGCAATACCGTTTTGTATCAAGGAACGCAAATAAAGAAAAAAATATACTTGGCTATGAAGATTTGAATGACGACGTGATGAAAGAATACACCGTTATCATCAATTGCACACCGGTGGGTACATACCCAAAAGCGGATGAAGCCCCTGCTATACCTTACGACAAGATAACCCCCAGCCATTACCTGTTTGATCTTGTTTATAATCCCCCGCTAACAAAATTTCTGCAGCTTGGCCAGGCAAAAGGCGCAGCCATTCAAAATGGCTACGATATGCTGGTGATACAGGCCGAAGAGAACTGGAAAATATGGAATGGATAAGGGTTTAGGAGAAACATCTTATTTTTATTTGATACTGATATATCGATCCGAATGGAGTTTAAACATAGAGGCCAAGTTTTAAAAACCTAACTTCTCAATAAAATTGTCTCTTGCTTCTTGCCTGATTTTCCCGTATTCTGATAAAAAACCAACTACTCAAACATCAATAAATTTTGTGAGAAAGCTTTTGATACGGTAGTTTGGATAGCTTTGCCGATACGGATAACAATGGAATGATCAAAAGAAATTTTCTCTATTACCGTTATTTCAGTGCCAATGCCTATTTCCAGCTTTTTTAAATATTGCAAAAATTCAGGGCTGGTATCTTTTACGCCTGCAACCTTGTACGTTTTTCCAATATTAGCTTCTTCAAGCATTATCCTTTGCATAGACGCCGTTTCGCCGCTTGCTGATGGTATCGGGTCTCCATGGGGGTCATACTTGGGAAAGCCCAGAAATTTGTCTAACCTGTCGGCAAGATCTGGATATTGAATATGTTCTAATTGCTCTGCAATATCGTGCACCTGGTCCCATCCGTATGCTAATTTTTCCTGTAAAAAAACTTCCCACAAACGGTGCTTTCGTATTACGGCAATGGCAACTGCCTTTCCGTTTGAAGTTAGTTTTGCTCCCCTGGCCTTTTCATAGTTAAGCAATTTTTTGTCACCTAATTTTTTCAGCATATCAATAACAGAAGCGGGATTATTATTCAGCGCTTCCGATATGGCTGTCGGGGTTATCTTTTTAATTCCCTGCCTGTCAAGGTTATAAATGATCTTGAGATAATTTTCTTCTGAAAATGTCTGCATTTTTTTAAGTGTTGCCTTAAAGGTAATATAAATATTAATTATTTAAAAAATTAGGCATACCTAATAATATTAATTTGATATATCAATCTATGGAATTATCTTAGCGCAATAATGCAACTGAACATGAAGAGAGTTATACTGGTGCTGATAATTTTATTATGTTCTACAGTAGCCTTTTGTCAAACACGAACAATCACAGGGCAGGTGTATGATGCCGGCAGCAAAGAAAAGCTTGCCTGGTGCAGCATATTGCCTGTAGAAAGCAATAAGGGATTTACCGCAAACGCAGAAGGAAAGTTTTCTATCATTATCCCATCATTACTCAAAAATTCCTTATTGGCTATTTCCTGTTCAGGCTATATAACAGATACTATCCGGTTAATACAATCGCAAAACATATACACTGTTTTTTTAAAGCCCGCTGAAGGAAGATTGAGCGATGTGGTAGTTGTTACGGGGGTTTCAAAGGCCACTCTTATCAGGGAAAATCCTGTTCCGGTGGAAGTTGTTACCACAAAGCAAATTGAGCAGACTGTGGAAGACAATGTAATAGATGCCTTAGCTAAAAATGCGCCTGGGTTTGAAGCGGTAAAAACCGGGCCCAATGTTTCAAAGCCTTTTATTAATGGGTTGGGGTATAACCGGGTATTGACGCTGTATGATGGCATGAGGGTAGAGACACAGCAATGGGGCGACGAACATGGGGTGCCTATGGACGACTACATTATTGAAAGGGCAGAAGTAATAAAAGGGCCTGCCAGTTTGATGTATGGTTCGGATGCCATAGCAGGAGTGTTAAGTTTATTCCCTGCTATACCGCATGAAACCGATGGTGTACTGCATGGAAGATACCAGTCGGAATATCAAACGAATAACGGGCTTATCGCTAACGCCCTCAGGCTCTCTTATGGAAATGGGCATTGGTTAGGGGAATTACAGGGTTCGCAGAGGATAGCCAAAAACTATACTAACCCAATAGACGGAAGAGTATATAATACCGGTTTCAGGATGGCCAATGCATCTGCCTTGATCGGGTACGAGGGTAAGTGGGGCTATTCGCACCTTAACTTTACTTTTTACGATAACCGTCAGGGTATTCCCGATGGTAGCAGGGACTCCCTCACACGGCAATTCACCTACCAGGTATATGAATCTCCCGGCGAGAATTCGATTCAGCCCGAAATGGATAATATAAAAGACAGGCCAATAGTTGCGGGTAATATACTCAATTCTTATACGATCAGCCCTTTATCGCAGCGGATACAAGACTATAGGGCATATATTAATAACGATTACAAGTTTGGGCAAAACGACCTGAAAGTGCTGTTAGGGATGGAGCAGAATATACGCAGGGAATACAACCACCCGACAGATCCTGACAAGGCAGGGGAATACATTGTGTTGAATACTTTAAATTATGGGGTACGATATAATGCTCCTTCTTTTTGGAACATAGAACCCTCTTTTGGAGTGAACGGAATATACCAAAACAATACTAATAAGGAAGCCACCGATTTTCCGATACCGGCCTATAGCCTGTTTGATATGGGTACATACGGGTATGTAAAATGGAAACGGGACAGATGGACGATAGATGGTGGCATAAGGTATGACCACCGCAATGAAAATGGTGATGGAATGTACATTAAGCCCAATGCTGTTACCGGGTTTTACGAACAGGTGCCCTTAAATGATTCAGCGGGTACTACCCTGCATTTCAGCCCGTTCCATTTACAATTCCAGGGCGTTACAGGAAGCATAGGTACCACTTACCAGCTGAATAACAACCTGAGCTTTAAAGCGAATATTGCGAGAGGTTATAGATCACCCAATATCACTGAAATCGCCTCTAACGGGTTAGACCCAGGCGCTCATATTGTTTATATTGGTAACCTGGACTTTGTGCCCGAATTTAGTTTACAGGAAGACCTGGGGGTAATGGGCGAATTTAGCAATCTATCATTTAACGCCAGTGTTTTTAACAACAGTATCCAGCATTACATATACGAAGCGCAGAAGGTAGATGAAAATGGCAATCCCATAGTTATTGTGCCCGGTAATAAAACCTTTCAATTTCAACAAACCAATGCACAGTTATATGGAATGGATGCCACCCTTAATATTCATCCTGAAAACTGGAAAGGCTTCCATTTCAATAATGCTTTTTCAACTGTTTACGGCATTAACCATAACCCGCAATACAGGAAGGCGGGCGCCAATGGAGAGTATCTTCCTTTTATCCCGCCCCCAAGGTTATTGAGCAGTATAAGCTACGGCATATCTTCAGAAAAGAAGATAATACAACTGATCTCTTTTAAAACAGAAATGGATTGTAACGCGGCACAAAACCGTTACCTGGGCCTGTATAATACAGAAACACCAACACCTGCCTACACCTTATTTAATGCATCGGTTCATGCCGATATACGTTATACGGTCAAACAGCTGCTGCAAGTTCAGTTAACGGTGAACAATGTATTTAATACAGCTTACCAATCGCACTTAAGCAGGCTTCAATATTTTGAATACTATACCGGTTCCCCCAACGGACACCTGGGAATATACAATATGGGCAGGAATATTTGTATGAGGATGATTTTGCCTTTTTAAGAAGATAATAAAAGGGAAACCAGGTTTCAAAAAGCGGACTTTTCAATGAAATTTTATACAAGGTTCAATCAATCTTATTCCTTCACTATCTTCAAACTTCGCTTGCTTACATTATCGCCTGTTATGGTTATAATATAGCTGCCCGTTGCATATCCATTTACATCAACTTCCACTTTGTTTGCACCTGTCGCAGATATACCTTCTATGCATTTAATAACTTTGCCGGATAGGCTACATTAGTTTATATATCTGCATATAGATGCATTTTATGCCTCCTGCCCTATCCATACCGCACCGCCAATGCTGTCCCTTGATGCACCTGTAACACTGCTCATCACCGTATTTTCTTCCCGCCAGCGCAATATTCCCAGCAGGCCCATTACCACTGCTTCTTTGTACTGAATGATATTATTTTCCGGAATAATAATTTCTATATTAAGGTGCTGCAAAAGGGCCCGCAGCCTTTCAATCAAAAATATATTAAAAGCACCGCCGCCGGTAACCAGCAACTTGCCATTGCTTAACTCCATATCAAAAAAAGCACCGCATACCTGCTCTGCAATATGCTCAGTATATGTGCGCAACATGTCTTCTACCGGCAACTCGGCCGCCAACAGCATGGGATAAACTACCTCTGTTCCAAACTCATTTGCCAGCGATTTTGGATAAGGTTGCCTGTAGTAGGCAAGGCCATTAAGCTTTATCAGCAAATCTATATCCACACTGCCTTTTTTTGCCATATCGCCGTCTTCATCAAAAGCTTTACCGGCAAGGTTTGCAAGCATATTCAGCACCCTGTTGGCGGGGCAAACATCGTAAGCTATAAAAGTACCGGGTTTTCTGCACGATACATTTGCTATGCCGCCGATGTTTAAAAAATAATCTACATCATTCCATAATAATCTTTCACCCATCGGTACAATAGGGGCGCCTTGGCCGCCTAACGCCACATCTATTGCACGCAAGCCGCTCACGACGTTTATACCCGTTTCGGCAGCAATTGTCGCGCCATCGCCAAGCTGGGCAGTCATATATTTGCCCGGCGCATGAAAAATAGTATGCCCATGCGATGCAACCAATTGCACCTGGTGATGCAGCGCGTTCGCCTCAATAAACCTGTTTATCTGTTGCCCAATATATTTGCCGTATTCAGCATGCAGTATTAAATAGTCAAACGCACTTAAATTTTTAGCCTCCTGCAGCTTTTGCAGCCAATCATCCCCGTAAGTGTAACAACTGGCAGCCTTAATAGCATAACTCCATTTACCGCCGCTGTCATCAAATTCGGTAAATGCTATATCCAAACCGTCTAAGGAAGATCCGCTCATTATGCCTAAAACGCGGTAAACCATAGGTATTATTTAGGCGGCAAAGTTGTGATAAAATCAGGTGAGTTTTTATTTATTTTATGCAACGGATTTCTGTGTTCTTTAGTTATCTTAGCGGCATGGTCATTAATCTAAGCCAAAAACACAGTCTTATCTCAAACTGGGTAAGTGAATTGAGGAATGTTGATATACAGGCAGACAGGCAACGGTTTCGCCGGAACCTTGAACGCCTTGGCGAAGTTATTGCCTATGAAATAAGCAAAGAGCTGCCTTATAAAATAATTGAAGTGCAAACACCGTTAGGCATTAATGCAGCCAAAGTATTGGCCGAACAACCGGTACTTGCAACCATATTACGGGCAGGCTTGCCGTTACACCAGGGACTGCTGAATTATTTTGACAACGCAGATAACGGTTTTATCGGCGCTTACCGCAAGCACCACCGCGATGGCAGTTTTGATATAAGCCTTGAATACATAAGCTGCCCGTCGTTAGAGAACAGGATATTGATAATAAGCGACCCGATGCTTGCCACCGGCGCATCGCTGATAAAAACACTTGCGGCCATGAAAAATGAAGGTGTGCCATCGCAAATTCACATTGTATGTGCAATTGCATGCACGGTTGGGATAGAATATGTATTACGTGAAATAGGGAGTAAGGTAAAGATATGGTGCGGGGATATAGATGATGAACTTACGGCCAAAGGATATATAGTTCCGGGGCTTGGCGATGCAGGCGACCTTGCCTATGGCAGCAAAATACAGAGCTGAACGGAAATGTTAATCCTTTGATTTTTAATTTGTATTTGATAGATTTTTATTATTTTAGGGTTTCCAAAAACTGCAGAATGAGAGTACCTTTTTTGTTGATGTTTGTATTGTTTGCAGGAAATTGTATAGCGCAGGACCCGCATTTCTCTCAATTTTATTCCTCCCCGCTAACCCTTAATCCAGCATTCACAGGCGAGTTCGACGGAACCGTTCGCTTCGCTGCTAATTACCGTAACCAATGGCCTACCATAAACAGGGCATACGAAACAGGTACCGCCTCTGTTGATTTTCAGATCCTCAAGAACAAGATACCTGCTACAGATACCTGGGGTTTAGGTTTTATGGGCTATACAGATAAAAGCGCTAATGGCGCCGTGGCATTTAACTATTTTTCTGTTTCAACAGCATTTCATAAAGCCCTTGACGAGGATGGATACCAACGGCTGGGCGCGGGTTTCCAGGCAACCTACAGCAACATGCTGATCAATACGTCAAAACTGACCTTTGAGGATCAGTTAACACCGCTTGGTTTTACCGGCGTCACAAGCGAAACATTTAATAACAGTACACTAAAATCAAGCTACTTAGATGTTAACGCGGGTATATTGTACACGCAAAGCTGGACGGATAAAGACAACTTTTATGCAGGCGTGAGTGTTTACCACATTACGCGCCCAAAACAACAATTTACAAGCTCGTCCTTATACCTTATTGACCCGCGGGCCACTTTTCACGCAGGCGGTTATTTTCCGGCAGGCGAAACAACCACACTGCATTTAAGCGCACTGTACAGTACACAGGCAGGAGCGCATGAAACAGTGTTGGGCGGCGCTATGGAATTTGCCGTTACACAGGATGAAGAAAGCCCGGTAAATTTTTACGCAGGCGCATGGGCGCGTTTAGGTGACGCCCTTATACCCTATATTGGGATTGAATACGATTCTTTCAGGATTGGCACCACATACGACATAAATACTTCCAGCCTTAAAACAGCTTCAGAGAGCCGCGGTGGTATAGAGATATCTATTATATACATTAACAGGCCTTCCGGCAATAAAGGTTTGCCATGCCCTAAGTTTTAAGGAAGAAACTTAAATTAGGCGATTACATTCATTATCTACGAATTACGAATTGATACGAATTTACGAATGAATACATGCGGGTGTTATCTGCAAAAACTAACCTCAGCCTTAAGGCCAATGTCATTTAGTTAATGGACTATTGCCCCAGAGGGGCACCGTGTTTATAGAAATTATACACACTGCTTTTTATTGGCTCCGTATGGAGCCACGTGTTAATTAAATTGTGCTTACGTGGCTCCTATGGAGCCTCAGACAATACGGGCCGTTTATTTCTATAAACACGATACTCCGCTGGAGTTAAGAAAAACTGGCCTTAGTTTCACGCATTGCTCTTAACTAACTGGGTATTGGTCCTACACTGCGGGATGTATTTAGTCCAGTAAGATATTTATATTTAAAATTTAAAACAACCTCTAAAATGTAAATTTGAATTAATTAAAGTCTTGTGTATGCCCGCAACAATTGCCAAAAAAGTAAAAATTAAAAAAATAGATTGGAAGACTGATCCTAACATGCAGGATTACAGTAAAGAACCTCATTTTATGCGAAAGAATGAAGAGGCTGCTAAATTTCTATTGAAGAATGGTTTGCCGAAAGACATTGAAAAGAAGATAAAAAAATAACAACTTGTTGTTGGTGAAATAGGCCAGCCTGAACACACCAGCAAACCGATAAAGAAACTTAAATTTTGCGAAATCAAATTTTTGAAATTTGGCTTCGCTTTTTTGTTTTATACAGTTTAACATGAGAAACCTTTGCAAAGCGATTGGGTAATTTATGCTATTTACAGGATATTTGCCCAATACCATCCTGTATTATGAAGAAAAGCATCGCCCTCTTTGTCAATTTGTTTCTCATTGTATTAAGTGCTGCGGCGCAACCACTGCCCGATTATAAAAACCCCGCTTTGCCGGTTGAAGCAAGGGTAAAAGACCTGTTATCAAGAATGACGCCCGAAGAAAAATTCTGGCAGCTTTTTATGATCCCCGGCGACCTCGATAAAGCGGACTCAACGCAATATAAAAATGGCATATTCGGCTTCCAGGTAAGCGCCGTTGCAAAAGGCGATGCAGGCGGCCAAATGCTTAATTACAGTTCCGTTGAGAATGCATTAAACCTGGCCAGGAAAATAAACGCTATACAAAAACATTTTGTAGAAGGCACAAGGCTGGGCATACCCATCATTGCTTTTGACGAAGCATTACACGGGCTTGTGCGCGGCGGGGCAACGGTTTTTCCTCAGTCAATAGGGCTTGCAGCCACATTTGACACCGCACTAATGCACGATGTAGCCGATGCTATTGCAACGGAATCAAAAGCAAGGGGCATACGGCAAATATTAAGCCCTGTAATAAATATT
Source organism: Bacteroidota bacterium (assembly GCA_013286305.1). GTDB lineage: Bacteria > Bacteroidota > Bacteroidia > Chitinophagales > Chitinophagaceae > JABDFW01. The sequence continues at coordinate 15,834 of JABDFW010000077.1, forward strand.
GCAAGCGATGTACGCTGGGGGCGTGTTGAAGAAACATATGGTGAAGATCCTTTTCTTACCGCGCGGATGGCGGTTGCATTTACCGGCGCTTTTGAAAGAAAAG
>JABDFW010000078.1 GCA_013286305.1 Bacteroidota bacterium
AGAAGCGAAAAATTTAGGGATATTCACAACAAGGCAATGGCTCGAGCTTGACAAACAAATTTTAAGAGTTGTTCACGATGATGACGGAGATTGGCAATTTTTAACAGGAGACCAAATGCCCGAGGACATAAGACTTGTTGCATTAGAGCAAATGATACTTAAAGACAAAACTTTAAATGAAGTTTTTAACCTTGATTATGGACAAGCAGCAGATAGAGAGTTTATCGGTGGTAAATGGACAAAAATGGAATATGACGAAGACGAATAAAACAGCTCCGTTGTTGTTGGTCGCCTGGTCAACAACACTAAGAGTCTCCGACTCTGTTGTTGTTGGTCGCCTGACCAACAACACTATGTCCGTCCCGATTTCCCAAACTTCGGTCATCATCAAATATCCATTATGCAAAAAATAACGGCAGACAAGGGTACTGCGGCGACTGGCTGCAGTTTTTTTCTCCACAGAGTTTAGCCCACGGGCCCTTGTGTAGAGCCGTACCTAATATATCATACATGAATAGGTGGGTTCCTTGCAGTATTAAAATTTAACTGTCCCCTAATGCCCATGTTCTTTTAAATATGCCAATATCTCATTTTTCAGTTCTCGTTCGTGAATATTTTCTGCTTCCTTTCGGTCAAGAATCAAATCTCTCAAAGTGATGATTTTTTGATTAGGCTTGCCTTCATCACGAATATAACAATAATCAGGAATTGACGCTTTCTTATCAATAAGTAAATATCGCAGAATATCCAGTCGCGGGTTGAAAATTGCTGTGCACAGAATTGAATTTTTACCATTTTTAGGGTAAATATCCAATCGGGTACCTTTTTCTACTAATAGTTGAACATCCTCAATTGCGCCAAAAGAAATTAAATATTGTAATGCCGAATTCTTTATTGTTACTTTTCTTCCTGCTGGGTTTACCTGTTTTTCTTCCTGTACAGCATTTACATCTGCGCCGTGATTAATCAAGAGTGAAATTATCCCCAATCCACTATTAACCTGTCGAATATAGCGGCACAAAGTCAAAAATGGTGTTGAATTGTCTATTTGTGAGCGTATGTTTGGGTCTGCCCCTAAGCTCAATAATATTTTTGCAGAAGATGATTTGTTATCTATCAAAGCTAATGTCAGTAGCGTTTGACCAAATTTTGATTCGAAAAAATCGATGTTAACCTTTTCATTCTTTACTATAGAAACTATCTTTAAAGTATCCTGCTCTTCGACGGCTGTTGCAAGTTCACGCAAAGGTGTATTACCAAAAAGTTCGAAGCGAAATCCTGGCATATATTTCACTTGGCAATTTGACATTCTACTACATATCAATAAAACAAATAAGGTCGCAATCTTTTTAGTCATTATCGTCGAATGTAAAATTATATAGGGCAAATTTACTGATTTTTTTGCCTTGTGCCCATGCTGGTGTTTTACCGGCAAGTTTACCCCTGCTATCCTTTGAGTTAGTGCAACGCTCTAAGGATTTTTTATAAAACCCAGACTCCGTCTGGTATTCATTGCCTCAAAATATAGGTAGCCGTTAAAAACTCACGGTGTAATCAAATATAAAATACTAGTGTAACTGTTTTTCTTATTTTCAGCAATAGAACAGAGTCTTCCAGACAAAGTCTGGCACACCGTTAATCCAGATGTTCGCTTGCGGCATCTGGATTTATTGATAAAAGCCTTTTTGTAAAAGGCATTCAAGGCGATCCTGCCCGGCATTATTTTACCATTTTCTTCAAGCCGGCAAAAAAGCTATTCATCCAGTTTTATACCCTTAAAACTACCATACTCCAAGGTCATCTTCCCTGCGCCGTCTTTTGTAAATCTCGCATCTAACCAATATCTCCTGTTAATAAATTCAAAAGGCCCTTTTTCGCCCTTGCTGATGTTTGCGCCTGCAAGTTTACACTCCGTTAATCCAGATGTTCGCTTGCGGCATCTGGATTTATTGATAAAAGCCTTTTTGTAAAAGGCATTCAAGGCGATCAATATCTCCTGTTAATAAATTCAAAAGGCCCTTTTTCGCCCTTGCTGATGTTTGCGCCTGCAAGTTTACACTCAAAGCAGTCAATGTTGGTGAAAACACCCAACATTGGCGGGAAAAATTCTTCAAAAAATAGTGTCCCACTTTGCTTGAAAAATCAACTATTTTTAGTATATTGCTTACAATGTTTCAGCATAATTATTATATGTTACTTTGTAACGGGGCGGCTAAAAAACGTGCTGCAAACTATTTTTTCAGAGAACCATTCTTACAAAAACATCGCCATTGGCGTAAACCTGTAAGACTGAATAACGCGCACGGCGCCGAATAACGAAAAAGGAACAAGGAATTATGAATTTTGAGAGAAAGAAGAGAACCTGCCGGACAGGCAGGCCAGAAATCACAGAAAAGCTATTTTTTTAAAGAACCATTCTTACAAAAACATCGCCATTGGCGTAAACCTGTAAGACTGAATAATTCGCACGACGCCGAATAACGAACAAGGAATTTTAAATGTCGAAACCTGAAGCAAAATTTCAATATCTAAAATCCAAAAAATAGAACATTCTGGAATAAGATTCGCATAATAAAAAGGCCTCTTCGAAAAGTCCCTCTCCGCGAGGAGAGGGATTTAGGGTGAGGCCACAAAAAAACAGTGGTTACACGCAACATTTTGTGAACCAAGGGCTCACTCTCTTTTTTGTTGCCCTAACTGAAGCAAAATTTCGGAATCTAAAATCGAAAATATAAGACTCGTGAATATTAAAGGCTAACCGAAAACTGGAAACTGAAAACTAGTAAAACCATGCAGGGCTTAAGCATTAATGATATTATCGCGCGGTTTGAGCTGCTGCCCCACCCCGAAGGCGGCTATTATAAAGAAACATATCGTTCACCAGAAACGATAACCCGCGATGCCTTGCCGGAAAGGTTTGGTGGTGACAGGAGGTTTTCAACTGCCATCTATTTTTTATTGGAGCAGGGCAATTTTTCTGCATTTCACCGCATAAGAAGCGATGAATGCTGGCACTTTTATGCTGGCGGCACTTTGCTAATTTATGTTATCCACCCAAACGGCAGTTTGCAAACTGTTAAGCTTGGAAATGATGTATTAAGCGGAGGAACATTCCAGTTTGTAGTGCCCGCAGGTTGTTGGTTTGCCTCAGCACCCGATGATGGAACCGTGTTTAGCTTCGTTGGCTGCACTGTAGCCCCCGGCTTTGATTTCGCGGATTTTGAATTAGCAAAAAAAGAGGAATTAATAAAAGTGTACTCCCAGCATGAAGAAATGATCAAAAGGCTTACAAGGTAGCATAAGGAGGCTGCTTTTAAAGTCCCATTAGGTCCGCCCGGATGGCGCAGCGGGACGGGGATTTAGGGCAAAGTCCCTTTAGGGATTTAGGGCTCTCTCTAAGGCTCTCTCAGGCTTCTTATTACCACATACCCCAATACGCACAAAACAAGAATAATAATAACGGCTAAAATTATCCACGACATGTTTTTTATTTGCCGTTTTTCTTTCTTTGCTCTTTTGCTGTCTAACTGCTGGTGAAGTTTTTTATTTAGCTGGCCTACATATTCACCCAGCTTTTTGGAGGACGAAAAAGATTGCAGGCCTTCAATGGCGTCATTCACAAATTGCGAATCGGCCATTTGCTTCTCAACCGAATGCATATCCTCTTCCGATGCTTTACCCTTTAAGTAATCCATCAGTTGGTCTTCATTCAGTTCATCTTCATTGGTCCATATATTGGTAATGTCTTCCATTCTTTTATTTCATTTTCTTTTCAACCAGCAGTTTAAGGTTGCGTTTGCCATTTTGAATATGGCTTTTTACCTGCAACTGCGTAAACCCGGTTATGTCGCTTATCTCGGTATAGCTTTTCTTTTGCAGGTAAAATAAAGTTACGCATGTTTTTTGCTCTGCATTCAGTTCGTTTAAAGCGCTCTCAATTAGGGTAAGCAATACATCTTTCTCCGCAAGCTCGGCTATGTTGTTTTCCTGTTCTTGCAAACCCATGCTCTCAGTAAGTTCTTTGGCAGTTTTACCATGCTGGTCGCGCAACCGCATCAGGCATTCGTTGCGGGCTATCCTGTACAACCAGCTTTTAAAATAATCTACCCGGTACTTTTGCATTTCGGTGATCACTTTAAAAAATATCTGCTGAACAGTGTCTTTCGCTTCTTCTTCATTTTTCAGGTATTTCATACACACACCCAAAAGCAGCAGGGTATAGCGTTGTAATAAAATACCCAGCCAGTAATTGTCTTTACTGTGGTAAAAATTTTCAAGCAATTCGGTATCAGTGGTATGGTCAGGTGTGCTTTTATTCACTCTGTTAAAGTAAATATATTATATCTCATTGAGATGCAGGGAAGTACAAAATCCATAATTTGCCTGCAAATTTAACGTATGCCTTACGTTGTATCTGTTTCAGCCGTTTGCCCCATGCGCAGGGATGCATCGCATAAAAGCGAAATGGTTAGCCAGCTATTATTTGGCGAGCCCGGAGAAATACTGGAAGATGGAAAAGATTTTACAAAAATAAAATGCCTGTATGATGATTATGAAGGATGGTGCGCTAAAAGCCAGCTTGCTGAAACGGATGATATAATCGCTTTAAACCCTGTTGCATTTACTAAAGAAAAAAATGCAACAGCATGGCTGAATCATACTATCGTTCCGTTGTCATTGGCAACGCCTGTATTTGCAAAAGTGAGTTTGGATAAATATACTATTGGCTTTGATGAAGATGTTTTGTTACAGGAGGATAAGGGTGAAACCCTTTTACCATCCGTTGGAGAATTAGCGGTGAAGTATTTAAACACCCCTTATTTATGGGGCGGAAAAAGCTCTGTTGGTATTGACTGCAGCGGCTTTACCCAGCAAGTTTTAAAGATGATGGGTATTAAGCTTATGCGGGATGCTTACCAGCAGGCAACACAGGGCGAAGTGGTTGGCTTTTTGGAGGAAGTAATACCCGGCGACCTTGCTTTTTTTGATAATGAGGAAGGCCGTATAACCCACGCAGGTATTTTATTAAATAGCGATACCATTATACATGCATCCGGTTACGTGCGGGTTGACAAAATAGACAGCCAGGGCATTATACACAGCTACACCGGCAAACGGACCCATACATTGAGGATTATTAAGAGGATGGCAACCCCTCCGCCCCCGTCTGACCGGTCATCCGGGCGGGCCTAAACGGCGACTTATAAGTTTGATTATAATTTTTGGCTTTTTTGTTTACTTATGCAGGTTATCAATTAACTGGTTAAGAAGGACAATATCATTTTGAAAATGACTGTCGGAGTTGCCCAGGTTTATCTTTTTGGCAAAGCATTTCTTTAATAACGCATAGCCTTCTTTCGCTTGCAAAGAGTCATAAAAATTTTCATCCCATTCTTCTTTTTCACCTTCATAGGTTCTTAATGCAGCACCATTGGAAGCAACGATCAATGGCGATTCAAACCAATGGAACGAAATATACCCTTTGTCGTTATCAATGGCGTCTTGTACAAGAAGTTTCCAAAACTGCAAGTGATTATCTATCCTGTTAAATATTTGGGCTGCAGTTTCAGGCTTTGCAGGTTTTATGCGCCACATGTTGTTAAGCCTGCTATAGGGATCTTTCGTTTCGCTCCTGTATCTTTCCTCATCTGCAATAAGCGAAAAAGAAAACCTTCCTTCTTTTTTAAAAAAGGCATAGCCGGGTAAGTTATCAGCAAAAGGAGGAATAACTTTTGCCAATTGGGCATTTTCAAATGTTAAGTTTAAAAGGGCCGGGTTTATACTGTCAACCCTTGCTGTAAGCGGGGCGATATAGTTTGATCCATCTGATAATGTGAGCACTCTTGTTTCATCATTATAACTCCATGTACCATGAAGGTATTTTTTTAACAGGACGAGATCAAAAGTGTTATTGGTTCTAAGGATAAGTTTGTAGCCACGAAAAAATCTAGCGAGGGCATCACTTTCTCCTTCGCGCTGCCTGTCTATGGAATCTATAAAGCTGGCTTTATTAGGCATGCTCACTTCATCAAAGCTCCACCGCCAGGCAAGCATGTTTTTGGGGGAATGGATACAACCCATACAGGCAAAAAAGATCAAACTAAACCACGCCGCTTTTTTCATCCAGGGAAAAAGATTGGTTGGGTTGAAGATAGTAAAGAATAAAGGCTATTATATATGAAACTGCTTTTCTTGAGAATTTATCCTCCAAAACCTGCCAACATAGTTCTATTTTTTATCCGGTGGTGGCGGCTGCGGGTTAGGCGGCCTTTGCTGCGGCGGCCTGTTAAAAGGCGGCCTCTGTTGCCCGCGTTGCTGGTTTGGATTATTTTGTGGCGGCCTTTGTTGCTGCCCACGTTGTTGATTAGGGTTCTGCTGCGGTGGCCTTTGGCTGTTATCATTGCCGCCGGGCTTGCGCTGCTGATCCTGTTGCTGGTCTCTTCTGCGCCGGCTGTCTTTTTCAAGCGTTTTAAGGCTAATCTGGCCAACCACATCTACAAAGCTGTGTTCCATTTCAGTTGGCTTGCTGCTGATGAGATCAACAGGTTGTAACTCATCTACTTTCTCACCGCGCATGTTCAACCGCTTTATTTCTTTTACACGTATTATGGTCAATGGGTATTGCTTATTGCTTTCGGGCAATACATACCACATCAGGTTTTTAAAAATGTCTTTTTTAATAAGGTTGGCTGTGCCTTTAGTAGTTTCAAGGCTATCGGCATTATCTGGAAAATGCTGCAGGGCATCCAGGTAGGTATCAAGCTCATAATTAAGGCAGCATTTTAGCCGCCCGCACTGCCCGCTAAGCTTGGTTTGATTGATTGACAGGTTTTGGTAACGGGCTGCCGTTGTGGTAACGCTTTTAAAATCAGTAAGCCAGGTGCTGCAACAAAGTTCCCTGCCGCAACTGCCAATACCGCCCACTTTTCCCGCTTCCTGGCGTATGCCTATCTGCCGCATTTCAACCTTTACCCTAAATTCACCTGCGTACCTTTTTATCAGCTCCCTAAAATCAACCCTGTCGTCAGCCGTATAAAAAAAGGTGGCTTTTTTGCCGTCGGCCTGTATTTCCAGTTCGGTAAGCTTCATTTGCAGGTTAAGTTCGCGGGCAATTTCCCTGCTTTTCATCAACCCTTCCTTTTCTCTTGCCTTATTATGCGCAAACATTTCAATATCCTTCTCGGTGCTCCTGCGGATGATCTTTTTTATTTCGGGGTTAAATTCATCCACTCCCTTCTTCTTCATTTGTATGCGTACCAACTCGCCGGTAAGGCTAACCTCGCCTACATCGAAACCGCTAACGCCTTCTAAGGTTACGTAATCGCCTTTTTCAAAATATTGCAGGGTAGCATTACGGTAAAAATCTTTACGGCTGCCCCGGTTAAAACTTACTTCAACTATTTTACAGCTTGTTTCGGTATCGCTTACCGGCAGGTTCATCAGCCAGTCGTGCACATTAAGACGGTTGCAACTGCCTGTACTGCAGCTTCCATGGCTTTTACAGCCATTAGGTGTACCTGTTCCGCAAGATCCACAGCCCATAATCGTTTGTTTATTGTCCTTGTACGATTGTTAATTTTCCTGGGAAGGTGTTTTATGATTGGGCTATTACAGGTACTATTGAACTTGGTTTGAAGTATCACTCAATTCAGATGCCTGTTCATAATTTGAACAATAGGTATTCTTATTAAAAACGCTTGCTTTTAATAAGGTTAGCGATTGAGTATGTTGATATATAATTCTTTAGTACAAGTGTGCGATGCTCCAATGGAGTCCCTTCGGACAACTATTGTTGACATATGCACTTAAACCCGGTTCACAAAAAACCTTCTTTCTCACGGCCAATAATTAAGTTTTACCTTAAAATACCGGCTATTCTGCCAAAATTAATGTTTTATCCTGAATTATGTGGCAGAGTTTAATGGTTAGTGCGTGAAACAGCATTTTTCCGTTGGCATTACGCTCAATAAAGTAAGAAGCTTTGTCCAATTCCTCAATAATCACCTGTTGCTGGCTTACCGAAGCAATCTTATTTAACCGCTGGGCAAAATCCTTTTCATTCTCCGGCAGGGTAACATTTGCCGGGCCCATAATGCGTATTCTTATGCTTTGTTCCAGCAGGTGGTTAAAGTACCGCAAAAATTGCTTTTGCTTTTCGCGGCCCAGTTTGCCCGCCTCATCAATCCATTTTAATTGGGCCGCAGGGCCTCCTTTAAGGGCAGCATTAAGCCAATCGCGCAACAGGCTCTGCCAATCTTCTTCAGAATGCTGCAATAATTGCAGCGCCTCGCGGTAATTGCCTTCCGCAATACTGGCGGTTTGCCTTGCTTTGGCAGGCTCAATATTAGCCCTGGTGATAAGCGCCTGTTCTATTTCAGATGTTTCGGGTGAAGGAATTTTTACCAATTGGCACCTGCTGAGGATGGTAGGCAGTATTTGCTCCTCATTTTCGGCCACCAGAATAAACAGAGTATTTGCCGGCGGCTCTTCAATAAGTTTTAGCAGCTTGTTGCCCTCCTTGCGCAGGTATTCAGGCATCCAGATAATCAATATTTTGTAGCCGCTTTCAAAACTTTTTAGGTTAAGCCTGCGCATGATGTCATTACATTACTCGGCAGTAATATTGCCCTGCTTGTTTTCCGCGCCAATAAACTGCAGCCAGTCGAAAGCGTTGCCATAAGGGAATAAGGCAATAAACTCCCTCCATTCCGTAATATAATCTGTACTTATCGGCTTATCCCCGCTTTTTTTGGGGATTACGGGATATGAAAAATGAATATCAGGGTGAATATATTTTGACGCTTTTGTAAACGCGGGTTGCAGCGCCATCCAGGCATCCGCTTCAGCAGGTGTTTTGGGCAATTCGGTTACACCAGGTGCGGCAGGTTCCTCCCCAAAAAGTGAAGCTCCTGCATTTGCGGGCTTGCTTTCCCCCGAAGGTTGAAGGCAAACATATTGCGCAAAAGTAAGCGCGAGTGGCAAAGCGCCGCAGCCTTCTTTACCGAGAAACAATAAAGCATGGCTCAGGCGGTTTTGCTGCACCATTTCTATTAAATGAAGCTTAGTTTCCTCTAATCCTATAATGTCTTTGAACTGCATACTACGGTTTTCTTATTACCCGGCGAAGATAAACCAAGGAGGCAAGGAACGTGAAGGGAAATGACAGATGTTGAAAAATAATGACTGTGAAAACGAGTGGGTTAGCCCGATTTGACTGCCTTTTGCTTTTTTTTGTATCTTTGAGAAAGTTAAATAAATGATTATGGTTGCAGTACGTGGAACATATCAAAATGGTTATGTTAAACTCGATAAAGAATTGCCATTCAACAACCCTATGAAAGTGATAGTAACTTTTTTAGAAGAAGTTGAAACACCGTCTGAAAAAAGATTGACTTTATCTGATTTTTCTTTTGCCGAAAGCCAGAAGGCTTTGGAAGATTACACAGGATCATTTAGTGAAACAGTAATTGAAGAAAGAAGAAGCAGTTTATGAAAATATTTTTAGATACATCCTCTTTGAGGTTTATTATAGAGAAGCAGATACTTACATTATAGAAAATATTTTTCTTAATAATATTGTTGATGAAGTTTTCCTTTCGGAACTTACAAAAATTGAATTTGATTCTACTGTTTGGAAAAAATTACGTACCCAGGAAATAAATGAAGTTCAGGCTCAGGCAATCACAAAGCATTTTGAAAAAGATATCAATAAATACATATTTGTACCAATAGACAATATTATAGTTGAGCAGGCAAGAATACTTATGTCAAAGTATGGAAAACAAGGGTTGAGAACCTTGGATAGTATCCAACTTTCAGTAGCTGTATCATTAACAAATAATGCAGACCTTTTTGTAACAGCCGATAAATTGCTGGAATCATTTTTTAAATTAGAATCACTATCCGTATAGAATTTTTTAACGGTTTTTAAACTTGTTGAAAATAAGGTTGCTATTACAGGGTTTAGTACCAGCAGCGCCGGATGTGATGAAGGAGAAGTAAGGGTGCGTTCAATTAGTTCGATATGTAGAGAAATTCGATAATTTATTGTAAAAATTTTATTGCTTCATACCATATTCAAATCCTTTCTTCAAATTTGAATTCTCATTCATGATCTATGAAACAAATAACCTTAGCTGCTCTCCTGTTCCTCGCCGCCTGCAGCGGTAACCAGCCAGCACAACAAACTTCAACTGACAGCGCGAAAACAGCAGAAAGTGTTGTTCCTGCTATCAATGCAAAAAACATTTGGGTTGATAACCTGAATAAGAAAAAATACCCGCTGCCTGATTCTATAAACCATAAACCGGTTTCATTTTATCTTGATAACCCTAATGTAGCCCCTTTAGCTAAGGCTTTTTATCACGGGCAATTCAGGCCGGGCAATGATGATTCAACCGCACAGCTTCTTTCTTATGTAACAACGTCTGACAACATAGTAAGACCATTTTATGCATGGTGCCTGGATTTTACTATTTTGATCAATTCGGGCGGCTACGGCACCTATACTGAAAGCCCCGCTTTAAATTATGCTTTAAAATTCCCCAAAGAGTTCTTTGATTTTATAGATGAGGACCCTTCAGGGGACCGCGATAGAAGATGGACAGAGATGATAGCATACGACGAACTGACCACTTACAGCACCAAAGAAGAGGAGATAGCAAAAGATATAACAACCAAAATGAACCATAATTGCCACGCCTGCAGCAGCTCTATTAAAAACCGCATCGCAAAATTTGCAGAAGACATCAGTAACATTGCAAAACTGCAGGATTGAGTTTTAGGAGTTCGGGATAAGACAAGACAGACATTCTCATCCTTTCTTCAATCCCAACGGGATGAGATTATTATAGTAAATTATTATTGCCTCTGTATGAACCCGCCGCGGCGGGTTTATTTGCATTTATTCATTCCTTGCTATAATAGTGTCAGCCCTTCAGGCTTTAATGCACTATAAATTTTGTTCTCCTTTTACAATTCCGCATTTACTCTTATCCCAAACGTTAAATTGTGAACCAACTAATGCAACGATCTCTTCTCCTTCATAGTCATGCAATAAACCAGGCTATGCGTTGTCTCTTTATTTTATTGTCTTTTTTCATTTTGGGTTGTGCCAAAGCGCAGTTTACACTATCGGTATCAGGTGGAGTGAACACTAATACCATAAGCCAAAAAAGAACTGACGGTTATATCTACTCAAATTACCATAGTGGCGGTGGATGGCAATTTGCATTGCAGGCAGGTTATAATATAAAGCATTGGTTTGTATTTACAGGCGCAGGCATTAGTGAGAACAGTTTCAGGCATAATGTTCTTTATGCTCCACCAACCGGTTCCAGTAACGACACTATTACCTTTCATCCTGTTTATCTTACTGCGCCGGTTGGGGTTGGCTACGAGTTTACATTAAAACCCAAAGTTTTTCTCAGGTTATTTACGGGGTTTTATGTTTCTGAAGCTATTGGAGGAAGCTTATACCAAAGATACAGCACTTGCGGAGAAGTAGCCTGTAGGGAACAGCCGCCTATTACACAGCAAATAAAGTATGGCAATAGCTTTTCTGATCTTTCAAAAACAAATGCAGGGTTACAGTTTGGCGCGGCAATAAGGGCATGGAAAAGATTTGAATTTGGCTGTACTTATTTAATGGGGCTAAAAAATATTAACCCCAGTGATATAACATCTGAAAATATAAAACTGCGCACATTTGCTGTGGATGCAAAGTTTTATATTATAAAGTAATTTTTACAAGCCGATCATCCAAAACGTTGCAACGTCATTTTAAATCAAGGTCACTTAATAAAAACCCTCTTATGCGATTACTGCTTATTATGTTTTTATTTTTTGTTTGTGGCTATGCCAATGCGCAGTTTACCCTGTTAGTATCAGGCGGATTGAACAGCAATGCGATAAAACAAAAAACCACTAATGGTTATATTTATTCAAATTATCAAACTAGAAGCGGATGGCAATTTGCGTTACAGGCAAGTTATGGCATAAAACACTGGTATGTGTTTTCAGGTGCCGGTATTAGTGAGAATAGCTTTGTACATACTTCCCTTACCACTAACCCGGCTGGTTCCGGCAACGATACTATCAACTATCATCCCGTTTACCTTACTGTGCCGGTTGGGGGTGGCTATGAGTTTACATTAAAACCCAAAGTATTTCTCCGGTTATTTACGGCTTTTTATGTTTCTGAAGCTATTGGAGGAAGCTTATACCAAAGGTACAGAAGCTGCTGGGAAGCTGCTTGTATGGAGCAACCGCCCATTAGCAGGCAAATAAAATATGGCAGCGGGGGTGATGATCTTTCAAAAACAAACACAGGTTTGCAGTTTGGTGCAGCAATAAGGGCATGGAAAAGAATTGAATTTGGCTGCACTTATTTAATGGGGCTAAAAAATATTGCCCCCAGTGATATAACATCTGAAAATATAAAACTGCGCACATTTGCTGTGGATGCAAAGTTTTATATTATAAAGTAATTTTTTACAAGCCAATTATCCAAAAGGTTGCAACGTCATTTTAAATCAAGGTCACTTAATAAAAACCCTCTTATGCGATTACTGCTTATTATGTTTTTATGCCCCTCATTTAGTTGTTCAAATGCCCAGGTTACTGTTTCAGGTATTGCCGGATGGAACAGCAACAGTATAAAAATGGTTAACTGGGGTGATATAAGCGCGAATGACCATGGAGGGAACGACGGCTGGCAGCTTGGCGGTCATGTTGAATACAAACTGAGCAAATGGTTTATTTATTCAGGCGCCGAACTTAATAAAAATGATTTCTTCATTCATTATTATTCCCTGGACGGAAACACTGTTGCAACTTATCATCCTCTTTATTTATCCATCCCTGCCGGGTTTGGTTATCAATTTAATTTAAACAGAAATGTTGCCCTGCGTTTTTACGGTGGTGCGTATGCCTCCGTTGGCGTTGGCGGAAAATTAAGATCTGCAAAAATGGTCTGTGGCGACTTTGGCCCCTGCCTGGACAGCAGGCCCCGAACTATAACAAATGCCAATATTAAATATGGCAACGGTACTAATAATGATGTTGCCCCGGGCAACAACGGGCTGCAAATTGGTTTCGGCATCAAAACCTGGAAACTGGTTGAAATATCCTGTATGTACAATGCCGGCTTAAGCAATATTTACCCGCATGATTTTAAAAGCCCGCGGCTAACACTAACCACAGTTGCCCTTACCGCAAAGATTGACATCGTAACATTTAAACGTAAATAACGTGCTGGTTATTTGTGGTTGATAGTGTTATTCTGCAGTATTAAAAACGCCGGCTTGTTTATTTGTTGCTTGCGCGAATCGCGCCTTATTTCGGGCATATCAAGATTGCCAATAATAATATCTTCGTCCCCGTCGCCGTCTAAATCGCCCGCATCCATCGTAAGCCAGTTGCCTTTGGCAAAATCAGGAATAGCATAAGGTGTAAATTGAAAATTACCTTTGTTTTCAAGGTACACGAACGATTCCTGCGGCTGGTGTTTTTTATCAGGAAAAAAGGAAATAGCGGCAATATCAAGATCGCCATCCTTATCAAAATCCCTCGCCATGGCTTTGTAGCAGCCGTGTATGGGGAAAAAATATTTTTGTGTGAAATTATTTTTACCATCGTTAAGAAATATATACAACCCGTGATAATTCTTTAATTCATTGCTTGAAAAATCGGCATTGTCGCCGCAACTGTACAGTATATCCGGGAAACCGTCATTATTAAAATCATCCAGCTCAAAATAGCATGAACCATATACAGGTGGGAAACGCAACAGGTCAGTTTTTTCAAAATTACCATTTCCCTTGTTAGTGAATAAATAAATGCCTTCTTCTGCCTGCGCAAACAGTACCATAATATCAGGTAAGCCATCCTTATTAAAGTCCCGTATATATGCTTTTATCGCCCCCGGAATTGCCCAAAGCATTTTCTTTTCAAAACTGCCGTCGCCTTTATTTCTCATCCAGTAAAACTCGCCGGCCTTATTGCCAAAGCCGCAAACAAGATAATCGGGTTTGCCATCGTTATCCAGGTCGTATTCAGTAACCTGCACAGGCCTTGGCAGGCTGTCTGCAATTTTTGCGTCGCGTTTAAAAGAGCCCTTTTTGGTAATAGAAAAATTGTAAATATTACCTGTTCTGCGGTCATTGGGGTTTATATAGCCAATATTTGTATAGTTGCCTTTACGTTCACCCGGCAGATTTAAATCGTTTTTAAAATTCATATCAACAATAACCCCGTGAACATCTTGCTCCGCAATTTTTTGCAGGTTTTTATTATATATATAAATGGAAGAATCGGTAGCATTGGCAGCATATAGCCATTTATTTCCGGGGTCTATTTTTACATAGGTAGCCGAAGGGAAACCCTTGTCAACCAAAACTTCTTTTTCAGTGAATAATGTGGTGAATTGCTCAATGGGCGGCCTCCCCTGTGCAGGTAGTGTATCGGGCGCTGCTGACTGATAATAGTCCGCAATTTTATTCCAGTCCTCAACAGCGATTGAACTGGTTTGTAAAGATATTTTGTTGTTGCTATCCGTGCTCACCCGTAAGTCAGGATAAGCGTGGCCGTTATAATATTTTATTCCAAGATGTTTACCCATTTCAGGTAATATACTGGCGGCCCAGGTTTTTTTATCAAGCAATGAGGGCTCCGGAAAAATATGGCAGGAAGCACAATATGTTTTGGCAAGCTGTTCGCCAGAAGACTTTTTGTTTTCCTGCGTTGTGCAGCCGGCGAACCAGGTTAGAATTATTATAAGAAAAAGAAAAGTATAAAAAGCTTTGTTCATGATCATAAAAATATAGCAGGTTGGCTAAGATATATACTAAGCGGGTAATTGAAAGGATAAATATTTAACTGCATTAAGGAACCTGTTTTTTGAGAGTACCCGTGACACGCATTCGCCCTTATCCATTACCTTTATCAAAATGGATTGCCTATGCCCCGTTTCTTTATTGATGAGAACATTGCGAAAGCGAAAACGATAGATACTGCTTATTATACAAGTAAAGATTATTTTGAGGAATCGAAAGAAAAAATATTTGCGCCGTCATGGCAATTTATTGGTGACAACGACAAGTTAAAAGAAAATGGTTCGGCATACCCGCTTGTGCTGCTTGAAAATTACATGAATGAACCTTTGTTGCTTACGCGCGATAAAGAAAGCTTGTTGCATTGCATGAGCAATGTATGCACACACCGTGGCAATTTAGTAGTATATGAACCCTGCAGGTTAAACCAGTTGCGCTGCAAATATCATGGGCGCCTGTTTTCCTTAGACGGCAAGTTTATTTCCATGCCTGAATTTAAAGAAGTGGAAGATTTTCCTTCAGAAACTGATAACCTGCACAAGCTTCCCGTTTTTGAGTGGGGCAAATTGTTGTTCACTTCGTTACATCCAAATTTAAAGGCAGAAGAATTTTTTGGTGAGATGATGCAACGGATGAATTGGTTTCCTGTTGATAAACTGGCGTACAGGCAAGACCTTTCAAGTAATTATACCGTAAAGGCCAATTGGGCACTATATTGCGAGAACTACCTGGAGGGTTTTCATATTCCTTTTGTACATGCGGGCCTGAACCAGGTACTTGATTTTGGGGAATACACAACGGAAATATTCAAATACAGTAACCTGCAGTTAGGCGTTGGCAAAAAAGGCGATGTTTGTTTTGATGTGCCTGCCTCATCGCCGGATCATGGTAAAGAAATAGCCGCTTACTATTTCTGGGTA
>JABDFW010000079.1:0-165 GCA_013286305.1 Bacteroidota bacterium
GTTGCGTGGGGCTTGGCGCCAACCCCGACAGGGATGGTTTTGTAACACTTGACGCCAGCATTATGGATGAGAACGGCAATTGCGGCAGCGTGGCATTTTTGGAGCGGATAAAACACCCAATTTCGGTGGCAAGGCGGGTGATGGAGAAAACACCGCATGTAATGC
>JABDFW010000079.1:175-15487 GCA_013286305.1 Bacteroidota bacterium
TTGCTGGTGTTGGAGCGCAACAGTTTGCAGTGGAGCAGGGTTTTACGCTGGAAGATGGAAAATTATCGGATGATGCCAAAAAAGCATACGAAGAATGGTTGAAAAAATCGGAGTATAAACCTTCTGCCAATATTGAAAACTCAAAAAGCACGTCTTTCGCTCCTTTACGGTTACCAAACGGCGGATTTAACCATGATACCATTGGCATGGTGGCGCTTGATGCACACGGCAATGTAAGTGGCAGTTGCACTACCAGCGGCATGGCATTTAAGGTAAGGGGCCGGGTAGGCGACTCCCCTATTATTGGCGCGGGTTTGTTTGTGGATAATGAAGTGGGCGCAGCTACAGCCACCGGTTTGGGCGAGGAGGTAATAAAAGTATGCGGAACGCATTTGGTGGTTGAATATATGGCGCAGGGCATGCACCCCGAAGAAGCGTGCAAAAAAGCGGTGGAAAAAATAATAAGAAGGCATAAGGGCGGAGATATGAAAGACGTGCAGGTGGGATTTATCGCGATAAATAAACAGGGCGAATATGGCGGTTACGGCATTGTAAAAGGTTTTAACTACGCAGTTTGCTATGCCGATGACCATAATGAATTGATTTATGCGAAGTATGCATTGCCCTAAATCCCTGAAGGGACTTTAATACAGATTATGGAGGATAGGAACAAGTTAGATAAATATTTACAGGCTTCAGCCCCCTTTACGAGCCTAAAAGGACTTTGAAATACAATTATGGAGGACCCTAAATCCCTAAAGGGACTTTAATACAGATTATGGAGGATAAAAATTTACCTGCTTCGCACACTCCTTTAGGAGTAGGGCCTTTCTATACCCTCGAAATTGCTGTTTTTAACCTTACTTCTGCCCTGCTCGCTGCGCAAGCAGGTGCAGACAGGATAGAGTTGTGCGAGAATGCAGCAGAGGGCGGTACTACCCCATCGTACGGCACGCTGAAATTAGTGAGGGAAAAAATAACTATTCCTGTCTTCCCCATCATTCGCGCCCGGGGTGGTGATTTTTTATTCAGCAAAGACGAATTTGAAGCAATGATGCGTGATATAAGGCTTTGTAAAGAATTAGGCTTTGAAGGATTGGTTACCGGTATGCTGAATGCAGACGGAAGTATTGATGTGGAGAGAACAAAACGTATTGTTGAATTAGCATATCCTATGGAGGTTACTTTTCACCGCGCTTTTGACAGGGCAAAAGAACCCCTGCGGGCAATGGAAGACATTATTGCATGCGGGTGCCAGCGTATTTTAACCAGCGGCCAGGTACCGGATGCTTTTAATGGAAAAGAGCTGATAAAAGAATTGGTTGAAATAGCGGATGGCCGCATCATCATTATGCCGGGCAGCGGCGTAAGAAGTAACAATATTGCAGAACTGGCAGAGTTTACAGGGGCAAGAGAGTTACATTCATCCGCAAGGGTATTACAGGCATCAAAAATGCAATTTACTCAGCAAAGCATGATGGAAGGCCTGAGTTCAATAAGTGTTGATGCAGAAGAGATTGGCAAGATGAAAAAAGCATTGAAAGAGAAGCCAGTTTTAAAAACCTGACTTCTCTATACAACTTTGGGGATTACAGTTATTATGAGCTGATCAAAAAAGTAATTGCCGAAGAAAATTTGTTATTTCCGTAGTTGTTACAAACATAAGAAAGCCTCTCGCTTTACCGGGACGCCAACGAAATCCCGACACGAGAGGTCTTACTTCATGTGACTGTAGTATCTATACTGACTTAACGAAAAAATGGTTAATAATACTTCGTCTAATTGATTAAACCGGCTTTCCCAAATCTTTGTGAATTGCCCGTGTTATTCTGGCATCTTTGCCTCCTGTGTCAAAATGCATTTCCACATACCGTCCTTCCAGCACCAAACGTCGGTTTGGCGCTCGTGTATGTCGAAGGCTTTGCCCGCGAACATACCTGCCAGTTCTACTTTCGTTGTAACCAGCGCGATATTTCCGTACAAGCGCACCCTGGGTTCCGAAAGCGACATTGTTTTTAACACCCGGTAACCGGACCTTATTCCACTTGGGAAGATCGAAGGCCCCTCGCCTATGTCACCGTTTGAAGTAATAACGGCCCAGCCTTTGTCCAGCAATCGTACAATTCCTGTTGTGTCATTATCCTGCAGCGCCTTTGCTAATTCCTGGTCCGCTGCCAGCGCATTTTCCGCCGTAGGCACGGTCGAAGCTTTCACGATACGGGCAGCCCCGAACACGACCATGGGAGCAATGAGTAAGCCCGACACGATTACCACAACCAGGCGGTTGATCATGGCCCGTATCATTGCGTACAAGCGTTTTTCTGAGTTCAATTGTATAACTTTTAAACAATATTAATATAAGCTTTAAAATACCACTTCATTTTTCAACCAACTACATTTACCGCAGTATAAACAACAGTTTCATAATAGTAAAAATTGATACGGCAGGCCAATGAAAGATGGGGCATAGCAAGCGAATATGGCCTTTTAGATGAACAATGCAGCCTTATGGTAACTATGTGTGCAGCGAAAGCAATACATTTATGTACAGGCAATACGTTTGTATAAAACCGTTGTTGGTGGGGCAAACGCTGCTATTTGTATGGTAATTATGTTATAAAATAGTTTTAGGCCAATTTTGCTGCCATGAAAAGGTTTCTTTTAAACATATTATTCTGGCTGCTTTATTTTGCAGAGTATGGCTATGTTAGTTTTACGTGGGACAGAGCGACTTTTCCCAACTGGACGACCGGCCATGTATTGGCAACTTCGCTTCCGGCATCTTTGCTTTTCTTAATTCCGCAAATGCTCTTTGCATACTATATGGTTTACGCCGGGGTTGATAATATCATAAAAAAGAAGCGAAACCTGTTTATTAATATTGCTGAAATTGTTATTGTGTTTTTTGCATGTATAACTATACACAGGTGCATTTCGGTTTATATTGATATTCCTCTCGTCTATAAAGCCCCGCAGTTTGTAAGGCCGTTGTTTGAAATGGGGCATGTTTTTACAGCGATAATGGATATTAATTTTGCATTTTTTGTTTTGTTTTCGGTAGAAGCGGTGCGCAGGCAATTGGTAGCTAAAGAAAAGGAAAAGAATCTTATAAAAGAAAAATTAGAGGCAGAGCTAAAATTTTTAAAGAACCAAACCAACCCGCATTTTTTATTGAATACCTTAAATAACATTTATGCGTTGGCAAGAAAAAAATCGGACCATACAGCGGAAGTGGTGATGCGTTTATCGGAGTTGTTGCGTTTTATGCTGTATGAATCAAAAAGCAACAGAATAAAATTAGCGGACGAAATAAAAGTGCTGGAAGATTACTTAGAGCTTGAAACCATTCGTTATAACCAACGCCTTGCCGTGAGCTTTGAAAAAAATGTTGATTGCGACGGCTACAGCATAACACCTTTTTTATTATTGCCTTTTTTAGAAAATGCTTTTAAGCATGGCATAAGTGAAACGAGGTTTGAGTCGTTTATCCATGTAAATATTATTGCCAAAGACGATTTACTTAATTTTGAAATAGAGAATTCAAAAGAGGCCTATGAACAGGAAAAGCCCGCTGCCAACATTGGGCTGGCCAATGTGAAGCGCCGACTTGAATTAACGTATAGCGACTATAAATTGGATGTACACAATGGCAACGATGTATTTAGGGTAAACCTCACCATAAACCTTAACAGTTATGTTGAAATATAATTGCATTATTGTTGAAGATGAACCTTTGGCAGTTGAAGTACTTACAGATTATATTCACCAGGTACCTTTCCTGGAGCTGAAAGAGGTTTGTACCGATGCTATTTATGCCATGGAAAAATTACAGGCAGATAAATTTGACCTGATGTTTCTTGACATCCATCTTCCCAAATTAAAGGGCTTCGATTTTTTGGAAGCTATAAAAAACCCACCATACGTAATTATTACATCAGCCTATAAAGAGTACGCGCTGCAGAGTTATGAAATGAATGTGGTTGATTACCTGTTAAAACCCATCCGCTTTAACCGTTTTTTGAAGGCAGTAAATAAATTGAACCTGCATGAGGAAAAAATTATTAATCATAGCCCTGCCCGTTCGGGTGAAGAAAGAAAGTACTATTTTTTTAATGTTGGAAAAAAACGGGTTAAAATATACCTGGATGAAATACTTTATGTAGAAAGCCTGCGCGAATATGTACGCATTACAACCCATAATAAAAGCATACTTACCAAGTTTCAACTGAACGAAATTGAAGACCTTCTTTCAAAAAACAATTTCCTCCGCGTTCATCGTTCCTTCATTGCAGCAAAAGATAAGATCAGCGCTTTTACGGCAACAGATGTTGAGATCAACAATAAGTCAATCCCCATTGGAAGAAGCTACAAAGAGCTTGTGCTATCTTTATTGCAAACTGATCAGTAATGGCTTGTTTTTGTTAGGCAAAAGCCCCTGCTGCCTGCAATATAATTTTGCCCAACCGGCGGTTTGCAACACATCAACAGCTATTTGCGCCTTATAAATGCCTTAAATACTGCGGTTATAAACGCTGAATAATATAATCACGCCGTTTGTTGAATATAACAAAATACTTTGCAGCAGTATAATACTTTTGGTTGCTCAAATTGATCAGGTGCACCAGGAAACATTACGGAGTAAATTTAAAAAGAAAGTAAGTATTGCAAATGTAATAAAGGAATTATCGAAATGCCTGGCACTGCACCATGATTGTTGCGACGTTCAATGAAGGGGAATGTTGTTTAATCTTAGGTCATAAAGCAGGACGAAATGTGCGGCTTACAGGCTGGCACGGGGGCAGCCTTTTGGCTGCCTTTTATTATTGTGGCAATAATCATTTGACGATGTGTGTTAGCTATCTTCCACTCCAAAACCGCCCCGGCACTTCGCTTTCTTGGATAGCAGGAAAAAGGGAACAACCCCTTAAAGTTGGGTAGCGGCCTAAGATATTTAAACTTTAAACAGCTTCTGAGGTTAACTTAACATTCCTGTTTTAAATTTTTACTAAATCCTGCCGGGAAATAATCGAAAAGTATAAAAAGCTTTGTAAATTAGAGGATTGGCTTTACTAAACGCCCTATATAAATGACAGGAACAGGAATTATAACCCTAATACTAATTATTGCTAACTGTATATTTTCGTACAAAGGGTTGAAGGATAACGCATTTTTTGAACGCTACAAATTTGAAGTAGAAAAAATTACCATCTACAGGCAATATGAACGCATTATTAGCTCAGGATTTTTGCATGTTAGCTGGATGCACCTTATTTTTAATATGCTTTCGCTGTATTTTTTTAGCGGCGGCGTTGAATCTTATCTTGGCGGTGCGGAATATTTGCTTATCTATTTTGCCAGCTTAATTGGCGGCAATCTTTTCTCGTTGTTGATACATAAAAACCAGGGCGATTATAGCTCAGTAGGCGCTTCAGGCGCTGTATGCGGGGTAATTTTTGCTTCTATTGCTTTATTCCCGGGTTTTGTCATCCGTTTATTTTTTATCCCCATTGGCATACCGGCGTGGCTATACGGGCTGGTATTTGTTTTATATTCTATTTATGGAATAAGGTCAAGAAGGGATAATGTGGGCCACGAAGCACATTTAGGTGGCGCTTTAATAGGAATGGCGGTTGCGGTTATACTTGAGCCTTCTGCGCTGACAACAAATCTTTTCGCGATAGCAGTAATAGCATTACCCTGCATATTTTTTATCTACATGATAATTACGCGCCCGGGATTTTTACTGATAGATAATAATTTCTTTAAGGCCCATAACAAAAATTATACGATTGACCAGCGGTATAATGCAGAGAAGGCCGATAAGCAAAAAGAGGTTGACAGGATACTTGAAAAGATAAGCAGGAGTGGCATGAACAGCCTTACTAAGAAAGAACGGCAAGAGCTCAATGATTATTCGGAGAGGATAAAGTAGTAGTGAGACGACAGACGTGAAACGTAAGAAGCTGAAGAACTGAAAAGTCAAAAGTGAAGAGCGTGAAGCGTGAGAATTTTACTTGAACATAGATAGCCCAACATAGCCAGACCCCGAGGGTTTCAAAAAACCCTCGGGGTCTTACTTAGCGAGGATAGCAGTAATTTGAATAAGATGAACATAAAGGAAGAACTGCTGAAAGAGAAAATACATACCAAGGCGCATGCAATGGAGATAACTAATTATGCATGTTCTTCTGCCGCACGATTTAAACAGTTGATGGATTGTTTTCTTTCCAATGAATACCGTTTGGCACAAAGGGCTGCATGGAGTGTTAGCTGGGCAGCAAGAGCGAAGCCGCAATTGGTAAAGCCTTATATAAAAGACCTTGTTGCACAATTGCAGCGCACCGATGTGCACAATGCAGTTATACGCAACAGTGTACGGGTACTGGAAGATATTGATATACCGGAGCAATTTCACGGTGATGTAATGAATGCCTGTTTTGCGTTTATTGAAAGGCCCTCCACCCCTGCCGCTATCAAGGCTTTTTCGTTAACCACTTTACAAAACCTTTCTGCATTTTATCCTGAAATAAAGCAGGAACTAAAACTTATTGTTGAAGAAAGATGGAATACCGAAACACCTGCATTTAAAAGCAGGGCAAAGAAGATATTGAAAGAAATGACTAAGTGATTTTTTAAAGCAAGGGGTTGCTTATTATAAATATATCCTTGTTTACGATAACGTATAGTACCTTTCAATCTTAAACCCAATAAAAACATGTCGGGGAAAACCATCGCTGCGTTTATCATTTTTTTAAGCTGTTCTTTTTTTCTTCATGCACAAATAACAAAAGGCTCCATTCTTTTGGGTGGGCAAATTTATTATTCCGCTACAACCTATGATTATCCGTTCCAAAAAGAGTCGAAGAACAATTCCGCCAATTTTAATATTTCTGCAGGAAAAGCATTTAAGGAAAATGCGGTATTTGGGATAAATTTTACTTACAACCCCTCATCCGTAAGTAATTACTACAATGGCAATGGGTTAATTGATGCAACTGTAAGGTCGTATAACTTCGGTGTTTTTTACAGGCAATATAAAAAGCTCGCGAAAGATCTTTATTTTTTTACGGAATTTTCAGTGGCTTATGTTACTGCCAAGCAAATAGAAAAAGATACTGCCGGAACAACTTTAGAAACAGTAACACAATCCGGCGGTAAACTGGGTTTAACACCCGGCATATCGTATAAAATTTGGAATAAATTACACCTGGAAATATTGATCCCAAACATAGCTGATGTACAGGATATAAAAACGAGCGACCAAACGCATGCGTACTCCTCAGCCCAGCACCAGTTTTTATTCAACACAAGTTTAAACAACTCAGGGCTTAATTTTTTAGGCGTTGGGTTTAAGTTTATTTTTTGACAGATGTTTTAATTATTATCCGGCATAAAAAATATTACCTGTTTACAAATGAAAACAACCAGGTATATAATGCCAGGCTGAAGAAATATAATATTGCGATATTATACATTACAATAGCCCCCGGCAGCAGGATAACGCAAATACCGCACACAAAACCAAAGGCTATAAGCGCAATTGTAAAAGGCAGGGCATACTTGTGCCTTTTAAGTATATCTGTGTATTCAAGCCGGCTTACCGGCAGTGTTAATGTGAGAAATATCAGCGCCGGAAAAAATTCGTCTCCTTCTTTAGTTACAGGCAACCTGGCCTCTATAATAGCTAATACAAACGCTGTTAACAGGCACAGGCCAACCCCTGCTGATATATATTTTTCGGGTTTTGTCAATACATATTTACCCTCACGGCTAAGCAGCAACATAGCATTTGCAATTGATGTGCCCACCCATGAAAACACTACGAAAGTGATATATAAACCAATAAGAATGTATGCTGCTATGCCAAAGCCTGCACTATCTGAAACGCCGGATGCAAGCTGTACAGAAAGCCAGATAACTATGATAATGCCCCATCTTGCCTTTTTTGATTTTGATGAAAGCCATAACGAAAACATCAGCATCCAGCGGTATGGCGCCAGGTTGGCTTTTAATGATTCTTTGTAACCCTGCCTTGCCCTGCCATTGCTTGGGTTAATCCTTAGCGCCTCCCTGAAATGTTCCCTGGCTTTTTTATGCTTGCCCATTTCCATAAAATGCCATGCATAATTGGTATGAGTGAAATCATCTTCAGGATCAACTGTCAGGGCTTCTTTTATAGTATTGTATGCAGCCGCTTTATCCTTCAGCCGGAACAATGCCTGCGAACGCGCGTTTAAACACGTAAGATCCTGTGCGTTTACAGCCAAACCGGTGTTGGCCTTTTCAAGCGCTTCTGCGTAAAGATTTTGCTCTATCAGTATATATGCATACAATCCATAATAACCGGAGGAATAAGGATTAAGATTAAGGGCAGATTGCAGGCTGGTTAAAGCATCCACTCTATTTTTGCTGCGGTAATAGGCAAATGCGAGAAGATAATGCACATAATCATCATCCGGCGCTATACCCAAACATTGTTTGAACAGTTTTATTGCCTCGGCATATTGCTTATTGTCGAGGCGGCAATGGCCAATTATCTGCAGTGCATCTGCATCATTAGGGTTGCCCTGTAAAACAGCGGCTGCATGTTGTTCAGCATCCTTATACCGCTTTTGCTTTAATAGTATTCTTGCCCTTTCAATATGATCATGCCTGCTTAATTCACTCATTTCTTAATATTAAGGTATTGCAGAATCTCATTGTACAGGCCCGTTTCATTGGCATATAATGCGTAGTTGCGGGCGGTGGCAAACCACTCCCCTGTTGTAGCCCGGTGTTCTTTAATGGCTTTCGTAATATCTTTTTGGGTAATAGGCTGCAGTACTCCTTTATTTAAAGATTCTTCCAGTTTAAACTCTGTGGCAATATCTATTATTGCTTTCAGGTCTGCCCCGGAATAACCCTGTGTTAATTTGGCTATTTGCCCGGCATCAATGTTTTCCGCCGGTTTATCTTTCAGTACCGATAGTAAAATGTCTTTCCGGCCTTCTTCGTCGGGTGGAGCAACAAAAATAACACGGTCAAACCTGCCCGGCCTTCTAAAGGCGCTGTCAACACTCCAGGGTGCATTGGTTGCAGCCAATATCAACACGCCTTCGTTTGTATCTTTCACGCCATCAAGCTCCGCTAAAAACTGGTTAATTATCTGGCGCATTGCCGATTGCCGCATATCGCTCCTGCTTGCGCCCAGCGCATCCACTTCGTCAATAAAAAGCACGCAGGGCGTATTTTTTCGCGCTGCCTGGAAAACTTCGTGCAGATTTTTCTCGCTGCTGCCCACCCACATATCCAATATATCGTGCAGCCCAAGGCTTATAAATTTCGCGTCAATTTCTCCTGCCGTGGCTTTTGCAATAAAGGTTTTGCCACAACCCGGCGGCCCATACATTAAAATGCCTCCCCCTATTTTTTTGCCGAAGGCTTTATACATGGCCGGGTTTTTAAGCGGCTGTATGATCTTTAGGGATATTTCATTTTTTAACTGCTTCATCCCTCCTACATCAGCAAACTTCATAGATGGTTTTTCCATGAAATATTTGTTGCCGGGCTGCGATAGTTCCTCCAGCAGCATATCCGGGTCTGCACCTGCTTCATTACCGGTTGCCCTTAAAACGGCGTCAATATCGGTATCACGAAAATTGGGCTGTTCACGCAACACCTGCATATACAATTCTTTTGCCTGGCCAACTGAATGTTCTTTTAAAAGGCAGCGAATGAATTTTATTTTAGCGTCAAAAGTTAAAGCGCCATCGTGCTGCAGTTGTTCGAACAATATGATAGCTGCGGAATATTTTTGTTGCCGGAAATAAACCTCAGAAAGGCCTGTTAATGCCTTGATATTACCATTTTGGCGGCGCAATATTTCAGAGAATTGCTCCGAGGCCTCACTCAACTCATTTTCTTTTAAGAGTACATCGGCCAGGTGCAGGCGAAGGGGTAGGTTATTTGGCGAGATCTGTAATGCTTCCTTAAGTTGTTCAATCATTTCATTCATACAATAAAACAGTATTTATCATTCAGCGGCTGAAATTACAAATACTTGCCATACCATGTGCCAATTGAACTGGAGTATAACAGGAAATTAGAAAAGTTTGTGCTTTCAGCCACGAATTATGGAGTTTCAGCCACGAATTATGACCAATTCAACGAATTACACGAATTATGGAGTTTTAGCAAGGAATTATGGCAAATTGCACGAACCTGCCTTCGGCAGACAGGTTACACGAATTGCTGTATCAAAACTATGAATTATTGCGAATTAGACGAATTCGCGGGATGAGGAGTTACTCCTCCTCAACCAATTTTTTAATTGCCTGCAGAATAGGGTTCCAGCCTTCTCCCACATTATATGCTTCTTTGTATCTTTTTTCGCCGTCGCCAACCGCGCCAAAATCACCCTGGGTTACAGTCAACTGGGTTTGCTCATCAGCGGCAACCAGGCCGTATGTTACAGTAAGGTAATTGCCCGGAATATCTTCTATACTGCCGGAGGCATCAATAACCGTATAGGCTAAAAACTTACCAGGCTCAATGTTAACTATATGGCCCTTTACAAAAATCATGTCTTTGCCTTCGTAGTTGCCTTTCCAAAGTAGCGTGCTTCCCGGTTTCCAGTCAGAAACTGTTTCACATCCAAACATATATTTTTTTGTCTGTTCGGGATTTACCAAAGCACCCCAAACTTTTGAAACCGGGGCATTAATTACAATACTATTTTTTACAAACAACGGTGCGCTCATACGATTTTAGTTTACGTTGAAATTTTCTTAGTAAAGATTTTAAAAAACTAACGAGATCAAAATTAGATGTTCTGTAAAAGAAGGGATTGCGTTTTACGGATTATTTCTAAGAGAATATGGAGTGACCCCGAATTTTTTCTTGAATGCGTTATTAAAATGCTGCGGAGTAGCATAACCAAGGTCGAGAGATATTTCTGCTGCTGTTTTTTGTGTATCACGCAAATACCGTTGGGCCAGGTAAAGGCGCTGCTCAGTTAAATATCCAAAAACGGTTGTGTTGAACGTTTCTTTAAAACCACGTTTAAGTTTATACTCATTAAGGCCCACTGTTTTTGCAATTTCTGAAAGGTTTGGCGGGCAACTAACACGCTCATTTACCAGGTCTCTCACGGCGATCAGTTTTTCCCGGTCTGTTTTATTTTTTATGAATACATCTTTTTTCTTGTCAGCCATTGTGCATGAATCCGCCGATAATACAAGCAGCTCTATACTTTTAGAAAGAAGGAATAATTTTTTTAATTCACCTGTGTACTTGCAATGTATTATTTGTTGTATTACCTGCTGGATTGATGAATCTATCGCTCCCCATTTTTCAGAAAGTAAAACACTGTTGCCTTTGATTATATTTTCTGCAAAGCGTTTTAAGGGGGCGCTTGCATTTTGTGTAAATTGTATAAAAAGTTCCTTTGGAAATTGGATGCCAAAAGTTTCTAATTCAAGCGTTTTGTTTTCTACCGTCATATAAAAGCCATTTGAGAACATCATATTGTGATGGCTCCCAATTAAATCGAAACACCGGTTTAATTGCTTATAGGTAAATTTATAGTCGCCTTTTAAACCAAAATGCAGCCGCACCACATCTGCCTTGCTGCTTGCGGATGAGCTAAAGCATTCGGTAAATTTTGAAATGGCATGCCCCAGTTTTATATCATCACATTGCCAAATGGTGGCCGTGCGGGTGCCGTTGGCGAAGGTGAGGTGCTGCTTTTCTTCGATAGCGTCGTTCATGAAAGCGAAAATACAAAACATCGGTGGTCAAACGACATGCCGGGGTATCGGCAGTGAATAGGTGTTGGACAGGCTTTGGAGATATTTACAGATAAAATTGTGGTGCAAAAATTTTAGGTTGTTTTGATTTAGTCACGAAAATAGAAACCATCGTCACCCCGATTTTTCGGGGGCGGTATATCACAAGGAAGTATGTAGTGAAAGAAATGATATCGCGAACCCGCATTTACAACACCCGTCATTGGCAATTTATTTCGGCATCTCTCAGGGAATTACGCAGCAAAAACAAACAACAAAAATAAGCACTAAGTAAAAATCACTAATTTGGGAAGAATAAAAAAGCAATTATGAGAAAGCTAATCTACTCAATCAACCTTACCATAGATGGCTGCCTGGACCACACCAAAGTAAGTGGCAGTGAGGAAATACATGAATATTTTGCGACAATGTTACGGGATGCTGACACACTTATTTATGGCCGTACAACCTACCAATTGATGGTTCCTTTCTGGCCTGATATGGCAAAAAACCATTCCGGCCAGACAAAAGCCATGAACGATTTTGCCGATGCATTTGATGGTATGAGAGATATTGTTGTTTTCTCAAAAACGTTAGACAAGGCTGAAGGGAAAAATACAAGAATTATTCGCACAAACATCAAGGATGAAATACTTAAACTGAAAGAGGAACCAGGCAAAGATATGCTACTCGGTGGTGCAGATCTTGCTTCACAACTTATAGAGCTGGGCCTGGTTGATGAATATCATTTTGTTGTTCACCCAATAATTGCAGGAGAAGGAAGACGGTTGTTAGAAGGTATTAGCCTGCAGCCGACATTGAAATTGAAATTTGTTGAGACGAAGATTATGAAGTCGGGGTGTGTGGTGCTAAGATATGAGAGGGCGTGAATCGTCATCCCGAAGTATCGGGAGTGAATAGGGTGTGGCAGTGAAAGTGAATTTTGCCTGGTGATTTGGTGAATGGTTTGGGAGAAAAGTTTGGATGAGGGATGAAAGGTTTGCTTGATATAAACAAAAAAACGCATCGACTGCTCAATGCGTTTTTAATTAAGTGCCCAGGACTGGATTCGAACCAGCACATCCTTGCGAACGCTGCGACCTGAACACAGTGCGTCTACCAATTTCGCCACCTGGGCTTTTGTAATTCAGGGCTGCAAATATAGTGGATAATTTATATTGCGCAAACGTTTGATTTTCGTGCCAAATTTTCATTCCTGGATAATTGCTGCATATCTTTATTCGGCGGTTTTACTGTACGATTCAAGTCAAAGCCCGAAGCATTGGGCTGGCTTTTATTATCAATTCGAAGAGACGCTGCGCTTAACTCAACGAATAGCACTCCACGTTCTTAACTCTTCGAATAGCGAAGGGACATGCGCCAGTGAGGAATTTTAACCTTTTTAATTTTTTTGAAAAAATATTTGCGAATCCAAAGGTTGCATATATATTTGCAACCGATTAGTTTCGCAAATAAAATAACGGCACAAAATGAGGAGAGATGTTTTTCAGGCAATAGCAGACCCGACAAGGCGGGCAATTATTGTACTGATTGCGCTGCAGGCAATGACCCCTAACGCCATTGCAGGGCATTTTGATACCACACGACAAGCCATTTCCAAACACCTGCGCATTCTTACAGAGTGCGAATTGATAACGCAAGAGCAACAAGGGCGGGAGATTTATTATCAACTTGAAGTAAAAAAAATGAAAGAGATTGACAAATGGCTGGAACAATTCAGAAAGATTTGGGAAAGCCGGTTTAACCAATTGGACGAAGTATTATTAACCATCAAAAAAAATAAGAAATGAAAAACAGTTTGCTATTTGATTTTACCCTTGACAAATCAACAAACACGGTATTTATAAACCGGGAATTTGAAGCTAACCAATCATTGGTTTGGGATGCTTTTACAAAACAAGAAATCCTTGACCAGTGGTGGGCGCCAAAACCCTTGATTTCCAAAACAAAATTTATGAATTTTGAAGTTGGTGGACGAAGATTTTATGCTATGGTAACCCCGGAAGGACAAGAGCGTTGGTCAATTCAGAAATATACTTCCATTAGTCCAAAAACCAATTTCAAAATGTTGAATGCTTTTGCAGACAAAGATGAAAACCCTGAATTGCCAGGTTCGGAATGGGACCTGAATTTCAGCGAACAGAACGGAACGACAAAAGTTAGTATTGCTATTTACAATGAATCTCTTGCCCGCTTAGAGAAGATGATTGAAATGGGCTTCAAAGAGGGTTTCACAATGACATTAAACTACCTGGATCAATTATTGGCCAGCTTAAAACAATAAAATCATGCGAAAAATTATTGTTACAGAATTCATCACCCTCGATGGTGTTATCGAGGCGCCCGGCGGCAATGAAACTCCTCACCCTCATGGCGGCTGGACGTTTAAGTACGGCTACAACTCTCCTGAAACCGGGAAGTATAAGGCTGATGAGCTTGCCAGTGTGGATACCTTGCTGTTAGGAAAAAACACGTACGAAAATTTCGCCGCATACTGGCCCGGCCAGACGGGCGCCGGGTTTGCCGGCCCCATTAACCGGATGCCGAAATATGTTGTATCCCATAGCCTGAAGAAAGTGGAGTGGAATAACAGCCATATCCTTCGCGACGTGGCCAAAGATGTTGCCGCGCTGAAGGAGGCCGATGGTGGTGATATCCTCGTTTATGGGAGCGCCACCCTTGTAAAGGCCCTGCTTCACCACAACCTCATTGACGAGTTGCGGTTGATGGTATTTCCCGTCTCGGTTGGCGGCGGATTGAGGATTTTTGATGACAACCGAGAATTAAAGAAATTCGGGCTCAAACACTCGCGCGCGGTTGACAACGGCGTTCTTATTCTCGAATATCTGCCGATCGGTTGACCATCAAGCCCGCTTTTAAAAAGGTTATGCTGCCTGATACCTGTTGGCGTTAATGCTGCTGCTGGTTATTATTCATTTTAACCGGCCTAAGCAGCGTTGAAAAAGTGAGTGAGCCCATCTGCCATTTACCATCTTCTTTAAGATAAACTTCCGTCACCATAAACGCATGGGTTACTTCGTTTCCTCCTACTACTGCCAGCAAATCGATATCATTTAAAAGAATGGCGGTATTGCCGAAAATGTTTACCGACGCGCCGTAAACCTCAGCTTTCTTATACCAAATCATACCGCCTTTAATGGTATTTAGTTCCTGGGTTTTTCCCCAGCTTCCTCCCATGTGAACAAATACACAGTTCCCGGCAAACAGTCCGTTTAACGAATCTGTGTTTTTGTCTGCCATCCATTGCCATTTGGTTTTAGAAAGATCAAGGATTTGCTGTTCTTCATTTGTGAAGGTTGTTGCTGCTGTACCTGGCAATTTAGCCTGGGCATGCGATAACTGCAAGCCTGCGAAGAGAAGGAAGAATGCTACAAAAGTTATTTTCATGATTGTTATTGGTTTATTTGTTAGGAGTTAATTTTTACCGTTATACCCTTCATCGGTTACCTTTTGTAACCAAATTGTTTTTCCCTTTGCAGTTGGCGTTACCCAAACAACTTTTACC
>JABDFW010000080.1:0-768 GCA_013286305.1 Bacteroidota bacterium
TGGGTGTAGTAGGCATCATTACTGCGTGGAATTTTCCCGTATATAACCCTGCACGCGCGTGGGCTGCGGCGTTAGCAGCCGGTTGTACCGTGGTAGCAAAAGGCTCGGAGTTTACGCCGTTGTCAACATTTCATTTGGCTGTTGCTTTAAATGAAGCAGGGCTTCCCCCCGGCGTATTAAATAATTTATTTGGCGATGCGGCCGCTATTGGTGAAGAAATGTTAAGCAATGAGCATGTAAAGAAAATAAGTTTTACCGGCAGTACAAGAGTAGGCAAGTTGCTGATGGACGGCGCTTCAAAAACTAACACTAAGCTGTCGCTTGAACTTGGTGGCAATGCACCGGTAATTATCAATCATGATGTAAATGTTGAAGCTGTTGCAAAATCATCTGTGATGGCAAAGCTGCGTAATGCAGGCCAGGTGTGCATTGCCCCGCAACGATTTTTTGTTCATGAAAATATATATAAACAATTCCTGGAGATCGCATCTGAATCCATTAAAAATATTAAGGTAGGGTATGGCTGGGAAGAAGGCACACAAATGGGGCCGCTCATCAATCAAAAACAGCAACAACAGGTATTGCAAATTATTACCGACGCGGAAAGCAAAGGGGCTACATCAGTAAAGGGAAGTATTCCCTCAGATAAGGGATGGTTTGTACCCCCTACCCTTTTAAGTAATATTGATGCGAATGCAGAGGCAATAAATAAAGAAATATTCGGGCCGGTATTACCTGTTATACCATTCAATGACAGGAATACGGTTG
>JABDFW010000080.1:778-15423 GCA_013286305.1 Bacteroidota bacterium
ACCTATACCACCGGCAAAATCAAGCAGCCGGTTACCATCAACATCCCACACAACACGCCTTATGGTTTATCAAGTTATGTATGGACAAATAATATAAACGATGCTTTCTTTTTTGCCGAAGGCCTTGAATTTGGAATGGTGGGTATAAATGAATGGGCGCCGCATGCAACCGAAGCGCCTTTTGGTGGTTGGAAGCAAAGTGGTATGGGCCACGAAAGCGGAAGTGAAGGGCTGTATGAATACATGGAGAAGAAACTGGTGAGTTGGGGAGGAATGTAGTAGCCCCCATCCCCTAAAGGGGCGACAAAAAGAAGAATCAGGATAATAAAACTAAAGCTGTGAGAATATTATTTAACTACTTAAAAACACCCCTTCAGGGGCTGGGGGCATGAATTACGGCATCTTAGCACTTATACCCCCGCTGGTAGTAATTGTTTTGGCAATTAAAATGCGCACATCATTTGAGCCGTTGCTCATTGGTTGCCTGGTTGGCTTTGTTATTATTGGCGTACATGAAAAAACCAATTTCTTTACGGGGTTTGTTAATTCAATTATGAAAGTAATTGGCGACCCCAGCCAAAGCGGGTCTGTGTGGGTGATACTTGTTTGCGGTTTGTACGGTTCACTCATCGGTTTAATGATACGCAGCGGTGGCACTTTTAAATTCGGTGATTGGGCGTTAACGAGGATAAAAACAAAAAAGGGCGCGTTAATGGCCACATGGGTTTTAGGCCTGCTCATTTTTCTTGACGATTATTTAAGCGCATTAACAGTCGGCCTCTCGATGCGTAAAATAACCGATGCATTTAAAGTACCACGGGAAAAGCTGGCTTATATAGTTAATACAACTGCCGCTCCGTGGTGTGTAATTGCGCCCATTTCTACATGGACGATATTTATCGGCAGCATTTTGGAAACTTCGCATGTTGCAGCGCCTGGTAAGGGCCTTGCCACATACTGGAAAATGATACCTTATGTTTCTTATGGTTACATTTCTGTGCTCCTTATTCCATTGTTTATTTATGGCATATTGCCCTGGTTTGGCAAATTGAAGAAAGCAAAGCTTCGTGCTGAAAAAACTGGACAGCTAACCGCTACGGAATTCAGTATGACAAGCACGATTAATGTAACGCCTTTGAATGCAAAAAAGCCATCTAAGATCATTTATTTTGTGCTGCCCATTGCAGTATTGCTTGCCGCCACAATCTTTTTTGATATTGATGCACTTAAAGGCGTAATGGTGGCTGTAGCATTTACATTCATCTATTATCTTGTTATAAAACTTGGCACTTTTCAGCAACTGTCTGAAACCATGTTCGGCGGTTTTAACAGTATGATATATGCATTGGCCATATTAATGATGAGCTATGTATTGAAAGACGTGAATGATAAAATGGGGCTTACGCAATATGTGCTTAACGCAGTGTCGCCTTATGTAAGCAGGCAAATGCTGCCCGTTATCGTGTTTGCTTCGCTTTCTGTCATAGCTGTTACTACCGGCTCGTCATGGGGGCTGTATGCAGTAGCTATTCCCTTAGTGGTGCCGTTGGCAATCCATCTTCACTCCAATGTATTATTGAATTGCGGGGCAGTTATAAGTGCAGGGGTATTTGGTGCGAATGCCTGCCTTTATTCAGATGCAACAGTACTTACGGCACAGAGCACGGAATGTAATAATGTAGATCATGGTTTATCGCAATTGCCTTATGCATTTATTGCATTTGGGTTATCGGCGGTAGCGTATGTAATATTAGGGTATGGAGGATAGGAAATTAATTACAAATTAGAGAAAGTGAATTATAAAGAGATTATAGTAAATAGAGGGTCCCCATTAGGCGGCATTATAATAAAGCCGATGCAGCCAGAACATGCTGAACAACTTGAGGCACTGCAACGCTTCGTATTCCCAAACCTGGCAGAAGAAGAATTATTGCATGCTGAACAATATAAAAAGCACGTTGAGATTTTTCCCGAAGGGCAGTTTGTTGCGCTGGATGGCGATAAGGTTATTGGTGCAACATCTTCTACACGCTACCACTTTGATATTAACAACCAGGAGCATCATACATTTTATGAAATAATGGGTGGGGGCTGGTTTACAACACATGACCCTAACGGCGACTGGCTGTACGGCATGGATGTAAGTGTGCACCCGGATTATCGCGGTAAAGGCATTGCACGGGCTTTATACCGCGCAAGGCACTATACCTGTAAAATATTAGGATTAAAAGGCCAGATGACTGTTGGCATGTTGAATGGTTATTTTGCTGTAAAGGATAATATGGGCATTGAAGAATATTATGAGAAAGTGAAGAACCATGAATTGTTTGACCCTACCGTCTCGGTTCAGGAAAAAATTGGGTTTGAGATAGTTGGATTGATGAAGGATTATTTAAATGATGTTACTTGCGGTAATGCAGGGGCTGTGATAGTGATGCCCCTATCCCCTAAAGGGGGACAATAAAACTATGCGAATTAGAAATAAAATGCAATAACTACAAACTATAAACTGAAAACTACAAACTGTTTTACATGTCACACATAAATTTAATTACAGAAATACCCGGGCCAAAAGGCAAGGCAATGCTGGAAAGAAGAAAAAATGCATTGCCCGCAGGTTTGGCAAAATCAACTGAAGTAGTAGTAGAGAAAGCCGAAGGCGGTGTTGTGTGGGATGTTGATGGTAACCGGCTGCTTGATTTTGCCGGTGGTATAGGTATGATAAATGCCGGGCACAGGCCTGAAAAAGTAGTGAATGCTATCAAAACACAATTAGATAAATATATTCATACCTGTTCTTTGGTTACTACTTACGAGCCTTATATTGAATTAGCGGAATTATTAAATTCACTCACGCCCGGTAATTTCAAGAAAAAAACATTGCTCTGTAATACAGGAACTGAAGCGGTGGAGAATGCGGTGATGCTGTCGCGTTATTACACTAAAAGGCCGGCTGTTATTTGCTTTGAAGGTGCTTACCATGGCAGAAGTTTATTAACCCTTTCGCTTACGAGTAAATATAGTTTATTTAAAAAAGGGTTTGGTTCTTTTGCAAGTGATATTTACCGTTTGCCTGCCCCTAATTTATTCCGCGTTCCTAACGGAATGACGGAAGAAGAATACCTCAACTGGACTATTGCAAATTTAGACCATGCTTTGATAGCACAGGTAGATCCCGAAGCAGTTGCCGCCATTATAATTGAGCCCGTTTTAGGTGAAGGAGGTTTTATTCCTATGCCGGCCCCTTTTCTTAAAAAGATAAGAGAGATATGCGATAAGCATGGCATCGTGATGATTGCCGACGAAATACAAAGCGGGAGCGCCCGTACAGGCAAACTATTTGCTATTGAGCACAGCGGTGTTGTGCCTGATATTATAACCATGGCTAAATCTATGGGCGCAGGCATGCCTGTGAGTGCGGTTATTGGTAAAGCCGAAATAATGGATTGCACACATCTTGGAGGTATTGGCGGCACTTATAGCGGCAGCCCGGTTTCTGCAGTAGCCGCTATAGAAACATTAAAAATCATTAGTTCAAAAGAATTTTTGGAACGGGCTGAACATGTTGGCAAACTAATACACTCAACGTTGCAAAAATGGAAACAAAAATATGCATGTGTGGGTGATGTACGCGGTCTCGGCGCGATGCAACTGGTTGAGTTTGTAAAAGACAAACAAACCAAAGAGCCTGATATGCAGGTGGCAATGGATGTTTTAAAAGATGCCGTTTCGCATGGTATTATTTTGATACGCGCAGGCCTATACAGCAATTGTATCAGGCTGCTACCACCATTGGTAATGACCGATGATCAATTGATTGAAGGATTAAAGGTTTTGGAAGATGCGATTGCAAGAGCGGATGCAAAGGGATTGAACGCAGATTGAACGGGTTATCAGGATGAATGCAGATATTACGCTCTGCGAAGTCTCCGGACTTCGCAGTTGTATGCAAAAAGTCTCTGACTTTTAATTAAGTTGTGTCAGAGAAACAAAACATAGATACTACGAAGTCTGGAGACTTCGTAGAGCACGTGAAATATATCAAAGAAAAATAAATGAACCCTGTACGATTAAAAAAAGGTGAGAAAAGACAGCCTAATTGGAATGAGCTTGTGTCCGATCTTGTAAACAATATCGAAGAGTATCATAAGCATTTTTATGAGCGAAAAAACTTCACCGGGCCAAGCCTTCATTTTCACAATCGAGCACTTTCTGCTTCTGACACAGAGAAATCAGAAATGATATATGCGGTATTATCTTCTTGGGGAATGCATAGGATGGGTCGAGGAGGGCCGAAAATGAAAGATTATGAAATATTTAGTGAGAGCATTTTAAAAATATTAGACAGGATTAAAGTATTTGAGCCAAAAAAACTTGAAGATATCTCCGAAAACGAAATGGATGGTTTGAAAGAAATCTTTAATACTCTAGACCCAATGAAAACCAAGATAAAAATAGTCGCAGTTTCAAAAATATTGGCCCATTATCTTCCTAATTTAATCGCCCCAATTGATAATGAATATACTTTTCAATTTATTAATGAGGTGCGTGGGAACACAGGACGTCCTAGAAATTGGACAGAATTCGATTTATTTAAGTCAATTCATCTCAATCTTTTCAAAGAAGTTATTGTGAATGAAAAATTCAAATCACTAGCTGAAGAATGGATGAAGAACTCAGAATTTAGATGGGATACATCTTTTCCAAAAATTGTAGATAATTTAATTATTGGTAAAATTGGAGATTTTAAAAAAGAACAACAGGCATAAAAAAATAAAGAACAGGATGAACGCAGATTAATTTTAAAAATAATCCTCACAAATCCTGAAAATCCTTTAAATCTGCGTTCCATAAATACTACTATAATGCAAATACAAATAGCAAAAACAAAAGAAGACATTTTAAAATGCTGGGACGTGTTGTTTATTTTGCGCCCGCACCTGGCAAAAGAAAATTTTGTGGCCACTATACAGGAAATGATAACTGAAGGCTATATACTGGCATTTATTGAAAAGGATGGCATCGCCGTTTCTGCTATGGGCTACCGTTACTTGCAATACCTGTACATCGGCAAGCATTATTATATAGATGATCTTGTAACATTGGAGTCAGCAAGGGGAAGCGGCTATGCGGGTATTTTAATAGATTATGTTGTCAGCGAAGCCCAAAAAAATGGTTATGCCGCGGTAACGCTCGATTCCGGCTATGCACGAAATACAGCTCACAGGTTATATTTAAACAAAGGTTTTATTATGAGCGCCCATCATTTTCAAAAGAAATTATAACGCATTCCGGTGGCAGACTTAATTATACATAACGCGGATGTATTAACGCAAAATATCGATCAGCCTAAAGCACAGGCTTTTGCCGTTAATAAAGGATATATTATCGCCATCGGGAACAATGAAGATATCTTACGGCTGCAGGGTGCTAATACTCAGATGGTAAATGCAGAAGGCAAAACTGTATTGCCGGGTTTTATTGATGCACATATACATATTTGGAAAGTTGGTAATCTTAAAACATTTCTTTTTGATCTAAGGGGTGTAGGCAGCATTGAAGAAATGCAGGACAGGTTAAGTGACTTTGTTAGAAATAATCCGGGGGAAGGCTGGATACAAGCCCGTGGATTCAATGAGGCAAACATGAAGGAACAACGCCTGCCTAATAAAGAAGACCTTGATAAAGTTACAACAGGCCGGCCCTTATGGATAATAAGAACGTGCGCGCACATCGGCATCGCCAATACAAAAGCCATTGAACTTTCAAATGTTACTTCTCATACCCATGAGCCTGTTGGCGCGGAAATGCGTTTGGGTGCGGATGGTAAACCTTCCGGTGTTTTTACCGAATCAGCTTTGGGGCTCATTGCTAATAATATCCCTGCTTACTCGGCAGAAGACTATTCAGTAATGATAAAAGCTGCTGAAGATGACCTGTTGAGTTATGGCATAACTTCTGCCACTGATCCCGCAGTAATGCCAGACCTGCTTGCATCTTACCGCTTGCTTGACAAAGAGAATAAATTAAGAGTGCGCATAAGTGCTTTCCCCGTAAGGGTTCCTGATGGCAGTGACGAAATATTGCCACTGGCCCAAATATATCATTCAGATAAACTTATCATCAATACCATAAAATTTTTTGCAGATGGCGGGTTAAGCGGAATGACTGCAGCTATGAATAAACCCTATAAAAATTCTTCTTCAACAGGTGTCCTGCGTTTAACAGAAGGCTTCTTCTACCCTATTGCTTTCGAGGCTGCAAATGCAGGTTTTCGTGTAGCCACCCATGCCATTGGCGATAAAGCAATTGACGTAGTATTGAATGTATATGAAAAATTATTTAAAGAAGGGCACAGAGGTTTTCGCATTGAGCACCTTGGGTTACCGTCAGCACCCCATCTTGCGCGAATGAAAGAGATGGAAATAGATTGTGTATCCCAAAGTATTTTCTTAAAAGAGCTTGGAAAGAATTTTGCCCTTTACCTTGAAGATGAAAGGCTGCAGCGCCTATATCCATATCGCAGTGTGCTCGATGCAGGCATTAACCTCGCCCTTTCCAGCGACGCGCCTGTTGTAAAAGATTTTAATCCCATAACCGGCATCAAGGCTGCATTATACAGGGAAGATGCTGCAGGGAATATTATTGGAAAAGATGAATCTATTTCTTTGAAAGAGGCAATATTTGCCTATACCCTCGGCGCTGCTAAAGCCAACGGAAATGAGAACGAAGTTGGCAGTATTGAGCCCGGCAAAAAAGCAGACTTTGTTATACTGAACAAAACATTGCGCGAAACAATTACTGAAGATGAAGACGTACATGTTACGGCCACCTATATAAATGGGCAGCAGTTTTTTACAAAATAGTTTGTCATAGAGATTTACC
This sequence comes from Bacteroidota bacterium, assembly GCA_013286305.1. Taxonomy (GTDB): domain Bacteria; phylum Bacteroidota; class Bacteroidia; order Chitinophagales; family Chitinophagaceae; genus JABDFW01. The sequence continues at coordinate 7,664 of JABDFW010000080.1, forward strand.
TTATCAGCACCACAGTCCCCTTTCTATATACATTGCCGCAAATTGTTGTTGCTTTTATCTGGTAAATAAAAGTGCCCGGTGGCTGCTTTACTCCTTTGTAAGTTCCGTCCCAGCAATCAGAAGGGTTATTTGTGTGAAATATTCTTATGCCCCACCGGCTATATACCGAAAAGTCTATTGACCTTACCCCTCCCCATAGCCTCACTCCAAAACAATCATTCACACCATCCCCATTTGGCGTAAATGCGGAGGCTAAAAGATAACCATTTTGCGCATCATTTGTTAACACACGCACTGTTATGGAATCCGTTTGCACACAACTTGTTCCATTATGTACAGTAACATAATAAGTAGTGGTCGCAAACGGCGATACAACCGGGTTTGGTATATTGGGATCGTTTATATTAATTGCCGGCGTCCAGCCAAATTGTGTACCACTGCCTGTTACCTGCAGGTTAGCCTGGCCTATTATACAATCAATGTCATTTGATTTGGTTATGCCAACATTAAAATGCTGGCTTACATTTATTGTTGCAGAAAGCGTATCTGTTGCTTTACAGGTACTATTTGTGATTATTGTATAATAAGTAGCGGTAAATGCCGGATAAACTCCAATAGCTGCTGCTGCCGTATCGGTAGTATATGTTGAGGGGTACCATTGGTACAGATCGCCGCCTGACGCTGTTAGCACCGCCGTATCACCGGAGCATATATTAGTATTTAACGGCGTTATCGAGAAAACGGGCTGTGGGTTTACAGTAATTGATACAGAATCACTGGCAGTACATTGATCAGCCCCCGTTGCAGTAACAAAATAAATAGTTGTTGCTGTTGGCGATGCAACAGGGTTAGCAACAGAAGTATCGTTCAGGCCTGTTGCCGGTATCCAGCTATATGTTCCATTCGGTAATGCGGTTGCTGTTAGCTGCGCAGAGCCTCCGGCACAGATAGCTGTATCTCTTGAAATATTTATAACGGGGATTGAAGAAACTTTAATAGTCACGGAATCCGTTTTTATTGAAGCCTCTGCAAAAGAAATATCATCCAGTGCAAAATCGTTGCCGTTGAATGCAGGGTTCATATTAACAATGGCAATTACAGCAATTGCTGCAGTTCCTGAATTCCAATTACAATAAAACTCATCCCACAGGCATGTGGCAGCATTTGCCATAAATATGTTTCCAACAGGGTTTCCATTTATAAAAAATTGAAGTTGGGCCGGGTTAGCGCCGCTTATAGATTCTACCCATGTTGCAAAAGCATAATTTGTATTAGGTTTTACTGAAACAGTTTCAGACCATATATTAACTCCTGTCTGGGTTGCCCCGTTTACCAGCATCATATTTCCGTTGCCACTTGTATGGTCTGTACAGGGGGGCATTCCGGGGTTCCAGGTTGAAGGGTTTGTTCCTACAAAATAGACTCCGGCCGGTAGCCCGGAACTGTTATAAAGATAGGAAGATTTAAACCCGGTATTCCCTTGAGAAAAATTGCCGTTTACAATAAGGTTACTATCTAATACCTGCGCATTAAGATGAAATGTTGTGGTGGTTGAAATTGAAGCAACCGGGTTGGAAATATTTGTAGCTGAAAGGCCTGTGTTTGGCGTCCAGCAATAATTTACTCCCTGCAAAGCATTTAGTTGAATGGAGCTGCTGCCGCATACTGTCGTATCTCCCATGGTTATAAGGCTGTCATCCTGGTTTAAATTAACCGGTATGATCTTACTTATAGTATCAATACAGCCGTTTGCAGTTTGTACTAAAAGTTTTACAGTATCAGCGCCATAAGATGAATATGTTACAGAAGGATTTAAACTATTACTTACTATTCCGTTGCCAAAATACCAGAACGCTGAAATGGCATATTGTGTTTCATTAGCGAACTGTACAGATAAAGGGTTACAGATATCCTGTGTAAAACTAAAATCGGGGTTTACTTTACATGCAACCACAATACCGCATGAATCCGCTAAAAACGACTTGCAGGAAGGGTTGGATTGGTTTAAGGCAGCATTGCCATATAAACTGCCATTCCAGGCTGTATTGCCCTGTTGGTTTGTAAGGGTATTAAAAGTATAATCAGCAAGCAGCCCCGCCTGTGTTGCCGGGAAAGGCAATGGGGTGTACATATATTGTTGTATTTGCTGCTGTGTACGGGCAACATTCCATATTCTTACATTATTTATAAAACCTAACAGGGCCTCTCTTTTGACGCCAGTGGGGTTGGACGCAAGGTTGCCTATTGTAGTTATCCAGTTATTTAAAAAAAGATCTCCTGTCGCGGCCACCTGGCTCATTAAAAAACCATTGCGGTAAAACTTAAGTGTTTTACCATCATATACCATAGCTGCATGGTACATTTTATTAAGCTGGATATCACAAATTTGCGGTGTTAAAAAATATCCGTTGGCTGTAGTTATTTCGGCGCTGTTTGGCCTGAGCAGGTAATTTACATCAGTATAGGCTGCGTGCTTTGATACAAGGTCGCCTGCAAAAAGCCTTCCCCCGCTGTAGGGTTGTGTGCGGGTAAATGTAGCTTCTACCGTAATTTGATCTCCGCTAACATCCAGTTTTCCAATCAACACCGCAGATGACTCGTCTGGTATCTTCAGCGAGGTATTGCAACTATTAACCTGGGAGTTTATCCTGCTAAGAAAAAACATGCAGAAAATTAAACAGCACATCATTCTGCAGAAACTCTTGCGGGATTTCATAAGTTAATGAACTTTATAATTACTAACCCTTATGCAATTTAAGCAATTAGTATTGATAAAAAATCAATATTGAACAGTATAAAAAACGGCTTACCGAATGCCCTCTTATTACATTTTCACCATCTTTATTGTTTTAATGTTGTTGCCTTGTATCACTTCGGCAACATATAAGCCTGCGGCAAAGTTTTCTCCAAAAACATACTGCTGGTTGGCTGGCCCTTTGGCCTGGTGAACTGCCCTGCCATACATATCTAATACGCGTAGTTCAATGGGTAATTTTTCGTCGCCTGTTACTATTAAAGTAAAGCTCGACTTGCTGGGGTTTGGTTGCACGCTAAGCGATAAAACGCTTTCTGCTTTATCCTGTTCCGGCTGCTGTGTTCCGGCTATTTTGTAACCGGTAATCGGGCCAAGATAAGTAAAGCCATTTAATGTTGCTGTTCCGCCGGGTGTGGTAACACTAATTTCACCGGAGGCGCCTGCACCTACTACTGCTGTCATATATTCATGCACTATACTGAACGAACTTGCAGGCACTCCGCCAAAGCTTACCGCAGTAGCCCCCGTTAAATAAGAACCTGCCAGATGTACTGTTGTACCTTCTTTTGCAGATATAGGTGTTGCTAAAGTTAAAATCGGCGCCCTATAAGTAAATGCATTCGTCAATGTTGCTGTGCCACCCGGTGTTTTTACTACCACATAGCCTGTTCTTCCTGCACCAACCGTTGCATTTAAAAGGGTACCGTTAGGATGAACGTAAGTGACGGTTCCGGGTACACCGCCAAAGCTGATTGAAGTAGCGCCCCATAAATGTTTGCCATATACCTGTATAAACTCGCCCACGATAGCTGCCGATTTGGAAAGGCTGTCAATTTCAGGGGGGCGCGCATAAACAAAGCCATCAAGAATTGCTGTGCCGCCCGGTGTGGTCACCCTTATCTTTCCCGATGCACCTGCACCTACTACTGCAGTCATATATTCATGGTCAACATTAAACGAGGCTGCCGGCGTGCTGCCAAAGCTTACTGCCGTAGCACCAGTTAAAAAAGAGCCTGTTAAATGTACAAGTGTTCCTTCCTTAGCAGTGTCGGGCGTAGCTGCTGTTAGAATGGGCGCAGTATAGGTAAACCCATTTGTAAGTACCGCCGTTCCACCAAGTGTGGTTAACACAACATCACCTGATGCCCCTTCCCCAATTGTTGCATCCAATATCGTTCCTTCGGGGTGAATATACGTTATGGTGCCGGGCACGCCGCCAAAGCTAATGGATGTAGCATTAAGCAAATTCGCCCCATATACCTGTATAAATTCACCTACTATAGCAGTTCTTTTAGAAAGGCTTTCTATTATTGGGCCATACAAATATGTAAACCCCCACAAAATTGAAGAGCCTCCCGGCGTAGTTACGCTAACAGCACGCGATGCGCCTGCACCCGTTACTGCCGTTATTTTTGTGTCGGATACAACAATAAATGAAGCAGCAGGAACGCCCCCAAAAATTACTTCTGTAGCTCCGGTAAAAAAAGAGCCGTTTAAAGTTACAATCGTTCCTTCCTTAGCTGTGTCGGGCGTAACTGAAGTTAAAATAGGTGCAGGATAAATAAACCCGCTGAGTACTGCGCTTCCGCCGGGTGTGGTTACCACCACATCACCTGAAGAGCCTGCGCCAATAGTTGCACTCAATATCGTTCCAGCCGGGTTTATATGGGTTATGCTCCCAGGTATGCCACCAAAGCTGATATGATTGGCATTCAATAGATTTTTGCCATATACCAATATAGATTCACCCTCTATTGCGGTGCTTTTAGACAGGCTGTCAATAACCGGGAGCGGCAAAAAAGTAAAGCCGATTAACGTTGCTGTACCACCGGGTGTGGTAACACTAATTTCACCCGATGCACCTGCAACCACTACAGCGGTTATTTTTGCAGCCGACACCACTGTAAAAGAGGTAGCGGCAATACCCCCAAAACTTACTGCTGTAGCGCCGGTTAAAAAAGAGCCTGCTAAAGTTACAATTGTTCCTACCCTGGCTGTGTCGGGTGTGGCTGATCTTAGCCTGGGCGCTGTATAAATAAACCCATTGAAAATTGCGCTACCGCCCGGTGTGGTTACCGCAACATCGCCTGAAGCGCCTGCGCCAATAGTTGCATTTAATATCGTTCCATCGGGATTTATATGAGTTATACTTCCCGGTACGCCGCCAAAGCTGATATAATTGGCGTTCAATAGATTTTTGCCATATACCTGTATAAACTCGCCCACTATCGCGGTGGTTTTAGACAGGCTGTCAATAACCGGGGCCGGCACAAAAGTAAAGCCGCTTAACGTTGCAGTACCGTCCGGCGTAGTTACACTAACAACACCCGATGCGCCTGCACCAACTACTGCCGTTATTTTTGTGGCCGACACCACTGTAAAAGAAGTTGCAGGAATGCCGCCAAAACTTACAGCAGTTGTACTATCTGTAAACCCTGTACCGTTAATGGTTATTGTATTGCCGGTGCCCGCCGTGATTGGACTGAATGATTTTAAGGTTGGAACAGCAGAAAATATAAAGCCGCCCAATGTTGCGGTGCCGCCTGGTGTAGTTACACTAACAGCACCCGATGCACTATTACCAACCGCTGCCCTAATTTGTGTACCTGATACAACCTTAAATGAGGCAGCTGCCGTACCTCCAAAACTTACGGCACTTGCAGGCAAAAACCCTGTACCATTAATGGTTATTGTATCGCCGTCACCTGCCGTGATTGGGCTGAATGATGTTATGGTTGGAACACCAGCAAATATAAAACCGCCCAATGTTGCAGTACCCCCCGAAGTAGTTACGCTGACAGCGCCCGATGCACCAAAGCGCAGCACTGCAGTTATTTTGATAGCTGATACAACGGTAAATGAAGCAGCCGCAGTGCCGCCGAAACTTACAGCAGTTGCGTTTGTAAAACTTGTACCGTTTATGGTTAGGGTATCGCCCAGCCCGCCAGAAGTTGGGCTGAATGATGTTATGGTTGGAACAGCAGCATCAAATGTAAAACCATGCAATATTGCAGTATATCCCTGTATCGTTACGCCAACAGCACCCGACGCCCCGTCGCCTACTACCGCCTTTATTTTTGTGGGGGATACAACGGTAAATGAAGTAGCCGCTATGTCCTCGAAACTTACAGCGGTTGCGCCCGTAAAACCTGTACCATTAATAGTTATTGTATCTCCTGACTTGCCAGAAGTTGGGCTGAAAGAAGTTAGGGTACCCGGTATTGAAAAAGAATCATTACTAAGTTTTACAACCCAATAATCAACATTGCCATGATTTCCGGTTACCTCGCCATCGTTAGATGTTGATGAGCCTGCCACAATGTAGCCCTTATCTAAAGTTGGCGCAATGGCTAAACCTTGTTCACCACCACTTCCCCCGTAGCTTTGTTCCCATTGTTTGGCACCCGTACTGTCAAGCTTTAATACCCACATATCAGCACTGCCATGATTACCGGTTACGTCTCCATTATTACTTGAGCTTGAACCTGCTATAACGTATCCCTTGTCAGATGTTAGTTGCAAAGACCACGCAAGGTCGCCACCGGTACCGCCAAAGCTTTTTTCCCATTGTAAACTGCCTACGTCGTCAATCTTTACTATCCAGTAATCATAACTACCGTGGTTGCCCGTTACATCACCAGCCCCCGAGGGGTTGGAATAACCGCCGATAATATATCCTCCGTCAACTGTAGCATGCACACTATATGCCGCTTCAGTTCCACCGCTGCCATAGCTTTTTTGCCATTCAAGGTTTCCCGTATTGTTTAATTTAACTATCCAGTAATCAATTCCCCCATGATTACCTGTTACGTCGCCGTCATTTGATGCAGACCACCCACAAGCTATATAACCTCCGTCAGGTGTTTGTTCGGCGTATTTTCCAGCATCGGTTCCACTTCCTCCCAAGGTTTTCTCCCATTGCAAGTTCCCTACGCTGTCTATTTTTATTATCCAATAATCACTGGGTGCCTGGTTTAAATTTTTTGGTGGATGATAACCGGTTACATCCCCATCAACTGAGTTTGTGCTTCCAGCTACAATATAGCCTCCGTCTGATGTTGGCATTATCGAGTTGGCCCAATCCTGCTGATTGCCGCCATAAGCCCTTTCCCACAATACATTGCCGGCACTGTCTAATTTTACCACCAAATAATCCTGGTCACCACGACCGTGATAACCGGTTATTTCGGGGTCTTCGGTCACCCCGGCAAAAATATAGCCGCCATCAGCAGTTAATGCTATAGAATATGCCTCATCATCAAACCCTGTCCCTTCAAACAATTTTTTCCACTGTATGTTTCCCGCTTTATCAAGCTTTACAATCCAGGCCATTTGTCCTCCCTGGCTTAGGCCTACGTCACCGTCTGATGAGCTTGTATTCCCAGCAACAATATAGCCGCTGTCAGGGGTTTGCTTCACCGAATTAGCAATATCATAATTACTTCCCCCAAGGCTTTTTTGCCATAGTATTACAGGCGCCTGCGCGAAAGAAATAAAAGGAAATGCTAAGCTTAACAGGAGAAGGAGTAAAATTTGTTTCATAAAAAGGAGTTTAGAGTATTGTGGTGTTATAGCTGGTACTTTATGTGTTTTCATTTTATTGTTTTAAACTCACAATATTTCGGTTTAGCTGACAGACACTTTATTACAGCTACTGCAGGATACAATTTTATACAGGCTCTGCCTGCATGCGAATAAAACAATAATGGGGGTAGAATAAAGAGTGATATTCATCATAAATATAGCACTAAATTATGGAGCGCTAAATTATTTTAGCCTTAAAAACCCGGCGTAGGGTGGGTTAAGCTACTACTTGCCTTCATAGAATTCTTCATATTTAGTTTAGGGTACCTGGATGATCTCTTATAAAAAAAGGCCTGCAGTTTTGTGTTACTGCAAGCCTCTTATAATTTTATCACAATTCCCTATTACATTTTCACCATCTTTATTGTTTTAATACTGTTGCCTTGTATCACTTCGGCAACATATAATCCTGCGGCAAAGT
>JABDFW010000081.1:0-14630 GCA_013286305.1 Bacteroidota bacterium
GGTTGGTACAAATGCAGGTACCTTTTCAGTTGCTGACGGTATGATTGAGGTGCATGGCCTGACAGCCCACCTGTTTTACAATGGAGATGTAAAAGACCATGACTTCAAAAATTTTGAATTTAAAGCCCGGGTGATGACATTTCATGGCGCTAACTCAGGAATATATTTTCACACCACATACCAGGAAGGCGGCTGGCCGGAAAAAGGTTATGAAGTGCAAGTGAATAATTCGCATACTGACTGGATAAGAACAGGCAGCTTGTATAACGTAGTAAATTTAAAAGAGGTGTATGTAAAAGATAGTGTATGGTACACCCAGTACATTAAAGTGCAGGGTAAAAGAGTAATAGTTAAGTTAAATGATAAAACAGTTGTTGATTATACGGAACCAGATAACGTAAAACGTGATCCGGATATGGCGGGCCGCGTAATCTCCCACGGCACTTTTGCGCTGCAGGGCCATGACCCCAACAGTAAAGTTTATTTTAAGGATATTATGGTAAAGCCTTTACCTGATTAAGCATTATCGCCCTGGTATAGAATAAGCTTTTCAAATAGATACAAAAAAAAGTCCCGTCAAATGGCGGGACTTAATTTTTAGTTCTTGTACTTATCATGTTCAGAATCAAATTGTTTATATAAGGCATCATACTTGTCAACATCTTTCGGGTTAATGCCTTGCGCCTTTTCTTCCTTCCATTGGTAAAGGTTAGCGAGAAAATCCACACTCCTGTTAAGGCTTATATTTTCAACCCTGTTCCTGTCCTGTTTGGCTTTTAATACCGCATAGGCATTTGTTAACCAGGAAATGGACGAATCAGCATATTGTATCTCTACTTTTTCTACTGCATCTCTTTTAGCTTTAAGGTCTGCAGATTCGCCCCTCAAATTAAAAAACCGCTGGCTAAGCTCATCGTATATATTATAATATAATACACCTGCATTAAAAGCGTACAGTCCTGATCTGTCGTCTGATTTCTGGGTGCCGGTTGTGCTACCGGGGCTTCCCTTGATCCTGTAAGCTTTTGAATATGCATCCGCAGCTTTTAACCGCAGATCTACCTGCGCCGCACTGTCTAATTTAGAAGATTCTTTTTTATCAGGTTGGGCAAATGCATCAGCATAAGTTAAATACTGGTCTTCAGTTAATTTACCGGAAGCGTCATCTTCTTTATATTTTGCTATAAGCTCAGTCAAACTGGAATTGCTTGTGGTATTCTGCATTTCCATCTGGTCCCAGTTTGTATTATACTGCGGGAAAAGTTTTTTTGCTACAACTATATATTTCTTAAAATCATCCCCATCGTTGTTCTTAAGGTAATAATCTAACAGGTAAGTGTACATATTAGAAGCAAAATCGTTGTTATCGCCAACCTTTAGCTGCCTGTCTGCCAATTTTTTATAATTAGCAATCGCTTCTGCAATGTTGCCCGTATTTTGGGCAGCATACCCTGTTAGCAGTACCACGTTTGTGTCAATATAGTTTTGGCCTAATATGCCATGTTTCATCAAAAACACATCAAGGTCATCTGTAACCTTAAAGCTACGGTACGATTTTTCCCAATTACTATTTTTAAAATAATTAATACCATTGTTAAATGAAACTACACGCAGATAATCAAGCGCCGGAATACCCGATGTATTGTTCTTAATTAGCTTTATGGAAGTGTCTTTCTGTTCGTATTGATAAAGTGCCTTCAGTGCGATAGAATCCGAACCCGGATATTTGATTGCTGTTGCCGAATCGCTGAAAATGTAGCTGTAAAGGGAAAATGTCCAGAAATCCGCATCAGGGCTATTCTTTATTTTAGGGTCAGCCAATTTTTTGTCAAGTTCCTTTACAGCATCGTCGGGCTTTTTTGCCATCACTTTTAATTGCACACTCATAAAATCCTGGGCATAAGACATAAAACCAATAAATGCAAGCAAAAACGCAAGAATTAATTTTTTCATAATGGGGGTTTTATTAATTATTGACTTCCGGTGTTGTTGTGTCTGTGTTTATATCTGTAATTGTTGAATTGTTATTATCAATATCAGTGGTACCATTTTCAATAATTTCTACTTCATCTTTATCAACTTTCGAAATTGCTGCAATTTCATCAGTATCATCCAGCCTAATTAATATTACTCCTTGTGTAGCCCTCCCTGCTTCCTTAATGCTATCCACAGCTGTTCTCAGCGTTATCCCCGATTTACAGGTAATAATAAGGTCTTCTTTTCCTTTAACCCCAAGAATACCGACCAATTTACCCGTTTTTTCGGTAACATTTATTGTTTTTACGCCCTTGCCTCCCCTGTTGGTAATACGATATTCATCTACCGGGGTTCTTTTGCCATATCCTTTTTCACTAATTACCAAAACAGTATGTTCAGTGTCGCCTTTGCCAACACATATCATGCCAATTACCTCGTCAGTTTTATCATCTACTTCAATCCCCCCAACGCCAATGGCACCGCGGCCTGTAGGGCGTACGGCAGCTTCAGGAAAACGTGTAGCCCTGCCACTTTTTAAAGCCATCATAATTTCGCAATTACCATCAGTCATTTTAGCTTCAATAAGTTCATCACCTTCCAAAATGTTTATTGCATTTACCCCATTTGTCCTTGGCCTGCTGAACTCTTCCAGTAATGTTTTTTTAATAACCCCTTTTTTTGTACACAGCACAATATAATGGCTGTTTACAAAGTCTTTATCCTCATAATTTTTTACATTAATAATAGCCATTATTTTATCGTCCTGCGGCAACTGTATAAGATTTTGGATAGCCCTTCCCTTGCTTTGTTTTTCTCCTTCGGGAATTTCGTACACTTTTAGCCAAAAGCACCTTCCTTTTTGAGTGAAGAACATCATTATATCGTGCGTTGAAGCTACAAAAAGATGTTCAACAAAATCTTCTTCTCTTGTCTTACTTCCAATCGCCCCTCTGCCGCCGCGGCGTTGCTGACGGTATTCTGATGCACTGGTTCTTTTAATATAACCTAAATGTGAAATGGTAATTATAACATCTTCCATTTCAATCAGGTCTTCAATTCTCATTTCATCAGCGAGGTATTGAATTTCTGTTTTTCTTGCATCGCCGAACTTATCCTTTATTTCAAGTAATTCTTTTTTTATAAGGTCAAACCTTACCTGCTCATTGCCCAATAATTCCTGCAATTTACCGATGGTTGCCATTATCTCTTTAAATTCTTCATGTATCTTCTCCCTTTCCATTCCTGTCAATCGCTGTAAGCGCAATTCAAGAATAGCTTTAGCCTGCGCATCAGATAACCCTTCTTCCTGCCTGTATATTGTATCCAGTATGTTTGTAAACAAATCATCCCGCAAAAACCATTTTTCTTCCTTGCTCCTGGCTATTAAGGCTTCTTTTGCCACTTCAGGTGTAGTGCTGGCACGTATAAGTGTAATCACTTCGTCCAGGTGGTCAAGCGCTTTAAGGTAGCCTTCCAAAATATGGGCTTTTTCCTTCGCTTTCTTCAATTCAAACTGCGCCCTGCGAATTACCACCTCCATTCTGAATTCAATAAACTCACTTATAAGATGCTGAAGGTTTAATATTTTAGGGCGGCCTTTGGTTAAGGCTACATTATTAATACCATAGCTGGTTTGTAATTCGGTAAATTTATATAACTGGTTGATTATAACATTTGCAACAGCGTCCCTCTTCAGGTCAACAACAATACGGGTGCCTTCTCTTTTATTGCTCTCGTTGTTTACATGGGCTATACCCTCAATTATTTTCTCATTAACTAATTGCCCAATTTTATCTGTTAGCGCATCAAGGCTAACCTGGTAGGGTACTTCAGTTATAATAATTTGTTCCCTGCCGCTGGCTTTTGTATCAATATGGCATTTTCCGCGCAATACTACCCTGCCACGGCCGGTGATCATTGCCTGCTTTACCCCTTCCATGCCATATATAATGCCGCCAGTGGGAAAATCAGGCGCTTTAACATATTGCATCAATTCTTCAGCGGTAATGTCTTTGTTATTTATATATGCAATGCAACCATCAACAACTTCGCTTAGGTTATGGGGCATCATATTAGTAGCCATCCCTACTGCTATTCCGGAAGAGCCATTTACTAAAAGCTGCGGAATACGTGCAGGCAATACCGATGGCTCCTGGAGGCTGTCATCAAAATTCAGCTGAAAATCAACAGTTTCCTTTTCAATATCTTCCATCATTGCTTCTGCAAAACGATGTAGCCTTACCTCTGTGTAACGCATGGCAGCCGGGGGGTCGCCATCCTGGGTGCCAAAATTGCCCTGGCTGTCAACGAGAATATAGCGCATGGTAAAATCCTGCGCCAGCCGAACAAGGGTATCGTAAATAGAAGCATCCCCATGGGGGTGATATTTCCCCATTACCTCCCCAACTATACGGGCAGATTTTTTATAAGGCTTATTACTGCTGTTGCCTAACTCGTGCATAGCGAATAAAACCCTTCTGTGTACCGGTTTAAAACCATCCCTAAGATCGGGAAGCGCACGGCCTACGATCACCGACATTGAATAATCAATGTAGGATGTTTTCATCTGTTCCTCAATATTTACCTGTATTATGCGATCATTATCGCTCGTTTCCAGGGGCAGTAAATTCTCTTCCATTAATAGTATTTAGCTCTTTTTTGGCCCTTTTTTGGGGGACGGCAAATTTAACCTATTACAAGGTGAAAATCATAAAAAATAAGTAAAAATTTAAACCTTTTGGCTGAAACCAAATCATACACCTGCCTATTAGATGAAATAAACCAATTTATAACACCTTATTCGCAATAAAGGGTACGAGTTTGGCATTATATAATAAGAAAAATAGTAAACAAAGTTTGTATGAAGCAGTATCTTCTTCTTCGCGATAATAAAGAAAGTGGCCCTTATACTGCGGGACAGTTGATTTCTATGGGGTTTAAGCCTTACGACCTTATTTGGGTTGACGGTAAAAGCGCCGCATGGCGTTACCCCGGCGAATTAGAAGAATTTAAACCTCATGCCCCGATTGTTGAAGAGCAGCCGTTCGACCGTTTTTTTAAGCAAAAAGGGGTTGAAAATGCAGATAATAAAGCTATAAATACCACTGAATTACAGGGCCAAACTACTATGGCTGGAGACATTAAGAAAGAAAAACCCAGGATACGTATTAAAGCCGAATGGAACAAGGTAGAACCATCGCCAAAAATAGCAGAGCCCATATATAACAAATCCGCCAGCGTAGAACCTGCAAAAACGCAGACAAAAATTACTCCTGTCCCTTCCTGGCAAAATTCGTGGCTTGATTGGCAACAGGAACAAAAGGCTGTAAGCCAGGCTTCAAAAAATACAGAATTTTTTCCTGCCACTCCAAAGCAGCCCGCTAATGCTGCTAATGCTAATGCAGAACCTGTTCTGGAAACTAAATTTTCAGAATCATTGAGTGATATAAAAGAACGTTATGCATCCACAATATTGAAAGCAAAAACAAAAGCATCAGAATGGTATAAATTTAAGGGAACATCCGCATTTCTGCTCCTGGCAATACCTGTTTTGTGCTTAGGTATTTGGCTTGGGCATGACTGGACCAGCAATAGCAATGCAAAAACAGTTTTGGCCGCAAAAACCGCTGCTGTTAACCCGGCTGAAACAAATAGTCAACAATCTGCCATACAACCAAATGACCAGGCAGCCGGCAAGGCTGTTGAAGAACCAGTTGATCAGCAGCCTGTAAAGAAAAACAGCCATTCAAAAGAGGTTATACCTACTTTTGATCAAAATGATAATAATACTCAAAATATTGACCCCGGAACGAATAGTGGGGCTTTAAAACAGGCAAATGCCAAAAAAAGCCAACCCAATCCTTCTCAATCCCAGGGGCCCGAACAGCAAAACTCTTTTAAAGCGCCTGACAAAACAGATATGTCAGCCCGCAATAAGGTTGTAAACCCATCCTTAGTTCCCTCTAATAACTCCGGGAACAAGGATAGCCAGGAAATATCAAAAAAAAAATTAAACGAAGAAGAAAGCCCTTCTTTCTCTTCTCACTTTTCCAAAAAAGAAAAGATTGATGATTTTGTTTCGGTAGATGCAGACCAATCATCGCGGCAAAGCATACAGGATCTAAGATTAAATGTTCAAAATGTAGCAGATTTTCCCCTTGATCTTGTGGTAATAGATGTACAATATTATGATGTATATGGAAGGTTTAAAACTGGCCAAACAATGTATATTAAAAATATTCCTGCGAACGAAAGAATAAATGTAAAAGTGCCTGACAACCCATCTGCCAGTAAAATAAAATACAGGGTTTCCCTCGTTAGCGCAGAACAAAAAGGGCTTTACTTAATCGCCGATTAAGTAAATAGCCTTATGCTATTAGCAATTTTGTTTTGCTAAATTGAGCTATACAATGATTTAGGAAGAAATATAATAACAAAACACAATAGTTTTTTGAGATTTTAAGTCCCCGTCTGATTATCTTAGTTGCAAAATTTTATTTACGCAACTAACAATAATGAATAATTCTAAACATATAGTTTTATTTGGCGCAGGCAAATCATCAACGGTTTTAATAGGTTACCTCAGGAAAATTTCCCTTATAAATAATTGGCAGGTTACTGTTGCAGACAATGATCTTTCTGCAGCTGTATCTAAAGTTGGTGAGCACACACATACCAAAGCCATGCGGGTAAATATTGAAGATAGCCAGGAAAGAACGGCCCTGGTACAAAAAGCTGATGTGGTTATTTCTTTAATGCCCCCTGCTCTCCACTATCTTATAGCAGTGGATTGCCTGCAGTTTAAAAAACACCTTCTTACTGCTTCTTATATTGATGAACACATTAAAAACCTTTCGGAAGAGATAAAAAATAATGGTATTTTATTTTTGTGTGAAATGGGGCTTGACCCCGGCATTGACCACATGAGTGCAATGCAATTATTGCATCGCATAAAACAACAAAATGGAGTTGTTACTTCCTTTTTATCACATTGCGGAGGCTTGGTGGCACCCGAAAGTGATAATAATCCCTGGCACTATAAAATCAGCTGGAACCCGCGTAATATTATACTGGCTGGTAAAGCAGGTGCAACTTTTAAACAAAAAGATATCCAGGTGCATATACCATATGAGCAATTATTTATTAGTAATCCGGTTGTTAATGTTCAATCGTTAGAACCGCTTGCTTATTATCCCAACAGGGATTCATCAACATACGCCGGCCTGTATAATATAAATAACGCCCATACTTTTATACGTACAACATTGAGGCACCCCGAGTTTTGTTCAGGGTGGAAAAATATAGTTGACCTTAAATTAACAGATGAAGAGAAAGTATATGAAACTAATGACATGACTGTTGCTGATTTTTTTAAACTGCATTTTGAAAAGCATGGCTTTGCAAACTGGCTTAATGACCTTTTGAGCAGCCGGTTAAGCTATGCAAAAGAGATGATGGAAAAATTATTGCTGTTAATGGAAGCCGAGGAAGAGGCCGGCGAAGACGATGCGGAAGAAGAACCGGGCGATCAGTTTATGATGGTAAATGAAAAAGGCAGCCTTGACCTGGTTGACGTGGAAGACGTAAAAGACAAAGCAGCAGAAACAGTGGCCCATACCATGCATGAGGCAAATCTGAGTATGAAGCAGCTATTCTTTTTAGGATTGGATGACGAACAAAAGATAAATAAAGGCTTATGCAGCGCAGCGGATATCCTGCAATTTATTCTTGAAAAAAAACTTGCGCTTGAAGAATATGATAAAGATATGGTAGTGATGATGCACGAAATTGAATATGAACTGCACGGGAAAAAAGAAACTGTAAAAAGTTCGCTTATTGTAAAGGGCGATAACAACACAAATACTGCCATGGCAAAAACCGTTGGCCTGCCATTAGGCATTGCGGCAAAATTGATATTGGAAGGAAAAATACCCGAAACAGGATTGCATATACCTGTAATATCCTCTATTTACGGGCCTGTTTTAGAGGAGCTAAAACTGTACGGTATAAAGTTTGAAGAGAAATATTATTAATACTTCCATCCATTTAAATCAGGCAGATAAAAAGCTTCTTTTTATTTGCTCATACTTTTATTTCAACAAATATAACAATACGTTAATACATAAAAACTTATATGCCGGTGGCACGCTATTTGGTTTTGAAATTAAACCTATAATTACCCAAATATGGAATTGGTTGAATACCCCATGGTTAAAAGAGCCATTATATCCTTTATTTTTCTTTTAATAGGATTGTGCTGCCTGTATAGAATGAATAAACAACACCCCCAGGCAAAAAAAAGCCAATTTAATGTGACTATGAAAAATCAGGCCTTTGTTTAACCATCTAAAAGCCGAAACATATCCCCGAAAGTGATGTTACAAACAAAAACATCAGCATGTAATTAAACAGGCATTTCTGGCATGATAATGATTACAAAATCAATGATCAGCCCGGGAATTTATAATCTTTAAATGGCCTTATATGATAAACTATGCCGAAAAAATATTTATCAGGCAGTACATGCACGAAGACAAAAAGCTGTATGCTGCATTTCATCCGGAAGTTATATTAAATAGCCCCCAATATGAAACTACCGGCAGATACCTCGTGGTATTACTTCACCCTGAAAAGGGCCTTGAATCTTTTTTCCTGAATGAAAACAGTAACACCCACACCTGGGAAATGGATGAAAATGACCCTGCAATTGTTGAAGAAGAATTGTTAGAATGGTGCAGCAATCAAATTTCCGCCCATCTGCACAGGGATTCTAAAGCTGTTGAAGTATAAATTGCACCGGGTTTAAAATAAACAGGTGGCAGGTCATCCCGTCCTTCTATAAGAAATTCCAATATATTTTTTCCATACTGTTGTAATGCCCGGTGTATGGTATAACAATTGATAAAGCTTTAAAGCAATCACGCCGATCACTTCCTTATTATTATCGCCTAAAATAGATAAGGTGGGAAAAGAAAAAAAATATACCCCTGCAGAAAAGATAAAATATTTTCCCCGGCGGGGTACCACACGGCGTGAATTTATTCTTACCATGACTACGGCCGGAACCGCTTTTGCGCTTGCCCCAAAAATAGGTTATGCGGCAAGGCAACGGGGAATCCCTGTTTTTGAAAATGTAAAACTGCATCTGAATATTAACGGAGCAGCGCGAAACATAAGTATTGACCCGCGGGTAACATTGCTTGATCTTTTGCGCGAAAATTTTAGCATGCATGGCACAAAAAAGGGCTGCGACCACGGGCAATGCGGCGCATGCACGGTTTTAGTTAATGACAGAAGGGTTAACGCCTGTCTTATACTCGCTGCCACTTGTGAGAATGCTGAGGTAACTTCTATAGAGGGCCTGGCACAGGGCGATAAACTTCACCCTATGCAGGAGGCTTTTATTAAACACGATGCCTTTCAATGCGGTTACTGTACACCGGGGCAAATATGTTCTGCAGTTGGCCTGGTTAAAGAAGGGCATGCAAAAACCGATGCAGATATACAGGAATTAATGAGTGGCAATATTTGCCGCTGTGGCGCATACAGAAATATTTTAGCTGCTGTTAAGGAAGTGCAGCAAAATGCTTAGCATATTATTAAAAATATTTTATGCAACCATTTTCTTTTTCAAGGGTACATAATAACCGTGAGGCAATCAATGCCATTACCAAAGAGAATGACGCCAAATTTATTGGCGGGGGCACCAACCTGGTTGACCTTATTAAATTGGGCATTGAGAACCCGAAACATATTATAGACATAAACGCCCTGAGCCTTAAACAAATTGAAAATTTGCCAAATGGCGGTGTCCGCATTGGTGCACTGGTACGCAACAGCGACCTGGCTTACGATGAAACAATACGGCAAAGGTATCCGGTGTTATCCCAGGCATTATTATCGGGGGCTTCCCCGCAATTAAGAAATATGGCAACCGTTGGCGGCAATCTTTTACAACGAACACGTTGCCCATATTTTTATGACGCTGTTTTCCCGTGTAATAAAAGGCAGCCTGGCAGTGGCTGTTCTGCAATAAACGGATATAACCGGAGTAATGCCATTTTAGGAACAAGTGACCACTGCATCGCAACCCATCCTTCTGATATGTGTGTAGCATTAACGGCACTTGATGCTATAATACATGTGCAGGGCGTAAATGGAGAAAGAGCTATTAATATTACAGATTTTCACTTATTGCCCGGTCAAACACCACACATAGAAAATATACTTGAAAAAGGCGACCTGATAACAGCGGTTGAACTTCCTGCAATGCCGTTTGCACAAAGATCATTTTATTTAAAAATACGTGACCGCAGTTCCTACGAGTTTGCTCTTTCATCAGTTGCGGTGGCGCTGGATGTTAACGGAGGTACCATCGGGCAGGCGCGCATCGCACTGGGTGGGGTGGGTACTAAACCATGGCGCAATAAAGAAGCCGAACAGGCATTAACAGGCGCTGCAGCCAACCGGGCCACTTATCTCTCAGCAGCAGATATTGCAGTAAAGAATGCCAGGGGATATAAGTACAATAATTTTAAAATAGAACTGGCTAAACGCACACTTGTACGTGCCCTGGAAACTACGGGAGGAATGTAATGAACGAAATAATAGGCAAACCAATAGACCGCGTTGATGGCAGGCAAAATGTTACCGGAAAAGCAAAATATAAATTTCCTCAAATAACAAAGCCCCGAATAAATTTTTAAGTTTATCCGGGGCTCTACAAATATATGCCTGGTAAATTATTTTTGTTTCGGCTTTTGAGCAGTTGCAGGCGCATTTATCTGCGGGCGCTGAAAGCCCTGGGGCGGCGCTGGCGCAGGCGGAGGTGCAATCCTTACATCAGTAACCTCAATATCAAACACCAGGTTTGAATTAGCCGGAATATCGTTGCCCTGCGGCTGCGGGCCATAACCCAATATGGCAGGAACTAATATCTTTCCTTTTCCACCTTTTCCAAAATATGGCAACCCTTCTTCCCACCCGGGAATAACGCCATGCGCGCCAACCTTTACAGGGTAAGCACCTGCATGGCCTTTGCTTGAATCCATATTCGTGTCAAACACTTTTCCGTTGGACAATAGATAACCTTTGTATAATACCATTGCTATTTTTCCAGAATCCGCTTTCATTCCCTCGCCGGCATTCTCAACATATACATAAGCGCCGTTCTTTGTTTTCTGGCCTTTAATATTATTTTTAACCATATAGGCCTCTACATCTTTTAACTCCCTGGTCTTTTCTAATTCCTGCTCCTTGTTAACATCGGCAATTATTTCCTCCCTGGTATTAAAAGCTGCAATTACTTTTATCCTGCCTTTAATATGGTCACCCTTGGCGTATATGTCCAAAGGCAGGTTTACATTATGGTTTCTTAGTGTGTCAACACTTAATGAAAACTCAATACTGTCGCCAACACTGCATTTAGGCAGTATTTCCATTTCACTGTAGGCGGTATTTTTTCCGGAAGTATCTATTCCGGAATATTTAGGAAATTTTCCAAAAGTTGTAAATAGTACCGAATCTTTTTCAGCTATTCTATATTCAACGTTTAGTTTTACAAACTTAGCTGTTGCTAATTTTGCACCTCCTTTGCCGGGAAATATTTTATATACCAGGCCCGAAGGGGTTTTGTCGTAATTCGCGTGGCAGGATGCCAAAAATAAAATCGATGCAAGTGCGATGATCGCTTTTTTCATATCTGTTTATTGAAGTTGATTTTCGTATTTTTCTAAAACGGTTTTAAATTTCCTTACATTGTTTTCAAGAGATTCACTGCTTCTTCCACCCGCCGCATTTTTATGTCCCCCTCCTTCAAAATATGTCCGGGCAAATATATTTACATCAAAATCGCCTTTGCTTCTGAAACTCCATTTTCTTTCTTCATCCCTGTCAATCAGCAAAGCCCCAAGTTTCATTCCCTCAATGGTTAGCAGAAAATTAACCAGCCCCTCTGTGTCGCCTGTCTTTATCTCGTACCTGATAAGGTCCCTTTTGGGGATTACCATTAACGCTGTATTATATTCGTATAAAACCTCAAGCCTGTTTAATAATGCATTGCCTATAAACCGCAGGCGCCCCTCTGAAAGGTGGTCATATATATTATCATGTACAGCACAATGATCAAGGCCGAGATCTTTTAAATGCGCAACCGCCCTGTGCACCGAAGCCGTTGTTGACGGAAACCTGAAAGAGCCTGTATCCGTCATAAGGCCGGTGTAAATACAGGCAGCCATATCAAGGTTAAGCTTATCCGCGTGGGCGGACTGCATTATGAAATCGTACACCATTTCGCAGGTTGAGCTTTTTGCCACATCGCTTATGCCGTAACTAAAAGCTTCTTCCTGCGGCTGCTGGTGATGGTCAATTAATACCTTTATACACTGTGCATCTAAAAGCAATTGTTCCATATTTTTAGTGCGGTGCATAATATTAAAATCAAGACAAAATATAATGTCAGCCTTATTAATAGTATCCTTAGCCGGTTCCCTGTTTTTTTCAAAGTCAATTACCTTGTCACAGCCTGGCATCCAGTCAAGAAAATTTGCCCAGTTAGTTGGGGAAATTACCGTAACGTGGTGGCCTAAAGCATTAAGAAAATGAAATAATGCTAAGGAAGAACCCATTGCATCGCCATCTGGTTTTTGATGCGTTGTGATCACTATTTCTCTCTTCTGCTCCAAAAAAGGATAAATGCCTTGAACCTCTTGCATAGAATGGCGGCAAAATTGATGTTTTCACGCCACACAGGCAAAAACATTTTACTTTAAACAGGCCTTAAGCCCGGTTTAGCTTGTTAAAAATGATAAATTCTGACGACAAAACAGTAGAAAATAGAAAATGTTACCCTTACTTTGCCGCCAGTTAAACAAAACGGTATGAGTAACTTGACATTTACGATGATAAAGCCTGACGCTACGGCCAAAGGATTTACAGGCGCAATTTTAGACCAAATTATTAAGGCAGGTTTTAGCGTTAAAGCGATGAAATGGACTAAGCTTAGTAATGAACAGGCGGGGGAATTTTACGCAGTGCATAAGGAGCGTGGATTTTATAAGGAATTAGTTGAATTTATGAGCAGCGCCCCAATAGTTGCCGCTGTTTTGGAAAAAGAAAATGCTGTTGAAGATTTTAGAAAGCTTATTGGCGCTACCGACCCCTCAAAGGCAGCAGAAGGAACCATAAGAAAGCAATTTGCGGCTTCAATTGGTGAAAATGCAGTTCATGGCAGCGATAGTAATGAGAACGCCTTGATAGAAAGTAACTTTTTCTTTTCGGGGCTTGAAAGATTCTAAAAAAAGGTTATCAGAAATCCCGCTTCACAAAAGCGGGATTTTTTTTGCCCAATTGTTTTGTATTAGCGATCCCCTCTTTTTTCTTTGCATCGGGCCAGGCCACTAATTTTAAAAAAAATTGAACGTTAACTATTGTTTCCTAACGCCTTGCGATAAAATGTATAAAAGTTAAAAACTAAAATAAACTTCTGGCATAATTTTTTCTATTATATCTTTGTTTTTTAAGGGTTTAGGGTTGAAAAAAGGGCCAGTTGTTCCCAGCAGGCCCTATATTTTTTTATATAGGCTCCCTCCCTTATCAAAAACCCTTTCTATTTTTTTTTCAGTCGAACGGTCTTTTTCTATTACAGGCGCATGATGTGGTTTTAATCTAGCATCAAATATTACAGGCCCCAGGCAACCCCAATGTTTGAACTCTGTAAAGCTTTCAATGCCATAAATGTCATGGGAAGGGTTGCACCTGGTAAAAGTTACCCATAAAAAATTTTGTAAGTTTTCCGACGTAAACAATGCATCGTCGCATATTACTATTAACGGGGTTTGTTCTAATTCTTTAAGGTACGGCTTTAAAAGCTCATTCAATATCTCTATTTCATCATTTGCACCCGCATGATCTGTAAATTGTTTGTATTGAAGGCAAACAACCCCCGGCATAGCCAGTTTTGCATTTTCAAAAGAATATATTTTACTAAATACCTCCGCAATTTCAATACACAATTCTCTTTTAATATCTCCATACGCGGCAAACACAACCTTGCTTCCGGTGTTTAAGCCTGTTCCTGAATAATCAAGTGTATCAATGGTTGTATTTGTATAAAAATGAATATCCCTTGAAAAATCAATCCTCCTTAAAATAAATTCTAAAAATTCCTGCACATTATTTACTGATAATTTATTGTCGTCGTCAGCAGTAATAAAAAGAAATTTAGCCAGGCTTAACTGCCCTGTTCCGAGTATGCGGTTAGCAATAGTTAATAATTCTGCCGGTCTTTTATACTCTAAATAAGGGGTATATCTTTCGCTGCCGGTTGCAAGCAGTAAGGGATGCACTCCCGCAGCATCAACCGCATTTAAAGCTTGTAATCCGGGAATTTCATCTTGCAATGCTGCCCCTGTTAATAAATGGATCAATTCACCAAAACTGGTATCTTCCTGCGGGGGTCTCCCTACAACAGTAAATGGCCAAATGGCGTTTTTGCGTGCGAATACTTTATGTACACGCAGTAAAGGAAATGGGTGTTGCAGGCTGTAATAACCTAAATGGTCGCCAAAGGGGCCTTCAGGTTTATTTTCGCCGGGATACACATCCCCCGTTATCACAAAATCCGCAGCTTACTTATCCCGCCGGACAAAAAAGGG
>JABDFW010000081.1:14640-15154 GCA_013286305.1 Bacteroidota bacterium
ATACAATAACCATCTATATAGGTATATCTAAATCTCCGGCCGCCCAATATCCCGGCAAACGTTGTTTCGCTTATATCTTCAGGCAGTGGCATAACGGCAGACAGTGTATGCGCCGGCGGCCCGCCAACAAAAATACTTACCTTAAGCGGCTGGCCTTTTGCATTTGCTTTTGAATGATGTATGCCTATGCCACGATGTAGCTGGTAATGTAACCCAACTTCCTTATTTAAAACATATTCATTTCCCGAAAGCTGGATACGGTACATACCAAGGTTTGAGTGCATAATACCAGGCTGCGTTATATCTTCAGTATATACCTGTGGTAAAGTTACAAATGCCCCCCCATCTTTAGGCCAGTGGTGAATGAGCGGAAGGTCGCTAATGTGTATTTCGTTTTCAAGCACCGGTTTTTTAAGAGGGTTTTTTAATGGCAGCGCTTTTATTGCTGCCAATCCTGTCCGTATATTTTTAAAAGGGTGCCTGAACGCCTTGAGCGGATCGTTTTTTAATGTTA
>JABDFW010000082.1 GCA_013286305.1 Bacteroidota bacterium
CCCCGTAACCGGCAAGGTATTAGGCAAAATGGATTTGACCGGTTTATTAGATAAAAGCGGGATGCATTACGACTCTGAGAATTTTGACGGGGAAAACAATGTACTTAATGGCATTGCTTATGACCCTGCAAAAAATTGTTTATATGTTACCGGCAAAATGTGGCCTGCCTTGTTTGAAATAAAGTTGAACTGATCCCGGTATTTTATTTCCCCTCGCAACGATCTTAATTTTTTAAATTAATTAGAAGTTGTAATCATTTGATTTATAATTAGATGAATGTGCTTACTTTGATTATATCTACCTGTTAATTTCAGATTTCTATAATCACCCTATTTATTGAAGTAAAATTAAAGTAATACTTTGTAATAATTTGATTATTAATTATATACTAACTAAGTAATATTAATTTTTGGATAAGAAAACTATGTTGACTAAATTCCAGCGAAACCTAAATATTGGTAACAAAAAATCCAGCCAAATAACAGCGTACCGCCCCGCAAAATGCGGGGCGCATGTTTATCGCTCTGTAAGAGCGGCGTGTTTATAGAAAACATTATAAGCTGAATGGGCCTTGGCTCCTTAGGAGCCGCGTAAAATTGAGATTTGTTGATAGTAACAATAGAACCAATTCCAATAGACTGAATGAGGTTTTTTCCGTGGCTCCTCCGGAGTCAAAATCTCTTTATCTTCAATCTTGCTATAAACACGTTGCCCGCAGCGGCGGGCAGAAGATATGAGAATATTTAGTTGAACTACAAATATTGAGTCCTTACAGAAACACAGCCCTCCTTATCCCGAATTCATGTTAAATAAGACCAGACAAGCACTGGGAGGCTTTTCTTATTTAGGTGCCCTGCGGTATAGATAATAGGCTATAAAAAGAAAAACTGTATCAGGTATCCAGGCGGCAATTTCAGGGGGAAGATTACCTTTTGAAGAAAATATAGTTGAAAAACGATCCATAAGAATAAAGATTATTCCTATCACAATGCCCATAGCGATGTGCGACCCGCTGCCACCACGTACTTTGCGGCTGGCTACCACGGCGCCAATTAAGGTTAAAATAACAACGGCAATTGGGGTAGCAGTACGCCGGTATATCTCTACTTTTAAGGCGTTCACATCTTCTGAGCCACGCAGCTTTTCAAGCTTTATAAACTGCGCGAGTTCAGGGCTGTTAAGTTTATCTTTTGCAAATTCATCATGGCTTAGGTCAAATGGCTTAAAGTTGAAATTCATTTCTTTACGCGAGGTGATTAATGTTTTTTCTTTCAGCCCGGTAATAGTCCGCTCAAATACATTTATCAGTACCCACCTGCTTTTTCCTTTTGTCGTATCCCAGTTAATGCTCTCTGCCCGTAAATTATATATTAAGGTGGTATTGCCTTTTAAGCGATGCATAAAAAACGGGCCACCGTATTTTCTGGAAGTATCGTAATTGCGTATGCCAAAATAAGTAAATGAATCAAGCCGGGCATAAATATCATGCCCCTGTGCCTGCAAAGCATTGTAGCTGCTGTTGCCGTTTACATACTTTGTTTCAAAGGAGCCCCTTATGTCGTTTGATGTGGGTATAACCAAATGTGCCCCGTAAAGTAGTAACAGCCCCAGTGCAATACCACCCATCCAGTAAGGAACCAAAAAGCGCCTGAAACTTGTGCCGCTGGCAAGTATGGCTATTATTTCGCTGCGGCCGGCCATTTTTGACGTGAAGAATATAACCGCTATTAACACAAATAATGGAAACAAAAGGGCGATAATATAAGGTACAAAGCCAATATAATACTCCATAACAACACCCTTAAAACCGAGGCCTGATCTTACAAAGTCGTCTGTTTTTTCACTAATATCTACAACAACGGCAATAATGGTAAACAGGAAAATGCAAAAAAAGAAGGTGGTAAGAAATTTCTTTAGTATATACCAGTCAAGCTTCTTCATTCAGATGGGTGGAGTATGCGTTTATGCCGCGCAAAAGTAATTGAAAATTAATCATCAGGCCGATAAGTCATTGTTAATTAGTCCATAGCCCATGGTCAATAGTCCATGGTAAGAAGGTCCGCAGTTGTTTGAGGAACCAAAAGGGAATTGGATGTCTATCCACACTTCTCATCTGGACTATGGGCTATGGGCCATGGACTATTCTCTCCCCCTGACCGTTAAAATTTACCAAAAATAAAATTATGTTTTTGTGGTTTGGAAACAATTCCTATTTTTGATACGAAATAATTCGTAAATATGGGATCATTAAAATATATTAAACCGACAGAAAGCGAGCTGGAGATACTGCAGGTGCTTTGGGACAGGAACAATGCTACCGTGCGCGAGGTGCATGAGGAAATGAGCAAAACCAAGGATTGCGGTTATACCACCACATTAAAGCTTATGCAAATAATGTTTGAAAAAGGCCTTGTAAAAAGAGACGATTCAAACAAAACGCATATATACCAGCCCAATGTTAGTAAAGACAAAACGCAAAAGCAACTGGTTGGTAAAATGGTAAATTCCCTTTTTGGGGGCTCAGCATCGCAAATGGTTATGCAGGCTTTGGGTTCGCAAACCACCAGCAAAGAGGAATTAGATGAAATACAAAAATTATTAGACAACCTGAAAAAACAGTAATTTATGCAGGTGCTATCCCAATCAGCATTTTTACAGGCGTTGGGTTATGCTATTGCAAGCAGTTTGTGGCAGGCGGCGTTGGTGTGGATATTGGTTGCAGTGGCTAACGGCTTATTTAAATTTTCATCGCAGGTAAAATACAGGATCGCCTTAGTGGCGCAGTTCAGTATATTTATATGGTTTATTTTTACCCTGCAGTTCTACTTTGCCAAATGCAGCGAGGCCATAGCGCAAATGCAATATTCAGGGCTTAATAACGGCAATGCCTATATTTTACAGCCGGGTATGCATAGTTTTCCTGCGGCAATGCTATCTGCTATATTAAAAGGTGAGAAACTGTTGCCTTATTTATCTATCGCTTATTTATGCCTTTTAACTTTATTGGCCATCCGATGGATAAAAGGCTACCGCCAAACACAATTAATAAAAACCCAGGGGCTTACAAAAATAGATGTTGACTGGCGTTTGTTTGTAAAACGGATCTCTGAATTGCTGGGCATAAAACAACCTGTAAGCATTTACGTATCAGAACTGGTTAAAAGCCCTTTGACCATTGGCTTTTTAAAACCGCTTATTTTAGTACCGCTTGCCAGCATCAATAATCTTACAACCGATCAATTAGAGGCGGTGATACTGCACGAACTGGCCCACATAAAACGCGCTGACTATCTTTTTAACATCATTCAATCCATCATAGAAATTACTTTATTCTTTAATCCTTTCACCCAACTGATCAGTAAAATAATTAAAAGGGAAAGAGAGAACAGTTGCGATGATTGGGTACTTCAATTTCAATATGAGCCAACCATGTATGCCGAGGCGTTGCTGCGTATTGCAAGCATGCAGCACAATCCTGCTTTTGCTATGAATGCAGCAGGAAATAAAGACCACGACCTGCTTTGGAGGGTAAAGCGCATGCTTAACCAACAGGAAAGGTCGTTCCAGTACCGTAACCGCCTGTTTGCTTTGGTGCTTATTACAGGCGTGTTCAGTTCGCTGGCATGGTTTCATCCCACTGTTAAAGCTGAATCAGGCCAGGCTGCTGCATTACAAACGCAGCCGGTAGTGGTTGAGCCTTTGGCTGTAAAAGTTGATAACCCTTTATACAACCCTATGTTCTTTTTTAACGGGTCGTTGAAGCAAGAAGTAGTAAAGGCCGGGGAAGATGCAAAAACAAGCATGCAACTGCAATTGGCTAAAGCAAACTTTGCACTTTCAAAAGTTGCCCCCGCGGTAATAAATAATATAAAAACTTTCAATGTTGATTTTCCGGGTATAATGAACCAGGCAGGCGATGAAGTGAATGCTGAATTAGCGAAGATGAAGATGCCTGAAAATATTTTTGCCGGGGACAAGAGCGGAGATTCAGTGAAGGCAAAAGATTTTTTGGTGAACACCATGAAACTTGCCTTTAAGAAAGTTGACTGGAAAAAAGTTAATTCAGACGTAGCTGCTGCACAGGATGATGTAAACAAAAAATTGATGAACCTTAACCTGGGGGGTATTTCAACAGTGTATATTAAAAATATTGTAAATAATTCGCTGGTACTGGCGCAAAAATCTTTATCAAACCTAAGCAGCGATAGTAATAACAATGACGGCGATAACAGTACCCCGGAAATAACAACCGGAAACGGCCTAATCATTAATGCCCCTAAGGCAAACAGAACGAGGGAGCATGCCCACAGCAGTATATTCCAGGTAAGAAAACTAACAGACAGCCTGCACAAAGCTTACAGCATAACAAATAGTAAAGATGAAGGCGAGTATTATTATAACACAGCTACACAATCCGTAGAGCCGTTTTATACACAGGCATATAGCGCTAATACTTATTTTCCCGCCAAATACGATATTAACAGCCAGGTAAACTTAAGCGTTGCCGCCACTAACGATGTAAGCGTAAGCACCAAAGGCACATCAACTTTAATAGCCGTAAAAGAAGATGCCGAAAATGGCAATAGCTATAAGAAAAGGATAAGCATTGAAACATTAGACAGCAACGGCCAAAGACACCTGTTTCATGTAACTATTGAGGTGTACCAATAGCGGCCCCCGCCCTAAAGGGAGCTATTGCAGCGAAGATTGATGAGTGCGTAGATGTGTTGAACATCTTAAAGACAAATATCTGCCTGCCTACTTTTTAGCCGCGTGTAATCCACCTGAGCATGGAAAATGCCGGAGCAAAACCAAATTGCCGGTAAAAAGGTTCAAGCCCTTCCCGTGTTATCAAAGCGACTAAGGCTTTGTTTGGCGCATTAGTTTCCAGCCAATTGGTTAGGGCCCGCATAAGCCTTGTTCCTACGCCTTTGCGTTGCCAGTTTGGGTGAACTATTACATCTTTTACATAATAAAAACTAACATCATCACCCAGTAATAATGCACAGCCAACTATTTCACCGCTTGTAGTGTCTTCAGCCACAACTGCGAACACCGCTGCTGCCAAAAGCTTTTCTGCCGTCGCGTCGTCCTGGGGCGGCGACCAGCCTACAGAAGAAGCCAAATCCCGGAATTCTTTTGTTACCGGCGGCCTTTTGAGGATGTTAATAGTTTTAGCAGGTGTGCCCTGGCCGCGCGGGTCACTGTTAATTGCAGGCCCGGCAAAATGCAGAAAATAGCCATTCATTTCACGCACGGTATATTGGGCCATACCCCAGGGCTGGTTTTCAAGCGGGGCTACGATATCCGCGTTTTTCTTTTGGTGAAGATCGTACAATGCCTCCAAATGTTTCACCCTTATCCAAACTGAATTGTGTTGCGGTGCAGATGCGAGTTTTGGATTTTGAGAGAACTGTACAAAAACACCGCCCCACGAAACGCCTCCATGATTTGGAGGATCGCCCCACGTCCATTTAGCAGGAAAGCCGAGCACATTTTGCCAGTACAAAACTGTTTCTGTTACATCCTTTACAGTAAGAACAGGTTCAGCATGTGAAAGAATTGGTTGTACACCATTTTCAGTATTTTCCATTGTTCTATTGTTTTGTCACGCCGGTGTTGGTGTTTTCACCAACATCGAATTCAAGATATTTGTTGCGTATATATTATTTGTTGGTGAAAACACCAACAAAGGCAGTTCAGCCAATACTTTATTGATATTTCCTCTCTTCTCCCTTTAGGGCAGGGGCTAAATTCTCCGCCAAATATTCCATATCATTTTTTGTGTGCAGCGCTGTTAATACAACGCGCTGTATTTTTTTGCCATTAGGATCAGGATAGGCAAAAGATGAGATGATAATATTTTTCTTCAGCAATGTATCTTCATTTATACCATCCGGTAAAATAAAAATGGGCAATGCCTCATGGTAACTGATGTCTTTGATGTTACTTATAAGGGACTGAAAATATTGCATGTTCTGCTGCAGCTTTTGGCTTTGCAAGGCATACAGATGCTGCCCTTTTATAAAAGCATGCAGTAACGCCGGTGATGGCGGTGTTGAAGCAGTATATTCAGGCAAGCTGCGGTAATAATTTGCAAGCGTTTGCGGGCAGCTTACCGCCCCTGCATTAATGCCCCAGGCCTTTGCCATTGAATAAGTAAAAATATAATCAATCCCCGGTTGCTTTTGCAAATAGCCGCTTGCACCCGCGCCATTACCTGTTAAGCCAATACCATGGCTGTCGTCAATTATAAGCGCTTTACAGGCGTCATCCTGCAGCATTTGTATATCTGCAAGCGTAGCGGTTAACGGGTCAAGCGAAGCAACCGCATAGTAGCCCTGCGACGGGTGGCAGGTATCCCTTAATATCGCTGGATGGGAGGGATGAAGATTTGTGAGGCTGTTTGCCCATTTTTGGGTAGCCATCCTGCCCGCAGTATAACCTGACGAAACCAGCACAGTATCTTCACACTTTGTGATGGATGAAAGCAACGCCTCACATTCTTCAAAGAGCGCGAGCCTTGTATTTGATATTCTTGACGAGGGGAAAAGCCATCCATATTTATCAATACCTTCTTTAACAAGCGCATTAAATTCAGGCACATGCTGTATGCCCAAATAAGCATAGCCTGAAAAGAATAAATGTTCTTTGCCATTTACTATAGCTGTTCTGCCTGGTTGTTTATCAAATGAAAAATGGTTCATGCTTCCATTAATTGGAATAATGTTGAAAGATCTATTTCTGTATAATCGTTTATAGTTAAATCTGCCTGGTGCAGGTCTTCTTTTGTGTGTGTGGTAGTTAAGGCTATTACCTTCATCCCCGCTGCCGTGGCTGATTGTACACCCGCAATAGAATCTTCTAACGCAATACAACTTGGCGCAGGCGCATTTACCGATGCGGCTGCTTTTAAAAATATTTCAGGGTCTGGTTTGCCATTGGTTATTACAGTTGAATCTATTACATTGTCAAAATAATCTTTTATGGTAACATGCTCAAACATAAAGGCAATATTTACAGGCAACCCCGATGTGGCTATGGCCATAGGAATGCCTGCCTGTTTTATTTGCTGCAAAAATGTAATAAGCCCCGGTATTGGTTTAATGTACGGCGCATACAATTCGCGGTACAATTGTTCTTTTTCATTAGTATAACGTTCTATTTCCTCGGGGCTTAGCTCCAGCCCAAATATCTTATTAAATATCTCCCTGTTAATACGCCCGTTTATTTTGTTCTTATATTCATCCATACTAAACTCACGGCCGGTTTTTTTATAAAAAACTTTCCAGGCTTCAATATGGTATGCGTTATTATCTATTAAGGTTCCGTCAAGGTCAAAAATTACTGCCCCGGGTTTTTTGTTCATGCTTTGTGCCCTAACTTTTGATTGTATTGTTTACTGCTGCCTTTTGGTATGCTCAGCGATTGCCAGTTATTATCTTTTATCATTTTGCCGATAAACACTATTTGCCCAACATGGTAGGGGTAATGGGCTAATTGCCTTAACAAGGCATCGTACACCTGCAGGGGCTCTGAGCGAATATAAATGGTTTTTGTAAGGTCGCCGGGCTCCAGGTTATTTATGGCATTAAATGTACAGGCCCAGCCTTCGTTCCAGCGTTCAATAACTTCGCTTTTCGTGGTTAACACTTTTTCAAATTCTTCATCGCGTGTACGCCAGCTTTTTTCGCCGTCTTCGGTTAAAAAATTTACGAAACGGCTAAGCATATTGCCATGCAGGTGCTGAACAATAATAGCGATGCTGTTACTTTCCGGTGACGGCTGGAAAAAAAAGTGATCTTCTTCCAGCTGTTCAAATGTCTTATCGCCTAATTGTTTATAATAATCCAGGCGTTTTGCAGTGTCTTTTATAAAGCCTTCTTCAAATTGCATAACTGCATATTTAGAATGTAAAGCTACTACAGAAAAATAAATTGCTATTGAATTAGCACCAATCGTTCCGATGGAACGAATTTTAATTTTTTCTTGTCTTCTACCCACCAATTATTCCTACGGAATAAAGAAGCATTATTTATATGTTAGAGAATTCTCTCCCCTTAATCTGCGTTTACCATTCCATGTTGTTTGGGCAGGCTTATATAAAAAATAGTACCGCTGGCGGCGGTAGTTTCAAACCAAATATTTCCCTTGTAGGTTTCCACAATCTGTTTGCAAATGGATAACCCCAACCCAAAAGGTCTTTCACCTTGTGTTCCGGGTCGTTTTGCTTCGGTATGGGTATCGAATATTTTATTTTT
Organism: Bacteroidota bacterium; assembly: GCA_013286305.1. Taxonomy (GTDB): domain Bacteria; phylum Bacteroidota; class Bacteroidia; order Chitinophagales; family Chitinophagaceae; genus JABDFW01. The sequence goes on from JABDFW010000082.1 coordinate 8,263, forward strand.
TATGCTGTCGGGAATGCCGATGCCCTTATCCTGAACAGATAGCTGCACTTTATCGCCGCTATGCTCTATCACTATCTTTATTACTGCTCCCGAGGGGCTAAATTTTACCGCGTTGGTAATAAGGTTGCTTAATACACGCCATATTTTTGCAGGATTGGCTTTAATGATTTCAGGCGAATCAGAAAGAAATAGCTGAAGCTTCTGTTTTTTTTCTGCTGCTCTAAAGCGCATCATTTTAACACAATTGCCTGCAATAATATTTATATCAACCATTTCAAGCGGCATATCGTCCCTGCTGCTGTCATTTATGGCAAATTCAAGTATCTCGTTAATAAGTTCAATCGAATTGGTGCAGGCGTTTTGCATAAGGCCAAGTATTTGCTGCTGCTCCTCCGGGTAATCATTTTCTTCTTCCAAAATAGTTATTAAAGAGCTTATGGCAGCAATAGGGTTTCGCAGGTCGTGTGCAACTATACCAAGAATGCGGTCTTTTTCTTTGTTCCTGTTCTCCAATTCTCCAAGGGTATCCTCCAACTGCTCTTTCTGTTTATTTATTTTATTATTTAAACTGGTAAGCGCCAGTACATTTCTCTTTGATTTTATCCAGTTATAATAAATAAGCAGCAGAATTATGCCTGCCATTACAAAAAGAACAGTGCTTACAATAAAATAAAACTGGTTTAATTTGTTATCTTTTTTAAGCAGGTTCATTTGGTATTCTGCTTCAAGATTTTTCATCTGGCTGTTAACATCTGTTTCATCCAATTTTTTATTGCTTGCAAAGCCGGAATCTTTCAGGCCATTGTATTTTCCAAGATATAAATAAGCATTCGGCACATCCTTTTTAGCATCGTAATATTTCCACATAAGCTGGTTCCAGTCAGTACCTGCCTCCTGGTTTTTTATTGTATCGAGCCCTGTTTTAATTTCCTGCAGGGTACTGTATAACGAATCCGGTTTCCGGTTATCCATATACAAATGTGCAAGGTGCAGCTGTGTTAACAATGCATCGTTAATATCGTGCCCCGGTTTTGAATTTATGCCAATGCTTTTTTTAAACATCGTCTCCGCAGTTGCGTAATCATCAGCTGCATATACTTGTGCAAGGTTACCATATATAACGCCGCGTGCAATTTCAAATAGTAATTTTTTATCGGGGTATATTGTTTCCTGGCTGTTTATAAAGTCAAGAGCGTTATTATAGTACAATAAAGCGCTGTCGTTATTACCGCTTTTTTTATAGCTCAATGCTGTGTTGTTCAATAATTCCTGCCTGCGGTAAAAATCGCTGAATTGTTCTTTGCAGGTTGAAGATTCACTAAATGCCTGTTTAAAATAAACAGCAGCTTCAGTATAGCTCGCTTTTTTGTACATCACCATACCAAGCCGGTAACTATACTCGCTATAGGTGCAGGCATCAAGGCTTTTTTCCGCTGCCAGTTTTCCCAGGTAATAATATTGGTACGCGCCGTTATACTCGTTGGTGGCAAATAAAATATCGCCTTTTGAAATATTGGCCAGGGCTTCAAGCTTTTCATAATCCTTCATTGCAGGGTTGTTATGCACCAATAACAGCAGGCTATCAGCATATACCATCGCTTTTGCATTATCCTTTTTATACGAATGGTAGTATGCACATGAATAGCCATAATAATTAAATCTTGAAGTCAGGTCTGCACCGGGGTATAAAGCAAAGATAGAGTCAAGAAAATGGAGCGTATTTTCAGTGAACCCGTATTTTTTTTGGGTCACGCTGTCCATTATTCCCGTAAAATATGATGCTGGTGGCGTGAGTTGTTTATTTGTTTTACAGGCAAAAAAAACTCCCATGCAACCGAATAGTATTATTGCTGCTCTTGCTCTTCTAAGTCTGCTCATGTTACAAAGGCGATGGAATACGCAATATTGTTTAAACATCGCTGACATTTAAAATTAAGCAAATCAATGCTGCAACAAGTAACCGCCTGTAAAAAATTGTACTTGTAAACTTTAAATAGCAATTTAAGCATAAATGCTTTAAATGTGTGAAATTTTTTCTACATCGCCTTAGTCCATTGGTATTTTTCGGGTTAGATTATTCGGCATGTTTTTAGGGCGGATAAATAACATGGAAACATCGTCAGGGATTAGGAATGCCATTGAAAAAATTGGCGAGGAAGGGTTATTTCTCACTTCTTTTATAAAAAATACATTTAAAAAGGGGTTTGAATGGAATGAATTTCTTCGGCAATGTTATAAGATAGGTTACATGTCTCTTGGTATTGTTCTGCTCACAGGGTTTATACTTGGTTTTGTATTAACGCTTCAGTCTTTGCCAACTTTAAAAACCTTTGGAGCAGAAAATTTTACGCCAAACATGGTTTCAGTTTCAGTTATCAGGGAAATAGGCCCCGTAATAACGGCGTTGATATGCGCAGGTAAAATTGCTTCGGGAATAGGAGCAGAACTGGGGAGTATGAAAGTTTCGGAACAAATTGATGCGATGGAAGTTTCGGGCGCAAACCCCATGCAATACCTGGTAGTAACAAAGATACTCGCGTGTATTTTGATGATACCCCTGCTAACTATACTTGCTGATGGCGTGGCTTTTTTGGGTGGATTTGTTGGCATAAACCTTAACGGCGGTATGAATGGGTTACTCTACTTTAGAAAAACATTCCAGGCATTGAGCTTTACTGACCTGTATCCCGCGGTCATAAAAACTTTCTTTTTCGGGTTTATTATAGGTTTTGTGGGATGTTATAAAGGGTTTAATTCAAACAAAGGAACTGAAAGTGTGGGGTTAGCGGCTAATGCCGCTGTAGTAACCGCATCCGTATGGATAATTATTGTAGATGCTATAGCTGTGCAGCTTACCAGCACTTTGGTTTATAACTGAAAAAATGGACAATATAATTGAACTGAAAGGCCTTAAAAAAGCGTTTGACGGCAACGGGGTGCTAAAAGATATTAACCTAACCGTTAAAAAGGGGGAAAATGTTGTTGTGATTGGTAAAAGCGGAGCTGGTAAATCAGTAACTATTAAATGTATTGTAAGGATGATAGACCCCGATGAAGGAAGTGTAAAGGTTTTTGGAAAAGAAGTGCAGGAAATGAATGATGATGAGTTAAGGGAATTAAGAATTAAAACTGGTTTCCTGTTTCAAAGCGGCGCATTATACGATTCAATGACAGTAAGGGAAAACCTTGCTTTTCCTTTAGAAAGGGTTTTAAAAATAAAAGATGAAAATGAAATTGAAGAACGGTCAAAAGAAGTACTTGAAGCAGTTGGTTTATCAGATGCCATTGATAAAATGCCGGCTGATCTTTCTGGCGGAATGCGTAAAAGAATGGGTTTGGCCCGGACTATAATTGTGAGGCCGGAAATTATGCTTTATGATGAGCCAACTACCGGGCTTGACACCATCACCTCGCGTGAAATAAGCGAACTGATAATGAAAGTACACAAGCAATATAAAACAACTTCGATTATAATAACGCACGATATGGCCTGCGCAAAAATTACAGCAGACCGCATTGTAGTTATGGAAGACGGGCAATTAATAGCAGAAGGCACCTACGGGGATCTTCAAAGATCAGAAGACGAATTAATACGTGCATTTTTTAAATAAAAATATCTATGAAAATAAATGGATCACAAAAAATAAAAACCGGCATTTTTGTATTAATAGCAATGGGTGTACTTGCCATAATCATCTTTTTTATTGGCAGGCAAAAAAGCATGTTTACCAGTACGTTTCCTATTTACGCAAATTTTAAAAATGTATCCGGCCTGCAGATAGGCAACTTTGTGCGGTTTAATGGCATTAATGTAGGAACTGTTAAAAATATTTCTATCATTAACGATACTACTGTAAGAGTAGATGTTAAGCTTGAAACCAGGGTAAAGCCTTTTATTAAAGCCGACTCAAAAGCAAGTATAGCCAGTGACGGCTTAATGGGTGATAAGCTTATACAGATAGCACCGGGGAGCGACAGTGCTGGTGCGTTAAAAGACGGGCAAATAGCATCAATAAATCCCATTGAGATGGATAAAATAATGGGTAAGATTAGCCTTATTGCAGATGATGCACAAAGTTTGATGGGTAATTTGTCTCAAATTGTTGCTAAGGTAAATAACGGTCAGGGATCATTGGGCAGGTTGTTGAATAGTGACAAATTGGAAAAGAACCTGGAGTCAACAATTCAATCCACCTCTCAAACGGTGCAAACTATTAATAAAGCAGCCAGTAATGTTAATGAAAATATGGAAGCCGCAAAACACAATATTCTTTTTCGCGGTTATTTTAAAAAGAAAGAAAAGAAACGGATAGAAGATTCAACAAACGCGGCAAAGGCAATGGCTGACAGCCTTGCAAACCGGAAAAAAGGCGGCAAAAATTAAACATTAAACTTTTGTTTTTTCATTGCAACCTTAACAATAGCCGCAATTGTTTCGGCAAACCCTTCTAACGTTACAGGCTTTATCAGGTATTCTTCAGCGCCGTTTTGCATGCAGTAATCAATTTCTTTTTTGCTTGAAGATGTGGTAAGTATTACAACGGGGATGGATGAAATAGCAGGCCTGGATTTAATACTTTTAAGTACCTCACGGCCATGCATTTTAGGAAGATTTAGGTCTAAAACAATCACGTCAGGATAATTAACGGCACTTTCAAGATAAGGCAAAACCGCATCACCCTGTTTTATGGTTTCAAGATAAAAGGGGATATGATTACCCTTTAAAGCATCTTCCATTAGCTCAATATCATCCGGGTCATCTTCTACTAAAAGAATGCTTAAAGTTCTGTTCATTTCAGCAAAAATGTGGGTTAAAAAATTGCACGCTATAAAAATATAAATTTTTCTTAACCAAATAATAAAAATTCACAGCCGCAAAGGTTTTAGAAAAATCCCGGCCCCACAGTAACCTGCCAAAATAGAAAATAAAACCTGAAAAAAGCCAATTTATCTTAAGGTGAAGATAGTGTGACTGTTAATACCGGGGGGAATATTAACGTAAACAGGTTATTTTCAGGCATTATCATTGATAAATGTTTATGTAAGGTTCGCCGGCTGCAGGGGCTTAAACTATAAGTAGTTTAACCGGCTGCGGGGGAATTAATTTATTCATTTTTAAAATTGTATGTTATGCCAAACAGTAAAGTTGATACAAGAGGTTTTGCCACTGAAAGCCCTGATGTTGAGAGAGATATCGGCGCCAAGGGTGGCCCGGGTGTTGGTGTTGGAATAGCTGATGACAAACACGGCATACCGCACCCCTATGATGAAGACCTGCAAACCCAAATAGCGGCAAAAAGCGGGAAGAAAAAGAATAAGCCTGTAAGGCAGAAAAATAACCCGGGTTAAAGATCAACACAAATTCGGCCCCGCACGCGCGCGGGGCCGAATTTTTAAAGATTTAACTCAATCCCCAATCCTGGTTTTTGACTGATTGTAACATTGCCATTATCATAACCAACTCCCATCGCAATATCTTCGGCCAGCAGCAATGGCCCATCCATGTCCACATGATCCAATTGCGGTAAAAAGTGCGCAACGGCCGCGCTGCCAACCGTGCTTTCATTCATACAACCCATCATAACCTTCATTTCCAGGGTTCTTGCTTTTTGTATCATGCGTAAAGCGGGTGTTATGCCACTGCATTTGGTAAGTTTTATATTAATGCCATGAAAATAATTATGGCATTTTTCCACATCGTGTTCACCAACACAGCTTTCATCCGCAAACAAAGGCAGTGGTGATCTTTCAAATAAAACCTTCATCCCCTCCCAATCATCTTTTGCAAGCGGCTGCTCAATAAACTCAACCCCCAGGTGTTGCAATTGAATAATTTTTTCAAGCGCTTCGTCCACTGTCCAGCCGGCGTTTGCATCTACTCTAAAAACAGCATCAGTGTGTTTACGCAATTCAGTAACTATGCTTATATCTTCATTAGTGCCCAGCTTTATTTTATATATTGGCCAGGGCCTGGCTTTTATTTTCGCCACCATTGCATCTATCGTGTCAATGCCAATAGTATAATCCGTTAACGGGGTATCCTGCCATTCAGTGTTCCACAGTTTATACAACGGCAATGCTTTCATTTTGCCAAACAGGTCCCAGCAGGCAATGTCAAGCGCACAAACTAAAAAAGGGTTGTTGGGAAAAAGGTGGTGCAGGTAATGCCAGTAACGTTCAGGCTCTGTTAATGCAAACTTTTCAATAAATGTTTTTTTCTTTTCAATATCGTCAATCATCTGTTCAACTGTAATATTGTAGTAGGGTATGGCGGGTGCCTCTCCGTAACCACTCCATGGCCCTAGCTGCAGGCCCACCAAAAGCGATGGCTGGTGCGTTTTAGTTCTGCCGCCCGATATAGTAAAGGGGTATTGAAAAGGCAAATTAAGCGGTTTGGAAAAAACTTTCATTAAGCAGCTTTCAGCAAAAATAAGGGTGGCAGGTGATTAAATGCCGGCAAGATTATAAACTTATCTTTTGCCTCTACTTTCCCCACCTAACCCTTAAATAAAGTGTCTCAGCCAAATGCATTCTATAAAGAAATGTTAATACCAAAACTGCATGAAAGTATCTCGGTAAGTTGCCGTCCCAACTAACGCAGGATGTATATGCAAAAAATGTTAATTAACTTGCCCACCCGCTCAAATATTTGCTACTTGCATCCATGAAAGTAAAAGATAACAACATATTAAGCTGGATATGTGGCGGGGTTATCGCTATTTTTTCTTTTACCTCCTGCGCTGAACATAAAAGTCAAGACAAAAATATGAGTGACGACAGAATTATATTAAATCCAAAATTTGATACAGCCACATTTGCAACAGGTTG
>JABDFW010000083.1:0-14022 GCA_013286305.1 Bacteroidota bacterium
GCTAAATATATGGCATTGAAAAACCCTGTTGGCGAAGAAGTAACCTGGACATGGTGGCAGAACAATAACCAATTGCATTATAAAATATTGGGGGTAATAAAGGATATGGTGATGGAATCGCCATACAAAATAGTTGAACCAACAGTGTTTTATATAAAAGGCCACAATGGCGGCGTTAACTGGATAAACATAAAAATGAAGAAAAATGTAGCTGCTTCTGTAGCGCTTCCTAAAATAGAAGCGGTTTTCAAAAAGATTATTCCGTCTGCGCCGTTTGATTACAAGTTTATGGATGAGGAATATGCTGCCAAATTTGCCGCTGAAGAACGCACAGGTAAACTGTCGGGCTTTTTTACAACACTGGCCATTTTTATTAGCTGCCTCGGTTTGTTTGGCTTATCATCTTTTGTAGCTGAACAACGCCAAAAAGAAATTGGCATAAGAAAAGTATTGGGAGCATCAGTGTTTAACCTTTGGCGGTTGTTGTCAAAAGATTTTATGATACTGGTTGTTATTTCATTGCTTATCGCATCGCCGGCAGCCTATTATTTTATGCATAGCTGGCTGCAGAATTATGAATACCGTACAGAAATGTCGTGGTGGATATTTGCCGCAGCCGGTGGAGGGGCACTGGTAATTACTTTATTAACGGTAAGCTGGCAAAGTATTGCAGCAGCATTAATGAACCCGGTGAAGAGTTTGAAGACGGAGTAGCCCCCTTACCCTACCCTTTCCCCCCACAGGGGAAAGGCATGGAGGGTGATAATTTTTTATTGTAGGGAGATATCCGCGAGTGAAACAATTGGAAACGATGAATTGGAATGTAGAATGATGATACAAATGCTGATGTCAACAACTACAAACTGAAAACCCCGCCCGGATGAACCGTTCGGACGGGTATAAACTACAAACTGGCTTTATATGTTTAAAAACAATCTAAAGATCGCGTGGCGCAATCTTATTAAAGACCGCAAATTTACCTTATTAAATGTGCTTGGGCTGTCTGCTGGGCTGGCCTGTACTTTTCTTATTTATTTATGGGTAGCTGATGAATTAAGTGTTGACAAATTTTTTGCCGGCAACGGCCAGGTATATCAACTGATGGAACACCGTAAAACCGACGGCGTGGTTTCAGTATCTGATGAATCATCGGGCATTGTTAGCAAAACGGTGGTAAACCAGGCGCCTGAAATTGAGTATGCATCGCCGCTTGCGCCACCTCAATGGTTTCAAAAATTCACGCTTTCGGTAAACGACAGGAACATTAAATCTGTTGGGCAATATGCCGGGAAAGATTATTTTAATATTTTTTCTTTTAAGATTGTGGATGGTGATGCAAACAAAGTGCTTGCCGATAAAAATTCAATTGTTATATCTGATGAGCTTGCCCAAAAACTTTTTGGCACTACACAAAACCTTTTAGGCAAGGCCGTCCGCTTTCAGCATGAAAGAGATTTTTATGTTTCAGGCGTTTTTGAAAAGATGCCCTATAACTCTTCCCAGCAATTTGATTTTGTATTGTCATTCGACTATTACAAGGATATACAGCCCTGGGTAGTTTCCTGGAACAACACAGGCCCTCACAATTTTGTAAAACTGAAAAAGGGCACTGATATAAATGTATTCAACAAAAAAATTGCCGGGGTTATCGCCGCGAATACCCAGGATACTACACGAAGCCTTTTTGCGGCTAAGTTCTCAGATAATTATTTACTTAACACCTTTGACCATGGTGCACAAAGCGGGAGTAAGATTGAGTATGTAAAACTCTTTTCACTTATCGCCATTTTTATATTAGCCATTGCCTGCATCAATTTTATGAACCTTTCAACAGCAAGGGCATCTAAAAGAATGAAGGAAGTTGGTATTAAAAAAGTGGTAGGGGCAGGAAGGCCGCAACTGATCTTTCAATTTCTGTCTGAATCTATCTTACTTACTTTATTTGCCATGATAATAGCTGTGGTTATTACATGGCTTTTACTTCCACAATTTAACGAGTTAACGGGCAAGCAAATAGCACTGCATTTTGATGCAAACATTTTATTGGCTATTTTGGCTATTACCTTTTGTACAGGCCTGCTTGCAGGCAGCTATCCCGCATTTTATTTATCAAAGTTTAACCCGCTGGCTATTTTAAAGGGTAAGTTAAGTTCTTCCGTTGCAGAATTGCTTTCACGTAAAGGGCTGGTAGTGCTTCAATTCACGCTTTCTACAGTACTCATCATCGCCGTATTGGTAATATACCGGCAAATACAATTTATACAATCGGTCAACCCGGGTTACAGTAAAGAAAATGTAATTCGGTTTGATGCGGAAGGTAAAATACTCGGCACTGAAGAAACTTTTATTTCACAACTAAAAAAATTGCCCGGGGTAGTTAATGCATCGTTTACTTTTAATAATATGATCGGGCGTAATTATGGCGACTACGGGATTGACTGGGTTGGTAAAGACCCCAATGCAAGTATTTATTTTGAAGGCTTTGGAGCAGGCCAAGACTTTATTGAAACAATGGGTATGCAAATGGTACAGGGAAGAAGTTTCTCGCGGAACTATGGCGACGAGGATTCAAAGATCATACTTAATGAAGCTGCTATAAAAACAATGCACCTGGAAGACCCTGTTGGCAAGAATATTAAGCTTGATGGTAAGCCAATGCAGGTAATAGGCGTGGTTAAAGACTTTCATTTTGAATCGTTGCACGAGATCGTAAAACCATCGTACATGGTTTTGGAGCATGAAAGTAATAACCCATGGTTTAAGATAATGGTGAGAATTAAAACAGGACATGAAAAAGAAACAATTTCGTCCATTCAAAATTTATATGAAAATTATAATCCCGGTTTCCCATTTACTTTTAGTTTCTTAGACCAGCTATATCAAAAGCAATACGAAACAGAAGCAAGGGTTTCTGTTTTGTCAAGGTATTTTGCAGGGCTTGCCATCATTATTTCGTGCCTCGGGCTTTTTGGGCTTGCCGCATTTACCGCGCAAAAAAGGCAAAAGGAAATTGGCATTAGAAAAGTAATTGGCGCTTCTGTAGGCAATATCACAGCTATGCTTAGTAAAGATTTTCTTAAGCTGGTATTACTGTCAATGTTAATTGCATTCCCGGTGTCGTGGTGGTTAATGAGCAGCTGGCTAAAGAGTTTTGCTTACCGTATAAATATTGGGTACGGCGTGTTTTTAATTGCCGCGGTTTTTATAACGGTCATTACTTTGGCAACCGTAAGTTTTCAATCAATTAAGGCTGCGCTGGCAAACCCAGTTAAAGCGATAAAAATGGAATAGAAGCCCCCGCCCCTAAAGGGGAGATGGAGGGCGCTGAGAATTTTTATTAAGGGCAATCAAGTTGTGAAATGCAAAATAATTGCAGTCAAAAAAATTGTATTTTTGAGAAAATGCAATAAATATGGGATTGGTTTATGCCGATGTTGAACTGATAAATGGTTACGACCTTGAGAATGCCCGCAGGCATATAATCGGGGATGAAGAAGTAAAAAGAATGCATGTAAATATGCTGGTTGATTCGGGATGCTTAATGTTGTGTATAAACGAAGCCATACAGGAGCAATTAGAATTTCCTGTAACAGAAAAAAGGAAAGCAGAAACGGCTGACGGCAGAATAGTTGAATGTGATGTTGTTAGCGGTGTTGAACTGCGTTTTAAAAACAGGGCTACCACCTGCCGTGCCATGGTACTACCCGGCAACAGCGAGCCTTTGTTGGGAGCGATACCCCTGGAAGACATGGATGTTCTTATTCATCCCCAGCGGCAGGAACTTATAGTAAATCCTGAGCATCCTTATTTTGCGCAAATGAAATTGAAATAAAAAAACCTGGCTAAAAATAGAACGCAGATTTTCAGGATAATCACGATATGAAAGGATTTGTATTATCGGCGCCAATCCTTAAAATCCTGATAATCTGCCCGTCCGACTGGTAATCCGGGCGGGCGTTCAATCATTCGCCTACCTCCCCAACTTCTTTTTTAAATTCTCATCCAATGCGTCTAAAAATTCTTCGGTGTATAGGTAGTCTGTGCCATGCTGTACATTTGGCTTAATGGTAATGGCGAGGTCTTTTGTCATCTTACCGCTTTCAACTGTTTCAACACATACCTGCTCTAAAGCCTGGCAAAAATTTATCAACTCCTGGTTGCCATCAAGCTTGCCGCGAAACTCAAGCCCTCTTGTCCATGCAAATATGGACGCAATCGGGTTGGTGGATGTTGGCCTGCCTTTTTGGTGCTCGCGGTAGTGGCGCGTAACCGTGCCATGTGCAGCTTCTGCCTCCATTACTTTACCATCGGGTGTAACAAGGGTGCTGGTCATTAAACCCAGGCTGCCAAAGCCTTGCGCAACCGTATCGCTTTGTACATCGCCATCGTAGTTTTTACATGCCCATACAAAATTGCCATTCCATTTAAGGGCGCTTGCAACCATATCATCAATCAGGCGGTGCTCGTAGGTAATACCTGCGGCATCAAACTGGGTTTTAAATTCGTTATTAAATATCTCTTCAAAAATATCTTTAAAACGGCCATCGTATTTTTTAAGAATGGTGTTCTTGGTTGAAAGGTATAAAGGCCATTTTTTTATCAATGCCTGGTTAAAGCATGCACGGGCAAAACCCTTTATGCTCTCATCAGTATTGTACATGGCAAGCGCAACGCCATCACCTTTAAAATTATATACTTCAAATTCCTGCTTTGTTCCGTCTTCTCCCTCAAACTTAATGGTCAGTTTTCCTTTGCCTTTTGTAACAAAATCAGTTGCGCGGTACTGGTCACCAAACGCGTGGCGGCCTATACAAATAGGGGCTGTCCAGTTGGGTACAAGGCGGGGCACATTATTGCAAACAATAGGCTCGCGAAAAACGGTGCCATCCAGTATATTGCGTATGGTGCCGTTAGGGCTTTTCCACATTTGTTTAAGGTTAAACTCTTTTACACGTGCTTCATCGGGTGTAATGGTAGCGCATTTAATACCTACGCCATACTGAAGAATGGCATTTGCGGCATCAATGGTTACCTGGTCGTTTGTTTGGTCGCGGTACTCAACGCCGAGGTCATAATATTTAATGTCAACATCTATATATGGGAGAATCAGTTTTTCTTTTATAAATTTCCAGATAATGCGTGTCATTTCATCACCGTCTAATTCCACAACGGGATTAGCAACTTTAATTTTTTCAGCCATGTTAAATTGGTTTTAATGTAAATTGGGTTACAAAAGTAGTGGTTTAGCAAATTTGACGAACATTATAAAACAATAGTTCTTTATTAATCGTAGATATAGCCATGAAAGCATGTATTGATAAAAAGTTTATTGTTATTCTGGGTATCTTAACACTACTATCTATTACTAATATTGCCTGTACGAAGGCAAATAACAATATTGCAGCCATGGCCACTGATACCACCGCTACTGATAACACTAATGATGATAAACTGCAGGGAAAGAGCCATTCCTTCCTGCAATTTAAAAAGGATACACTTAAGCCCAAACCACCAGCTGGCGACACACCCCGGTTATACCTTGCCTTAGGCGATTCCTACACCATAGGGCAGTCCGTGCCGCTGGATGAGAGTTTCCCGGCTCAAACCGTCGCAGTGCTTAAAAACGACGGTATAAACCTTGGTGAGCCACAATATATTGCCACTACCGGGTGGAGCACCATTGCCCTGCAAAATGCCATTGGGCAACAAAACCCCAAGGGGCCATACGAGGCAGTTACATTACTTATAGGCGTTAACGACCAATACCAGCACCTGCCTGTAACTGAGTACCCAACCCGGTTCTCGCAACTTTTACAAAAAGCTATTCAGCTTGCAGGCAACCGGATATCGAGGGTTTTTGTGCTTTCAATCCCCGATTACAGCGTAACGCCTTTTGGCGGCGGCGACACCACCATACGCAACCAAATAAATGAGTATAACGCCATAAATAAGCAAATAACGCTTGCCAATAATATAGCCTACATTGACATTACACCCATTAGCAGGCTGGCTGCGGAAGACCCTACGCTTACTGCAAACGATGGCCTGCACCCCTCCGGCAAACAGTATGCTTTATGGGTTGAGCAATTAGCGCCGGTGATGGAAAAAGCATTGAAATAGTCATTAAGTCATTGGGTCATTAAGTCATTGAGGAAGTTGACAGATGACCGATGACAGAGGGCTTAGCTGGTGAAATGAAATATTCAATATTCAATGCTTAACCCCCGCCCGTACCGTTCGGGCGGCCTCAATGTTCAAGAATAAAAACAACGTGGAAGTTTTCATTGAGTATTGAATATTGCTTATTGAGTGTTAAAATTCACACTTCGCAAATCGTACTTTCGTCTCTATATTTTAATTTTTTCACTTCATTTTTTTTGACCACTTTTACCCTGTGAAAAACATTATTATAACGGTTGATGGCTATTCTTCGTGTGGCAAAAGCACTTTGGCGCGCCAGCTTGCTAAAGAACTTAATTATGTATTTATTGACAGCGGCGCCATGTACCGCGCTATTACTTTATACTTTTTGCGTAACCATATTAACTGGACACACACTGCTTCTGTTACCAAGGCATTAAAAAATATTGAGCTTGAATTTATGCCTAACCAATACACAGGGGTAAGCGACATGTTTTTGAATGGAGAAAATGTAGAGGCTGTTATAAGGGATATGCTGGTTAGCGAAAATGTTAGCGAAGTATCCTCTATAAAAGAAGTGCGTGAATTTGCAGTGGCACAGCAGCAAAAGATGGGTGAAGAAAAGAGAATTGTGATGGATGGAAGGGATATTGGCACCACCGTTTTTCCCAAGGCGGAATTGAAGATATTTATGACCGCTAACAATAAGGTGCGCGTGGAAAGACGGTATAAAGAAATGTTTGAGAAGAACCCTGCTATTACTCTGGAAGAAGTGAAAAAAAACCTTGAATTGCGCGACTATATTGATACCAACCGCGAAATAAGCCCCCTGCGCAAAGCCGATGATGCGATAGTGTTAGACAATACCAACCTTACACAGGAACAGCAATTAAAAACAGCCCTGAAATGGGCTAAGGAAAAGATGAAATAGCCCGGCAAAAAAACAGCATGCTCTAAGCACTAAGCGTTTGCTTTAGAGGCTTGTGGCATGCAGCACATTGGGCACGGCTTCTTTAGCAGAATTAATAACCTTGCGGCATACCCGCTTTTAAAATCCATTGGTTATTTTACAAATTTAAGGTTGGTTATTTGCCCGTTTGTAGCTATTACAGTTACAACATAAACACCTTTTGAAAGGCTGCCCAGGGGTATGCTTATAAAGCTTTCGCCTTGCGGCAATGTGTAACTGCTATTATAATATTGCGTGCCGTCTATGCCGTTTATAACAATGCTGTAACTGCCACCTGCCACGTTAGCAATACGCAGATTAAGGCTGCTTGCAACAGGGTTGGGGTAAACAGTTATACCGGTAACCGTGCCAAATGGCCGCACAAGCCTAATAATGGGCGAATAGCTAAACCCACCATCTGCATCAACCATTTTTAGCCTGTAATATACCGGGTTGTTTTGCTTGCCCGACACGGCAGAAAAAGCAATATCCATATAATCATAATCATGTTTGCCGGCAGTGTTTGTTGCAGCAACAGCGCTTATATCTGTAAAATTGCTGGCATCAAGGCTGCGTTCTACATCAAAGCTGTTTATTTTTTCTTCGTTTGTTGTTTGCCATTGCAACAAGGCATCGTCGTCTTTTATTGTTCCGGCAAATGATAGCAAGTTAAGCGGCAGCGCGCCATTAAGCCCGGTTATAGTATATTTAGCTACACCAATATCCTGGGTAGCAAAATATACATTCACGCTGTCAGTATAAAAATTAAAGCTCATGTTTTCGCTTTGCAGGTACGCAATATTGGCCAGCGGCACACTAAGCCATTTGCCACCGCTTTTGGTGCGATAAAACAGCTCGCAGCCGGTTGAATCTCCGCTGTAGGCTGCAGCGACAACAGCACCGTTTACAAATGGCGAAAAGGCAACTTTTCTTATATCAAGGCCCGTAAGCACACCGTGCCATGTTAAGCCGCCATTGTTAGAAGCATAAATGCCTTTATTAGTAGCTATCATAAACTGGCTTCTGTTAAACGGGTTAACCTGCATGCACCATATTGCATCTGTGGCATCGCTCAGTCCTTCAAGCCCGGCCGTTTGTGGATGCCAGGTAGTACCGGCATCACTGGTTGAATATATAGTGGCGCCCTGGGCTATTAAAACTGAGTCAGGGCTACCGGCCGTAACATGTATGCCTGTTACCTGGTAGGATGAAGGAGTTGTTATTTGCGTGGATGCAAAAGCGCCGGGGTTGCTTAAATCAAGCTTGAACAACGTGCCGCTGCCGAAGTCAGAAAAAGCAGCCCAGTAAGTATATTTGCTGCCCTGCTCTTTTTCTATTGTTTCAAGCTCCGAAGCATAATCATCAGCAGGTATAGGCTGCATTGTTTTCCCGTAATCATCGCTAACTGCAAGTACCGATGTTGACCCAAAGTCATCGCCCGGTGTGTACACAAATACCCTGCCCTCAACGCTGCTGTCAGCTATAACCGAGTGTGCACGGCCATCTACCGTGTAAGGCGATTGAACAAGATAAGAAGTTGTTACGCCGGTTGCCAGGTTCTTTTCCATATATCCGTCCTGGCTGGCATAATACAAATGCTGCGATGCTTTATAGTTGCCGTAACTAACATTAGTCACCGTATAAAAAGGATTTTTAACCTGCTTAAGCGTTGCGCCACCATCACTTGAAAACTGTGGAAATCCTTCTGACACAATGAACACCTGGTTTTCGTCAAAAGGATTAATGCCAATATGCTCGCCATAATAATAATCAGTATCATTAACGTTAAAAACGGTGCTCTGCCAGTTACTGCCACCGTCGGTTGATTTAAGGTATTCGTTTTCTTCAAGCGCCCATATTGTTTGCGGGTTTGACGGGCTAAACGCTATATAATTAAAATTATTAAGTCCGTAATGCACGTTATGCAACGGCAGGTTTTGTGCCTTCTGCCAACTAGTGCCGCCGTCTGTAGAATGGTATAATGCTTCGTCTGCTGCTACAAGATCGGTGGCTGTGCCCATCCACACATCCTGTGCGTTTGCGGGGTTAAAGCCCATCGGGCCAAATACCCGGCCTTTAATTTTGGTAACCCAGGTAGTGCCCGAATCAGCCGACACCCATAGGCCGCCCTTAATATCTGTTGACCCCTCACCGAGGGTTAAATACAACTTCCCGCCATCAGCGGGGCTTATAAAGCAGTTATTTACCTGTATGTCAGTATTGTTGCCGCTGGCGTAAATTTCCTTCCAGTTAGTGCCGGCATCGGAAGTATAAAATACATTGGAAGAAGAATTAAAATCTACTGTAGAAAAGGTGTTCAAAAGCACAATACTGTCGCCAGCGCCGTACATGCTATAGGATAGGATGGTAGAGCCGCCCTCCCAGTTTGGTGGTGTAAATTTATGTATGACGGTATCGCCGGCTAAGTCAAACACGTACAAAGCGTTTAGCGTTGTATCTGCACTTTCTTTTATAACAAACGAGAGCGCTTTACCGCCGGGGGCTATTTTCAGTGACGAGAGATAAGACATGTCTGAAGGGAAAGAATATAAAATACTCCAGTTAGCACCATTATCATTTGAAACCATGATGTGGTTTACTTCAGTGATGGCATATACCCGGTTGGGTATTGCAGAATCGTAGGTAATATCCGAAAGCTTTCCATACTCCGGGGTGCCCTCAAAATGTACCTGGCTAAAAACCAGGGCATACGTACATAAAAGAGTTGCGGTTAAAGTAAATTTTTTCATGGCAGGCAGTCTTGTAAAGAGGATATGATAAATGGCTATGAATATAAGCCTTTAACGCGACCGAATCATTAAAATGTGGCAGAAAGCAAAAACGAAAAGGCAAACCGCCTGCGCAAGACAGATAATGCAATAGTGTTACACAACACCAACCTTACCCCCGGGCAGCATAAAAACAGCCCTAAAGTGGGCGAAGGAGAAGATGAAGGGATAGTGGGAAGAAGGCTATAAGCCTTATGCTATAAGCTATACGCTTTTGAACACCTGAGCTGGGTGTTTACGCCGACATTGTTTTTTCTCTAAGCCATTTAGGGTTTACTGTTTCGTGCGATCCTAAAGGATTCTTCTATTGCATAGGATTTGCTTTTACCTTCTTCATGTTCCCGCAGTCGGTTATAGAACATTTGTATTTCGCCGGATGTATAATCTATAGCATCAGGCATCCCTTCATGCAGCCAGTCATATATTTCCTGCAACCTTACATCACTGGCTTCATCAATCATTTTATGTAATTCTTCTCTAACCGACATTTCCATAACCCTTTTTTCAAATTTACATATCTTCCCTTTAAAATATTTATAAAACCCTGCTGAATTTCTTCTATCGGCCAATCAGTAAAATTCTTCAAAATCATCTGATTTTAAAACCACATCAAAGTTGAAAAAAATTCTTTTAATGCTTGCAGCATACAGCGTAAAGCTTACAGCGGCTTCCTCTACTCCCCCATCATCGCCCTTATTGTTTCGGCAATATCTTCTGCATTGGGTTTGCTAAAGTAATCGCCGTCGCTGCCGTAGGCCGGCCTGTGCTCTTTGGCGGTAATGGTGCGGGGGCTAACATCAAGCCACTGATAACCGCCCTGTTCTTCCATTACTTTGTTATACATAAAAGCAGCAGCGCCGCCGGGTACATCTTCATCCACAAAAACAATGCGGTTGGTTTTTTTAAGCGAGCTGAGTATAATGTGGTGTATATCAAATGGCAGTAAAGTTTGCACATCTATTATTTCGCAGCTTATGTTTTCTTCTTCAAGCCTTGTTACCGCATCTTGTATAATGCGCAGGATTGAGCCATAGGATACAATGGTAATATCGTTGCCTTCTTTTATTACCTCAGGTACGCCAAGCGGCACTGTAAAATCAAGCAGGTTATCAGGCAATTTTTCTTTCAGGCGGTAACCATTAAGGCATTCTATTACAATGGCAGGGTCGTTGCCACGCAGCAAAGTATTATACATGCCAACAGCCTGCACCATATTGCGGGGAACGCAAACATAAAAGCCCCGCAACGAGCTTAATATAAGGCCCATAGGTGAGCCGCTATGCCAAATACCTTCAAGCCGGTGGCCACGCGTACGCACAATCAATGGGCAGCTTTGCAAGCCCTTGGTGCGGTAATGTAAAGAAGCCACATCATCAGTAAGCGGTTGAAGGCCATAAATTAAATAATCCAGGTATTGAATTTCGGCAATAGGCCGTAACCCGCGTAGCGCAAGCCCAATGCCTTGCCCTATGATGGTTAGTTCGCGTATGCCGGTATCGAATATGCGGTCAATTCCATGTTTTTCCTGCAATCCCGCAAAACCCTGGTTTACATCGCCTATGCGGCCAAGGTCTTCACCAAAGGCAACCACCCTTGCATCGTGCGTAAACAGCTTATCAAAATACCTGTTCAATATTTCATAGCCGTTTACAGATGGCGCATCAAATGATGTAACGGGTTTTACCTCTTCTACTTTTAAAGCACTTTTCACTCCTTCATTGTACAATGTTGAATTGTATAAGGAGCGGTTGAGTTCTTTTAGTTCTTTATAATACTCTTTCAGTTCGGGTAACGACGGTGATGCTTTGGCTGCATCAATGGCAAGAGAAAGCGTACGCATAATATCCCTCCGCAAAGGCTCTCTGTTTAACTCCAGGCCTTGGGCAAGTTTTTTAAGTTTATTGAAAGCATCAATGTCGTTAACCATCGCCGAACGTATCAGCTCCGTGGTTTTTAAAGCCTGTTCTTTTATAGGAGTAATATAGTCGTGCCATGCCCTGGTACGGCTTTCTTTGGCATTCTCTTTAACCTCTTCTTCTATTTCAGTCAATTCTTCATTAGAGGCGATATGGTTTTCCAATATCCATTCACGCATCTTTTTTATACAATCCCAATCCCTTTCCCACTGTAGCCTTTCGGGGCTTTTATACCTTTCATGGCTTCCTGATGTAGAGTGGCCCTGCGGCTGTGTTATTTCATCTACATGAAAAACAGCGGGTACGTGTGTTTCCCTCACCTTTTGTATGCCCGCTTCAAACACTTCGCACATACCGGCATAATCCCAACCCTTAACGGTATAAATATCAATGCCATTGGTATCCGGTTTTTTTTGAAAGCCACGCAAGGCAGCAGAAACAGAACCCTTGGTTGTTTGCAGGTTACGGGGCACAGAAATGCCGTATCCATCATCCCAAACAAAAATAGCCAGTGGTATCTGCATTACGCCTGCCGCATTTACCCCCTCCCAAAAATGCCCCTCTGAGGTAGAGGCATCGCCAATGGTGCAAAAGCAAACTTCATCCCCGTTATGCGAAAGGTTGGTAAGGTCTTTCAATACATCTGATTGCCTGAATAATTTTGATGCAAGCGCCAAACCCACACTGCGCGGCATTTGGGCTGCGGTGGGCGCCATATCAGAGGCAGTGTTTTTTTGATCAGCAAGGTTTGCCCACTCGCCATTTTCCACGGTGTTGGGGCTTGCATAATGGCTGCTCATTTGCCTGCCGCTGCTAAACGGTTCATTTGCACTATCGGGGTCGGCATATAGCTGTGCAAAAAATTGTTGTGTATTGGCAAGCCCTGAAGCAAACATGAATGTTTGGTCGCGGTAATAACCGGAGCGCCAATCGCCTGGTTGAAAAAATTTGGCCATTGCTACCTGGGCAATTTCTTTGCCATCGCCAAAAATACCAAACTTTGCCTTACCTGTAAGCACTTCCCTGCGCCCCAATAAACTGGCTTCCCTGCTTTCCATGGCCACACGGTAGTCGCCAAGCACCGTTGACCGGAAATCTTCGTACGAAAGCATATCGTCTTCTTCCTGGATTGCTACAGATAAGTTTTCCATGTAACAAAAATATTATTTACAAACCGCAACTAAAAAAGTTTTCGGTTTCATATTCCAGGGTTATTATCAGTTATTAACACCGGCGAGTTTTTGGCCTTTTTGGCACGATTAAAAAATTTTAAGACTATTATCACCACAAAAAGCGTTTTAGTAAATGATAAATCAATAATTTTACCCACAAACATTAAGGCATGAAAAGAATTCTTATTTTGTTACCGGCCATTTTTGCGGTAGTTGTGTTGCGTGCCCAGGCCCCGGCAGTAACAACCCAGCAAACAGCCCCCGATGTATCTAAGGTGGTTGATTTTAAAGAAACAGACCATGATTTTGGCAATATTGTTTACGGAAAACCAGTGGAGTTTGACCTGTACATGAAAAACATTTCACCTGACTCTGTAAAAATTGAAAATGTATCCGTGGTTTGCGGCTGCACTACGCCCAAATGGCAGGCAGGCCCTTATGCCCCCGGTGAAACTTTTAAAGTAACAGTAGGGTTTAGCGGAAATGCGAATGGGCCTTTTAGCAAGCAAATAACTGTTTTTTTTGCAGGTGGCTTAAGCAAGGTAATTAGGTTTCATGGGCAGGGAATTAAGCCCCCCGATAACCCTGCGCCTGCCAATGCCCCGGTACAACAACTTAAACCTGTTAATTAAATTATATATGAAACATCTGTTAACAATTGCAGTTCTTGTTTTGTCTTTTAGTGTTTTTGCCAAAACAAAAGCAGACGATGGCCCGGCAGCTTTTAAGAGCTTAAAATTTTCATTTGGAAAGATAAAACAGGGTGTACCTGTTACTACCAAATTTGCTTTTACCAATACAAGTGATAAGCCCCTTATAATAGAAAATGCGGAAGCGGGTTGTGGGTGCACCACCCCTGATTACCCAAAGGAGCCAATAATGCCACGCAAAAGCGGTGTTATTACTGTTACGTACAATGCAGCCAATCCAGGCCCTTTTACAAAAGATGTAAATGTAAAATTTGCGGGTATTACACTGCCGGTAACATTACTTATTACAGGTGAGGCGATTAAACAAATAAAAAAGGCCGCGCTTTTGCGCAGCCTCTGTTATAA
>JABDFW010000083.1:14032-14841 GCA_013286305.1 Bacteroidota bacterium
CTCCTAATTAGTAAAACAATGTATTATAACAGAGGCTGCGCAAAAGCGCGGCCTTTTTTATTTGTTTAATCGCCTCACCCCCAATCCTCACGTCCGTACCGGCATCTCCCAGCGGCGAGGGAAAGGAGGGGAACACAAAGGAGATCATATTATGCGAATAATATTTAGGATCCTCAAAATCATCTTAATCTCCCCAAAACTTGTCCCGGCAAATTCGGGATCTTCATTCACACATTAAACCTAAAGTGCATAATGTCGCCATCCTCTACCACATAATCTTTGCCCTGCACGGCTAATTTGCCTGCTTCGCGGCAGGCTGCTTCTGAGCCAAGTTTTATAAAGTCGGAATATTTTATCACCTCTGCGCGAATAAAGCCTTTTTCAAAATCAGTATGAATAACGCCTGCAGCCTGCGGTGCAAGCATGCCCTTGGTTATTGTCCAGGCACGCACTTCCTGTACACCCGCAGTAAAATAAGTGGCGAGGTTGAGTATGCGGTAGGTGGATTTTATAAGCCTTGCAGCGCCACTCTCATGCAAACCCAGGTCTTCCAAAAACATTTGCCTGTCATCGTAGCTTTCCATCACAGCTATTTCGCTTTCAATTTCTGCGCTTACAAACAATATTTCCGCATTTTCACCCTTAATGGATTCCTTAAGTGCATCTGTATGTTTATTGCCTTTTACCACACTTTTTTCATCTACGTTGCATACATAAATAACCGGCTTTATAGTTAGCAGAAACAGGTCGGCTAAATGTTTGGCTTTATCTTCCCGCGTCGCCTCAAAGGATCTTGCATTTTTGCCCTG
>JABDFW010000084.1 GCA_013286305.1 Bacteroidota bacterium
CCTGTTTTACTATTGGATGATGTTTTTGAAAAACTTGACGAAGGCCGCATGCACAACCTGTTGTATAATGTTTGCATGCAGGAGGGTGGCCAGGTATTTATTACCGATACCCATAAAGAGCGTTTGCAAAACGCATTGGATAAATTGGGGGAGAAGTATGAGTTGATAGAGTTGAAAACAGTCTGACGGCCCCCGTCTGACTGCGCAGGGAAGAAGAATTATTCAATTACCTTATACCATTTTGTATTTTGGGCAGAGCCCGAACTAAATGGAACCTTTATTATCCCCGTCCTGAAGTACGGGGCAATTCATCATCTCCACACTAAGAATATAACATGTTATTAATTGCCCCGCGCCTTTGGGGCGGGGATACATAAATTATAAAGACTCCCGGCTTTAGCCACTTTCCTTTTTAAATACTATATATGGCATTAAAAATTGAAATTCGTATATGCCGTAATTTCGTTCCTTTAGACTTACATGCAAGACAATTTGGAAATATTCAAATCACTTTTTAAAGGAAGGCGGGACGTTTTTGCTATACGGTGGGAAAAAGATAATAAAAGCGGTTATGTACCTGCTTACGATCTCAATTGGGATGAGTTTAAAAAGCACAAAGAAAATGGCGGAAGTCTAAAAGATTTTGCAAACAAGAGATACGCACCTTTAACAGATGTAAGGCTCGGCAATCATTTATCCGGTAAAGAAGTTATTGGCATTTATCCGCTGTTACCGGATAATACTTCATGGTTTATAGCTGCTGATTTTGACGAAACGATATCAAAGAATAAAAGCTGGATAATAGAATGCAGGCTGTTTCTTAAAGAATGTGAAAAATATCAGCTGCCTGTATATCTTGAGCGTTCAAGGTCTGGAAGCGGCGGCCATGTTTGGCTGTTTTTTGAAAATCCATATCCGGCAATGAAAAGCAGGAAGATTTTTAAGTATCTACTTACTTCTTGTAGCACCGCATCCACTAAAGATTCAAGTTTTGACAGATTATTCCCAAACCAGGATTATCATTCAGGGAAAGAGCTGGGTAACCTTATTGCTTTGCCATTGCAAAAAAGGGCTTTCGAAAATCGAAACACCTGTTTTATCGATCCGTTAACTGAACAATCTTTTGCAGATCAATGGAAATTTCTGAGTGAAGTAAAAAAAGTAAGTACAGTTTACATGGATGAGTTATATAAGCAAGTTATCAACGAAAGCCAAAGCCATGTTGGTGAAACTGACCTTGTAAAGAGACAACCCAAAGATAAATTGCACATCACACTTGATAACTATATTATTTTGTCAAAAGAAAGGGCGCCCAACCTTTTGTTGCGGTATTTAAAGGATAATCTCAATTTCAGAAACACTGAATATATAGTTAAGAAAAGTAATAGTAAAAACAACTTCGGTACAGAACGATATTTTAAAAGCTTAGATGATCAGGGTGATAATTTGGTCTTTCCGCGGGGCTTTATAGGCAAGCTTATACGTTATTGCAGGGAACAAAATATTGATTACTTTTTAGAAGATAAAAGAGTAAAACTTGAACAGGTAGAGTATAATTTTTCAGCTTCTCTTCATCCTTACCAGCAGGTTGCAGTTGATATTACTGATAAAAAAGATTTCGGAGTTATCGTTTCACCCCCTGGTTCAGGCAAAACAATTATGGGATTGGCCATTGTGGCCGTTAAGCAACAGCCCGCGCTTATTATTGTACACCGAAAACAATTATTTGATCAATGGATTGAAAGAGTACAGTCTTTTTTGGGTATCCCGTCTTTCCAGATAGGGAAAATAGAAAGTGGCATCTGTGATATTGGCAAGGAAATTACTATTGCTATGATACAAAGCCTGCAATCTGACAAATTACCCGCAAAATTATATCATTCATTTGGGGCTATAATTGTGGATGAATGCCATCATATACCTGCCAAAACCTTCAGATCGGTTATAGGCAATTTTCATTCTTATCACTTATATGGTTTTACTGCGACACCGATAAGAAAATACAATGATGAAGAATTAATTTTCATTCATATTGGCGACATTATTCATGAAGTTATTATTCCCGCAAAACAGCAAGGTAACAGAGCTTTATCCGTTGCAATACAAAATACGGAATTATTTGTTCCCTTCAACGCGGCTATCGATAAAGCGGACACAGTATTGCATATACTCATTCATGACACAGCAAGAAACGAATTAATTATCTGCGATATAAAGCGGGAAGTTAAAGCGGGCAGAAAAGTATTGGTATTAACAGAACGAAAGGCACATATTGAAATATTATATCAATATTTAAAAGGTATATGTGAAGTGATTACGCTTACTGGGGAAGATAGTGAAGAAAAAAGAAAAGCAAAATTTAATCTAATTGACGATGGCGATTTTCAGGTTCTGCTTGCCACGGGACAGTTTCTTGGAGAAGGTATCGATATAGGCGCGTTAAATTGCCTTATTTTGGCTTACCCTTTTTCTTTTGAAGGAAAGTTGATACAATATATTGGAAGGGTACAAAGAAGCGCCGTTACGCCGATAATATATGATTATAAAGATTATCGCATTGAGTACTTAGCAAATTTGTTTAAACAACGAAACAAATATTACCGGAAACTACTGAAAGCGGACCAACTGTCAAAATTTGATGAATTCATATTGGTATTTAAGGGAAAAGAGTTTTATATAAGCGAAACGGAAAAGTTACTTTCGATTGATTGCCTTGAACTTCCGCTCCAGGTGGAGCAGTTCAAAGAAGACACTGCATGGAAAATAAGAGTCATCAATTATAATGATGAAGAAGGGGATTTATTTGTAGAGATTTTAGATTATGATTTTCCCTTAAGCCAAAGCAGGGATACGTTGCAGGCATCATTTTATTTTTATGGGATCGAGAAGATAAGATTCAGGAATATTGACACGAGTGGTTTGCTGAAATCCGTAATACTTTCTCAAAACCCTATTCCCGTCAGCAATTCATCTCTGAAGATGATAAAGCCAGTTCCTTCTATACCTGAGCGGGTTTTGCTAAAAACAATGAAAGTACCTTTTGGGAAAATACAGTTTCTCGAGGGCGCCGTTTCTTTTCCTATTTATGTAGAAGAAATTGGCCTTGAAATAACCTTTGAAATAACTAACTCAGACATCCGGCCTGAATTTGAAGCCATCCGCGATTATTTTTCTAAGACATTAAAGAAAAAATTAATTGCCGTAGATATAACCATTCACTTTAATGCTGAAAAAGTCATTTCTGCTGCTGCTAAATCCGGGGATATTGACAGTATCAATAATACAATGATTGATACCTTGCGCTTCCAGTTTGTTAAAAAAGAAGTTTTAAAGTCACCGCTAATTACAGGCAAACAAATGCATACTTTGGATGATCTTTTGGCGGCATATAAAGGCATTAAAAAAATATATCCGACTGACAACGAATTGATAGAAGATATCCTGAATGTCAAAAAATCAAAGCATTATTTACAAATAAAATATCTTGCTGCCAGGCATGAGGCGTCTGTTTTAAAAGTAAGGTTTGTGTTACAGCCTTTTGCATTTTTGTTTCTTATCGCCGGAGAAAAAAACTATCATATTGTATGGGAAACGCTTGACACAGAAGAAGCGACTTATATATGGCATGTCATAAAAACACGCGAGGCTTTAAAACGAGCAATTGAAAAAATTGAAACAGACTTGTCTGAAATACAGCAAACAGGCCGTCAGAACTTTCTGGAGAAAGAACTTGAAAACTTCAGCCGAATTATTCATGATTACACTGAATCAAAAAAGGGGTTTACAACCTGGAAGGGAATGATAGATGAAAGAATAACCTGAAATAGTCAATATGGTTTTTCTGGCAATCATTTTTTATGCATTATCAAGTTCAAAATTTATTCTGTCTGTCTGTATCAATTGTATCAATTCTTCTTCTTTAGGTAAATATAGTCTGTATTTGCTGGCGAATAGCTGCTCATTTTCTGCAAGCACGGAATATTTTACTACCGTTTCATCTTTTTCAGTACAAAGAATAATACCAATGGTTGGGTTGTCATCATGGCTTTGTTTTAGATCATTGTACATACGCACATACATATCCATTTGCCCAATATCGGCATGGGTTAATTTGTCAATTTTTAAATCAATCAGTACAAAACATTTTAGATAATAATTGTAAAAAACAAGATCAATATAAAAGTCAGAAGTATCGGTAACTATGTGTTGTTGCCTGGCGACGAAAGCAAAGCCTTTACCTAATTCCATTAAAAATTGCTGTAGGTGATTTATAAGCGCGGTTTGTATCTTGTTTTCACTTACCAGTATGTTAGCCGGTATTCCTAAGAATTCAAAAATATAAGGGTCTTTTATCAAGCTTTGCGTTATTGTCATTTCTGTAGTTTTCGGAGCTATTATCCTGCCTATATACATACTTCGAATATTTCTCTGTAAAGTTCTTGTATCCCAGTTCCCCTCTATTGCGTAATGTATATACTGCAGTTTAAGCGTTTCCTGCTCAATGCGGCTTATAATCCGGTAATGTGTCCAACTCAATTCGTGACGCACCGCGTCACGATTTGGGAAAGACAAATAAAATTGACGAATGTTACGTAGATTACTTTCGTCAAACCCTTTTCCAAATTCAAGGGTCAATTCCAGACTAAGATTTTTTAAAATACCTTTACCGTAAGCTGCTTTAGCCTTTCCGTGTTGTTCATCTTCTATAATTAGCCGCCCTATTTCCCAATACATATTAAGCAAAACCGTGTTACTGTTTTTAAAAGCAACTTGCTTTGCTTTTAAAACTATTTCTTTAATGGAATTAAATAGCGAATTACTTTTTTTTATCTCACTCATAATTAATTCTTTGTACTTTTTTCAACCAATTACACTTATAAAAGTTTCAAAGCTCCCCTTTACTTTATTCCCCCACCCTCTCCATCCTCTTTGCTCACCTTTATATTAAATGACGGCGCTTTGTAGTTCTTATTCAAATAGTCGGCAGGGGTAGTAGCCCTGTTGCCATCTCTCGCAGCCCAGTAATGCGACGACATTATTTCTATACCGGCTTCATTACAGCAATCCTGTATATTTTGGTGCAATTGCGAGTAAATACCCGATTGCCTGTTTGCCTCTTTTGTATAGGCATTTACCTGGTACGAAACATAAAAGTCATCTAAACTTGTTTGCAGTACAAATGGCATTGGCTCACGCAAAATAAACTCAGTGCGCAGGGCCGCAGTTATCAATGCCTGGTGCATATCTTTCCATGGCACATCGTAACCGATGGTTACTGTTGTGTGCAGTATAAGGCCTTTGTCCTGGGGTTTTGTGTTGCTTGAGTAATTAATGGTGCTGCCGGATAGAACAGTTGAGTTAGGTATGGTGATGTCTTCGTTTTTACTGGTTCTTATTCTTGTAACAAGCATTGTTTTTTCTATCACATCTCCTGTTATATCGCCAATTTTTATACGGTCACCAATTTTAAATGGCCGCATATAGGTGATGACCATACCGGCTACCATATTTGCAATAGCGTTTGAAGAGCCCAATGAAATTATTACACCAACAAAAACCGATACGCCCTGGAATGCGGAAGATTTACGGCCGGGCAAATAGGGAAATATGAGTACGATCATAAACGCATACAGCAAAAATTTTACAATATTTAAAGTGGGCTGCGCCCAATCTGAATGAAAACCACTTAAAGTAATATTTTCCTTTTCAATTTCATCTACAAAATATTTTAACGCCTTTATTGTATATCTGAAAATAAAATAAATAACCAGTATGGTAAACAAATTGGGAAGGAAATGAAATACGCCTGCAAGCGCTGATTTTGTTGGCGTTAATACCCAGCCCAATAAAACATCTGTCCATGCCTTGGTTTCGGGGAAAACACCGAATAACAATGGTAATGAAAGATATACCATTAAAATAAGCAGGATGATCCGTAATATATTGCTTGCCTGTAACTCTATTAGCTGTAATTGTTCTGCGCTGAGTATTTTTATTTTCCTGATAGTTAAGCCACCTATGTATTTCTGTTTATCCTTTTTACGAAGATGAATTACCCATTTAAACAGCTTGTTGATAAAAAATACCAGGATACTTAAACTCAGCATGATCAGGCATACCAAACCAATATGCTTAAGCGAGTTCTTCAGGCTGTTTGTTTCTCTTTCAGCAGCTATTTCTGTTTTAATTTTAGTAAGGTAGCCATTGGCTAATTGCCGGGCATCTGTGCCGAGCCACAGGGCATCCAGGCCGGTGACTGTTAAAATAAGTGTTTCATTGTTGTATAAAATATCAAACCCGCTTTCTGTTTCATTTATTTTCAGGGAATCGGCATTATAAAACGCATCATTATACAATTTTTTAATTCGTTCATTTATTGCAGCCGCCCTTTCTGCAGCCGTAAATGAGCCAATTTTTGTATAAATAAAAAAGATGGTGTCAGTAAAAGGGGTTACTGCAGAACCCGTTGTATTTTTTTTAAGCTCAGCAATTTTTTGCAATTGTTCCGCTTTGCGCACGGAATCGGTTGCAACAATTTTTTTTAGCCTTTCTTCCAGCTCCTTTGTTTTTTGCTTATCGCCATTGGCCAATTGCAGCTCATTCAGCAACTGCGCTTTCATTAACGAATCCAGTTGCTGCTGCTGGTGTTGTTGCTGCAGTAAATTTTCAACGCTGCGGCGTAACGAATCAGTTTGCAGGCTATCAGCCGGAACCTTGTTTTGTGCAATGGATGAAGAAAAACAAAAGCATACTGCGATTACAGTAAGTAACAATTTTAGCTTATTCATATTTTGGTTGCCAGATCGTTTAATTGATCTTTTAAGGAATGCTCACCGTAAATATAACAAACGCCGTGATTATGTAAAATAAAAACAGGTAAACGTAACAATTTGCTGACACGAACAAATACCATTAACAGCCGGACTTTTTACAAAATCATATACAACACGACCTTTATATTCGCTGCGATATTCAGCAACTTAATATTAAATATTTTGTACCTTAGACTTTTACCCTGTAATTAATTATTATAGCAACCAACATTTAATGCCCGAAAAAGAACATATCCCAAATGAGAATATTAAGATATCTGCAAGCCCGGCAACCACTTCGGACGAGGATACTGTAGAACAAGTACCTGGCACCGATAGCAATAATGCAGCAACCACAGAACTACAAACCATAAACCCCGCCCGGATGAACCATTCGGACGGGTACAAACCACAAACTAACAGCATGGAAGTACATCACCACCCGCGGGTAGAAACAAGAAGTTTTAAAGAGTATTTGTTAGAAGGCGTAATGATATTCCTTGCGGTAACATTAGGTTTTTTTGCAGAGAGTATAAGGGAACGCATTAGTGAAAGGGGAAAAGAAAAAGAGTACATCATCAATATTAAAAAAGACCTTGTTGCAGATACGGCGAATTTGAGAATATGGATACCTTCAGTGTTCAATAAAATACATGATTTTGATTCGTTGATCTCTTTTCTGCAATCCCCGGGCAATACCAACAGGGGCAGCGATATGTATTATTATGCAAGGTTTTCTACCAGGTCAAGAACATTTGAGGCAAGCAATAACACCATAATCGAATTGAAAAACTCAGGTAATTTCAGACTGATAAGTAACCAGAAGGTATTGAACAGCTTAACCGGTTTTCAAAAAATTATAGATAACTATATTAACCTGAGCGCGATTGATGTAAAAGAAGCCGAGTTGTCGTATCCGCTTTTGGGCAACCTGTTTGACGCATCTGTTTTTAACAGTATGGTAAAGCTGGATGAGCGGGGATCAGTATTTACCAGTGATGCAAATATTGGCATGTCAGGAATGAGCAATATAGAGAAGCCTGCCGGTAACCCCCAATTGCGTAACCGTAACCAGGACACGATTAACCTGTTGATATTTTATATTCATGAGCGAAAATCAAGCTTTATAGGTGAGCTAAGATTATTACTTGAGCAGAAAAAGGAAGCCATAGCATTGATTGAATTGATCAATAAAGAATACCATTTACAGGATGAGCAGTAAAACAAATTACAGGATAATAAAAATGTTTATTTATATAGTGGTGGGCTTTGGGATTGCTTTTTTCTGGCATCGAATGAAAAGTAAATAGAAATACAAAGCATCATATTCATCCTTGTCTCCCCGAAAAATACCCAAAATAGTATAGAGTGATTATATCGCATCGTCACCCTGAATTTATTTCAGGGTCTTGTTTACAGTCTGGATGTGAACTACAGTTAACTAACAATTTCTCCTTACATTTATTTATCAAATTCCGGAATGGATCACTCCAACCTGTTAAAAAATATTGCCAAACATATTACGCTTAATGGGGATGAGATAAATTATTTCATCCCGCTGATGAAATACAAAGAGGCGGGTAAAAAAAGTTTTCTTTTAAAGGAAGGACAGGTTTCCAAAACCATCAGCTATGTTCATTCCGGCGCGCTAAGGGCATATTATCTTGACAAAGATGGCAATGAAAATATCATCATGTTCGCAATAAACGATTGGTGGGTTACCGACATGTACAGCTTCTCCACCGGCCAGCCTGCATTGCTTAATATTGATGCCATGGAAGACAGCGCAGTATTCGAACTTAATAAAAACGACCTGGAAGATCTGTATCTAAAGGTGCCCAAGTTTGAAAGGTTCTTCAGGATAATTATGCAAAACTCTTATGTGAGGGAGCAGTTGCGGAGCATCCAAAATCTTTCCATCACTGCGGAAGAAAGGTATATCAACTTCGTAAACAAATACCCGCAGTTTGTACAAAGGGTATCGCAAAAACAGATCGCCTCTTATCTTGGCATTACCCCGGAATTTTTAAGCGTTATCAGGAAAAAGTTAAGTAAGGGAAGCTGATGTTATAAATACGAAGTTAGAAGTATGAGGTACGATGTTACAAGTACGAGGTTAGAAGTACGAGGTACGAGGGCGAAAGACGAAGTTAGAAGTTAAAAATATAGCTCTTTAATTACTTCGTACTTAGTACCTCGTAAACCCTACTTTTACGGCAATCTCCAATTTCTTAATCTACCTTATTATTTTTTTATTCAGCACGTATTTTCTTTGCATCAAAATAAAAAATATGCTTATACTAATCGCAGGCCCTTACCGTAGCGGTACCAATGACGATCCGGTTTTGATGCAAAAAAATTTAGATCACCTGGAGTCCGTGGCTCTACCTTTATTCCGTGCAGGGCATTTGCCCATGATAGGCGAATGGGTTGCATTGCCTTTATTAAAGCTTGCAGGTTCAGTTAAACCGGGAGATGGGCCCTACGAAGAAATTCTTTACCCTACCGCAGCGAGGTTACTTGAAAAATGTGATGCTGTATTACGACTTGAAGGCGCGTCAAAAGGCGCTGATGAAGATGTGCGGATAGCGAAAGAACGGGGGTTGCAGGTATATTATAAACTGGAAGATGTGCCGGGGGTAAAATAACACGCACTATTTGTTTTCTTCCCTAAACTTCTCCGCCAGTTGCTTTGGTGCAATACCAAGCCAGGCTTGTGTTAACGCATCTTTCAAAACCGCTTTCCTTACTTTCTTCAATTCAAAAAAAGTGCTTCCTTTGCGCCCCCATCCGCCGGGTACGGGATAAATAGCTGTTTTATCAATGGCACAAAAAACAGACTGGTCAACCAGGGACAGTTTTACCATGGCCCTGTTTGTTTTTTCATGTATAGTAGCAAATATTTTATTCTTAACCCGGAAGGAGGGTAGGTCAAAATGAGGCTTCTCTTCCGCTTCGGGGAATGCAAGCGCCAGTTGCCGCACTGCTTCAATGGTTACCATGGTTTAAAATTTGTATTAGTTTTGCCGCATTGAAAATAGTTATTTTATTGCAGTATAAACCTATATACCGTCAATAACAGGCCGGGAAGAACAAACCTGGCTCAACCCCCCAATACCGAATATTCGGTATCCCTTCAAAAAATATTTTTCTCCTTTCTTTGCTTTCAGTATTTTACCCTTTTATCAAAATATACTGCATGTCTAATTCGCTATTCCGTACAAAGAACATTGATAAGATACTGCGCGATGCCGAAACCATGAAGGACGACCCTCATGCAGGCGGTGGGCTAAAACGGGTGCTTACCCTTAAAGACCTTACGTTTTTTGGCATTGCGGCAATTATCGGTGCGGGCAGCTTTAGCAGCCTTGGCGAAGCCTGTTACAAAGGCGGCCCTGGTGTGGTGTTCCTGTTTATTATTTGCGCCGTGGCCTGTGGTTTTACTGCTATGTGCTATGCCGAATTTGCCAGCCGCATACCGGTGGCAGGCAGCGCTTATACGTACGCCTATGCTTCATTTGGTGAACTGTTTGCCTGGATAATCGGGTGGGCACTTATCATGGAATATTCTATTGGTAATATTTATGTGGCATTCTCGTGGAGCGATTATTTTACTTCCTTCCTTAGCCGCATAGGTATTCATATACCCGATTATTTAACGTGCAGCTACTCTGAAGCGCATAAGGCAGTGGTGGAGAATGCGGGCCATGCTGTCAACACTTTAACAAGCTCAACACAGGAACTGCTGCATGCATGGAGCTCTGCCCCTGTTATTGGCAGCCTGAGGATCATCTTCGACCTGCCGGCTCTTGTTATCAACGGGCTTATTACACTGCTTGTTTATATAGGGATAAAAGAATCGAGGAACTTTAGTAATGTAATGGTGATACTTAAATTATGCGTGGTTACCCTGGTAATTATTGTAGGCGCATATTACGTAAATACAGCCAACTGGGCGCCGGCAAACGATGCAGGTGTAAAGTCGTTTATGCCAAATGGTTTCGGTGGTGTAATGATGGCGGTTAGTGGCGTGTTCTTTGCCTACATAGGCTTTGATGCGGTGAGTGTAATGGCGGAGGAAAGCAAGAACCCACAGCGGGACTTGCCGCGAAGTATGATATTGTCCCTCGTTATTTGTACCATCGTTTATATTTTGCTGACACTGGTATTAACGGGCGTAGTAAACTATAAGAACTTTAAAGATGTGGGCGACCCTCTTTCAAAAATATTTGAGGATACTCATGTTGGCTGGATGCAGTTCCTGGTATCGCTCGCAGCAGTAATTGCCATGACAAGCGTATTGCTCGTGTTCCAGATGGGGCAACCGAGAATATGGATGTGTATGAGCCGCGACGGCCTGCTGCCACCCATATTTGAACGCATACACCCTAAATTTCAAACCCCTTCTTTTTCTACTATTGTTACCGGTTTAATTGTGGGTATACCTATTTTGTTTACAGACAAAACTTTTGTGCTCGATTTTACCAGCATCGCTACATTATTTGCTTTTGTATTGGTATGTGGTGGTGTTTTGCTTATACCACGAAAAGAAAAAGTGGCAGGTAAGTTTCACATGCCTTATATAAATGCAAAGTTTGTTTTCCCCTTATTAATACTGGCAGCCATAATAATATTGCAAATGGCAAACCCGCATTATTTCACCGACCTGTTTAAGATAAACGGCGATAATGCGTCGCTGGAAGTTTCCACCATCATTCTTTGGATAGTGCTTGTTGTTTTATCTGTAATATCATTTATCAAAAATCTTTCGCTTATTCCATTGCTCGGTTTATCTACGTGTTTATACCTGCTCACCGGTATGACGGGCAAAAACTGGGCATGGTTCTCATCATGGCTGGTGCTTGGTGTGATCATTTATTTCCTGTATGGCTATAACAAAAGCAAGCTCGCACCAAAAATGGCTTTAGGCAGTTGAGCAATCAGTCAGACACTGCTGCCTTTGCTGGTGTTTTCACCGGCAAATCTATTTTATATGGCAAATTCAATGTTGGCGAAAACACGAACATTGGCAAAGAATTATTTCCTGTATGTTTTTAACAAAAGCAAGCTTGCAGCAAAAATGTCTTTAGGCAGTTGAGCAATCACGTCAGTCACTGCTGCCTTTGCTGGTGTTTTCACCGGCAAATCTATTTTATTTCGGAAATTCAATGTTGGTGAAAACACCAACATTGGCGAAGAAATGATAATTAACAATTCCCCGTTTAAACTTTTCTGCATAGTCACAGTTCTAATAAAAGCCATACTCAAAATAACATTTTATGAAGCGCTTTTTGTTTGCCCTGCTTTTATTTCCATTACTATATGTTTCAGCCCAACCCCAGCAAAAGAATGAACAAATTACTGTTGATGGTATTAAACGCGATTTTATAACCTATTTACCCGATATAAATGCGACCGGTTTGCCGGTTATTATTTCACTGCATGGTAACCTGGGCACCCCTGAAGGGCAGTTAAAGCTGGCAGATTTCAGGCCGCTTGCAATTAGAGAGAAGTTCATGATCGTTTGTCCTGCGGGTATTGACCGTAGCTGGAACGATGGCAGGGCCACCAGAGCCAACAAAAAAAATGTTGACGATGTGCACTTTATTAATGAGCTTATCACTTACATACTCACTACTTACAAAGCTGATGCACACCGGGTATATGTTACAGGCATGTCAAATGGCGGGTTTATGGCGTCGAGGCTTGCCTGTGAGCTTAGTAACCGCATTGCAGCCGTTGCAATCGTGGCAGCCACCATGGATAAGGACGTTGATTATGCGCCGGTAAAACCTATTCCTGTGATGTATATACATGGTACTGATGACCCTATTGTTCCTTTTGAAGGCGGTATGATAAAAAAAGGAGCGGGTGGTAAAATTTACGGGCACGAAGAAGCGCTGCAAAAATGGGCGTCGGCAGACAACTGCAATTTAAAACCCATCGTTACCAGCCTGCCCCAGTTAGTTAACGACGGTACCAGTGTGACAAAAGAGGAATACACCCGCGGTGGCGCAAAAAGAGTGGTGGGATACACCATTACCAGTGGAGGCCATACCTGGCCCGGCGGCCCGCAATACCTGCCCAAATTTGTTGTTGGCATAAGCAGTAAAAACTTTGATGCCTGCCAGGCGATTTGCGATTTTTTTATACAATACCATTTGAAATAGGTTCAAGTTAGTTGACAGATGAGAGTCGACAGATGACAGGAAGAAAAGTCGTAGGGTCATTAAGGAAGCATGATTGAAAAAGCAACACAGTTTATTTTCCACCTTTCCATAAAAAAAATGGTAAATACTCTCTGGATCCCCCTAAAGCGCCGGGCGGGATTTTATCTTAACTCCGTAGCTACAGGCGATGGCGAACCTAGCAACTTTTATTTTACCTTACACCCCGGGAGCAGGCGCAACGTGGGGTGGTTACATACTTTTTAGTTAACAAAAGATAGTAAAATAATGAAATTACAAGTTTCTTTTCGCTTCTTGCGTCGACCCATTATCATACAAAAAAGAAATATCGTTTACCTGGTGGCTGTCATTTGCGATAAATTCCACTTTTACGAAGTCAAATTCTTCTGGCCTGAAGACCGTTTGCGACATGGCGATTAATTTTTGCGCCGGGTTGCTGCCCCTGGAATAATACAAGGCACCATTTTTAAATACTACATGCCGGTCGCCTGAAAAGTTGCCTGCATAAGTTTTTAATATGGCCGTGTCAACCTGCGCAGGGTGCATGGTGGCGTTCATCATATCCCATTTCCATTTAAACGCTTTTGCCTCATTCGAATCTACGGCGTTATTTATTTTATAATTAAAATATGTTAGCATGGCTTCGTTTTGCGCGCTGTCTGCTGCTATAGGCACATCAGGTTTTACACCAACAGCTTCCCAGTTGGTATGGGTAACCGGGTTTATGGCCCTGGCATAAGGAATATTGCCCACAAAGCCATTGCTGATGTCTTCAGAAGAAACAGGATGGGCGCCCCCGCCCGTGGTTTCACCTACAATGGTGGCTCTGTGCAGGTTTTGCAGATCGTAACTAAATTCCTCGGCGCCTGAGAATGTGCGTCTTGAGGTAAGGACATAAACGGGCATTGTATAAAGACTCGCAGTGCTATCTAATGTATCTGTCCACGACTCGTAGGTTTTGTTGATGCGGCGTTCGTACAGATCATTAATATGCGTACGGCCTTTTAAAAGATGACTGCAAATATAATTCACCATATCGGGGTCACCACCGCCATTGTAGCGAAGATCTATGATGAGTGCATTTACATTTTTTAGAAAAGCAAATGCGCTGTTTACGGTTTCTTTTGCATAAATGCCTGGGGTAAAAAATCCATCGAAGCGCAGGTAGCCAATATTGCCGGATAAAATCTCCACTTTCTTAAAAGCATAATTTTGTTGAGCTTCGAATTTCATGTTATCCTGCTCCCTTTTTTTGGCATCGGCAGCAGACGTGTCCTGCGCCGCCATTTTAAACCCTGGGTCAAAATTGATGGAAAGGTGCATATCGTTATAAACCGAGTGTACATCGCCCGTTAAAGCCTGCGCAAAATCGTTGGGGTTATTAATGGTGGCGTAAGCCCCATCTTTCAACCGTTTCTCAATATAGTTGCCCATTTTAATAGCCGTGTCTAAAAAAACATAATTTTCCTTCAGTGCTTTTGCAAGTGTATCCACTACCTGTTGCTTTACTTTAGCAGTTAGCCCCGCCGGTGGGTTTTGCGCAGCCAAATGCAGGCACAGGCAAATAAGTACGGCTAACAAATAAATTGATTTTCTCATATAATATGTTTTATGGTTGT